>NZQM01000168.1 GCA_002695905.1 Parvibaculum sp.
CGCAGGTTGATTGGTTGGAAACCGAGATTGATCGCCTGAATGGCGATCTGGAGCCTTTGAATTCATTTATTCTGCCAGGAGGCACGCCCCTTGCCGCCCACCTGCATCACGCAAGGACTGTGTCACGGCGGGCAGAGCGGCTTTGCGTCGCGCTTGGCGAGGCAGAGCCCGGCAAAGTCAGCGACGCGGTACTGAAATATCTTAATCGACTGTCAGATTATCTGTTCGTTGCAGCCCGCTGGTGCAACGAAAAAGGTCGCGCAGATGTGCTTTGGACTCCCGGCGCCAACCGCTGATCATGATGGTTGGTGATTATTCGGCGTCCCGGCGGTCGTCGGACCAGGCGTCTTCAATCTTCTGCCAAACCTCACTGAGATAGCTCGCCCGCGTTTTCTCGCCGTGGGTGAGGTAAATCGCAAACCCTTCTGTCACGCCATCTGTCCGCTGCACCGGCTGAACCTGGAGATGCCCCCAGAAGGACACACCTGCTTTCGTGTAGGCGAGCATATCGAGCTCTATCGCTTCTTCACTATTGAGAGCTGCCTGGAAGTCCGACAGGGCAACCGGGTCAGTGTCTGGACCCGAAAGCCAGCCAACGGGGTGACCAACAAGATCAGGCCCCTCATAACCTGTCATCTCGCAAAACAGCTTGGTCGCATAAGCAATCTGATGAGCTTCCCCGCCGCCACCGATGAGCAACAAGGCCGCCAAGCGATAGTCCACTGGCTGTAACCGCTGAAGCTCTTCCTCAAGACGGGGCGACAAGGCCCCCTCCAAATCATGCGCCAAAGCACCCATAGCGTCCTCCCAGAAGCTGGCGCTATGACAAAACGTCTCCGTCGGTCGAGTCGCGCCACAAGGTGCATTAATCTACCACCGCCAGGTAATATTCAGAAGTTCTTTGTGTTTTTCTGAAATTGCCAGTGTAACAAAGTAAAAAACAATAATATTTTCATGTAGTTGCCAGATGCCGCGTTTGGGCGCGCGACCGCCAATTGACAGTCCCGAGGCCTCGGACTAGGTTGCCGCACCGCAAAGAAGGCGACATCCAAAGTCGCCAGAAACAGCAGGTTTCCTCCGCCGGAGAGACGTAAATGCAGTGCATCGCACTGGACGCACGCCGGTTGAGTGAGACCGTCAATTTTTTAGGCCAGCGCCCAAACCTTGAGACCGACGGAAAGTCTTGAGGCAAACGCCAGGCAACGCGCAGGAGTTCACCTCAATGAAAGTGCTCGTTCCCGTCAAGCGAGTGGTCGACTACAACGTCAAAATCCGGGTCAAATCGGATCAGACGGGTGTCGAACTCGCTAACGTGAAAATGTCCATGAACCCATTCGACGAGATTTCTGTCGAAGAAGCGGTTCGCCTCAAAGAAGCCGGCACAGCGACGGAAGTCGTTGTGGTCTCTATAGGCCCTCAGCAGGCACAGGAAACCATCCGTACAGCGCTTGCTATGGGCGCAGATCGCGGAATTCTCGTCAAAACAGATGATGAAGTTGAGCCGCTTGGCGTTGCCAAGATCCTTAAATCCATCGTCGACGAAGAACAGCCTGGCCTCGTTATCGTTGGTAAACAATCCATCGACGATGACAGCAATCAGACCGGTCAAATGCTCGCCGCCCTTCTGGGGTGGCCGCAGGGCACGTTCGCATCCAAAATCGAACTCGACGGCGACAAAATCAATGTCACACGCGAAATCGACGGCGGCCTGCAGACTGTTCGCCTGAACGCACCTGCCATTGTGACCTGCGACCTGCGCCTCAATGAGCCACGCTACGCATCGCTCCCAAACATCATGAAAGCAAAGAAGAAGCCGATTGATGAGAAAGCAATCGCTGACACAGGCGTTGACGTAAGCCCGCGCCTCGAAGTTCTGAAAGTAACAGAACCTGCAGAACGCCAGGCTGGCATCAAAGTGGAATCGGCCGCTGAACTGGTCGCCAAGCTCAAAGAAGCAGGAGTGATCGGATGACCAATCTTGTAATCGCAGAACACACAAATGACGCGCTGTCTGACGCGACAGCGAAGACGGTAACCGCTGCTGTCGCCCTTGGCGGTGACGTGCATGTACTGGTTGCAGGCGCAAATTGTGGTGCCGCCGCGGAAGCGGCCGCAAAAATCGACGGCGTTGCCAAAGTCATCAAGGCCGACGACACTCAGTATGACCATGGGTTGGCAGAACCGATTGCCGCTCTTGTTGTCAGCCTTGCAGGCGACTACGATGCGATCCTGGCACCTGCCACGACCCGCGGCAAGAACGTTGCCCCGCGCATCGCTGCACTGCTCGACGTGATGCAGATTTCCGAAATCACGGCAGTGATCGACGCCAATACGTTCGAGCGTCCGATCTACGCAGGCAACGCAATCCAAACAGTGAAGTCTTCCGATGCAAAGAAGGTCTTCACGGTTCGCACGACAGCGTTTGCTGCAGCTGGTGAGGGCGGAACAGCTTCTGTTGAAGATGCGTCTTCCGAAAATCCTGGTCTGTCTGAATATGTAAGTGAAGAGCTCACAGTGTCGGACCGCCCAGAGCTGACAGCTGCTAAGATTATCATCTCCGGTGGTCGTGGCATGCAGTCAGGCGACAACTTCCCAATGCTTGAGAAAATCGCTGACAAGCTGGGCGCAGGCGTTGGCGCCTCACGCGCAGCTGTAGATGCGGGCTTTGTACCAAACGATTATCAAGTCGGACAAACCGGTAAGGTTGTGGCCCCAGAGCTTTACATCGCCGTCGGCATATCCGGTGCGATCCAGCATCTGGCAGGCATGAAAGACAGCAAGGTGATCGTCGCGATCAACAAAGACGAAGAAGCCCCGATCTTCCAGGTCGCGGACTATGGTCTTGTTGCCGACCTCTTCACTGCTGTTCCAGAGCTTGAAGAAGAACTTGGCAAAATCGGCCTCTGAACAGACCACACAGATCTTAAGAACGGCGCCCTGGGAGACCAGCGGCGCCGTTTTTGCATTAACCCTGCACCACCGCGTTCGGTTTTGATTCCGTCCACCCAAAAAAGCCACTAGGCTGGTTGCCAAGTGAAATACCGGGCTTGAGAGTAAGGGTATCATGACCATTCAAAAAATCGCTGTTATCGGGGCGGGCCAGATGGGCAATGGCATTGCCCATGTCTGTGCACTCGCAGGCCACGACATTCTTCTGCACGATGTGTCGTCTGATCGGATCAATTCTGGTATCGCAACCATCACCGGCAACATGACCCGTCAGATTTCCAGCGGACGCATCAGCGAAGAACAACGCGAGACCGCCCTCGACCGCATCAGCGCAGCCGTCACCCTTGAAGAAGTTGGCACCGCCGACTTGATCATTGAGTCAGCCACAGAGAAGGAAGAGGTCAAGAGCAAGATCTTTGAAAACGTGACACCGCACCTGGCAGATCATACTTATCTTGCGACCAACACCTCCTCCATCTCCATCACTCGACTTGCAGCAGCAACGGACCGTCCAGAACGTTTCATGGGTGTCCATTTCATGAACCCGGTACCCGTAATGGAGCTGGTTGAATTGGTACGGGGCATCGCAACTGATGACGAAACCTTCGAAGCAATGCACAGCCTGGTTGAACGCCTGGGCAAACAATCATCCACAGCTGAAGATTTTCCGGCTTTCATCGTAAACCGCATCCTGGTACCCATGATCAACGAAGCCGTCTACACGCTCTATGAAGGCGTTAGCACCGTCGAAGGCATCGACAAAGCCATGCACCTCGGCGCCAACCATCGCATGGGTCCGTTTCAGCTGGCAGATTTCATCGGCCTGGACACCTGCCTCGCCATTATGCAGGTCCTCTATGACGGCCTTGCGGATACAAAATATCGTCCCTGCCCGCTTCTGGTGAAGTATGTTGAAGCCGGCTGGCTCGGTCGCAAAACCAAAAGAGGCTTTTACGACTATACGGGCGACGCGCCGGTCCCGACCCGCTAAATAAAACGGCGCCCTCACCAATCGTTAACAAAACCCAGTCAAGATTGAACCAGGGCGCACCAAGTCTGCGCCGGTGCGGGGCAAAAGCGGCAGGGCGGGATGAACAGTTTTGGTGCCAGGGCAAATCCAAAGTTGGTAAACGAACCGCTGAACAGCTGGCAGACACCTTCTAGGCCAACACATAAACACACGGAAGCACTCTTCAAATACTGGACATCGAAGCGCGGCGACACAGCCATCCCCCTGCGCTCCGCCATTGATCCCATCGAAGTGCCCCGCCTGCTGCCCATGATCAGCCTGCTTGAAGTCGAAGGCGGCCAACCCACTCGTTTCAAAGTCCGCTTGTTTGGAACTTTTGTGACTGACTTTGTTGGTGAAAACAGAACTGGGCGATATCTGGACGATTTCGGCAAGGACCTGGGAACGAATGTGCGCACGGAAATCATCGATCGTTGGCAACAGGCCTGTCAGGCCGTCTATGACGGCGAAAGTCCCTTATTCATCTGTGCCCAACGCACTACACCACAGAAAGAACACCAGACCCTGCATGCAACTGCCCTTCCACTTACAAAAGCCAGCGGGTCTGTTGACTACATCTTAGGACTGATAACAACGGATTCCGGCGTGCCATCTCAATACCTATAAAATAGAACGAAAGATCAATTGGACTCACCAATCGCGGCCTTCATGAGCGCCACCGCATCCGGTGCATCCCACTCAGCAGGTCCCACAAGCCGCCCGATCAGGCGCCCCTCGCGATCCAACAGGACCGTCGTGGGTATGCCAAAAACGCCCAGCGCGACACCGATGCGCGCGCTTGCATCATTGTAGAGCCCCAGATGCACAATATTGTGCTCGGAATAGAATGCTCGGGGCAGATCAAGCCCAGAGCGGTCAAGGCTGACTGCAAGCACTTCGAAGTCTTCACCGCCAAGCTCAGCCTGCAAACGGTCCAAAGCGGGCATCTCGTGGCGACAGGGTCCGCACCAGGTCGCCCACAAATTGACCAGGACAACCTTGCCTTTCCAATCATCAAAAGACCGGCTTTGTCCCTCGCCATCCACGAACTGAACCGGGTCGGGGCGCTCCGGAACCGCAAAAACAGCGAAATTGGCCATCTCGCCGACAGCAAAGGCCTCAAGGCCGCTATTTGGAATTTCAGCCGAATTTCCACCCTCAACATTGCTTTCTCCCCAAAAAGTCACGTATATGCCCGCAATGACAAGTGCAGTCGCCAGAGCGGCGACAGCGAGATAAACCGGACTTTGGTGACGCATGGTACTTCTCTCCTTGCCCGCCACCACCCCGGACCAAGCGCCGGAGCGAGAACGATGAGCAATAAAATGTGGGGCGGCCGGTTCGGCGATGGCCCTGATGAAATTATGGAGGAAATCAACGCCTCCATCGGGTTCGACCAACGGCTCGCGGCCCAGGACATCCGAGGCTCGAAGGCTCACTGCGCTATGTTGGCAGACAAGGGTATTATTTCAAAGGGCGACGCAGATCAAATCATCGCAGGCCTCAACACAATCGCGCGAGACATTGACGCTGGTCAATTCACTTTCTCCCGTTCACTAGAAGACATTCATATGAATGTGGAAAACCGCCTGTCAGAGCTCGTGGGCCCCGCCGCTGGGCGGCTGCATACAGCACGCTCGCGGAATGACCAGGTCGCAACAGACTTCAAACTCTATGTGCGCGACACCATCGATCATCTGGACACCCAACTCGCGGCTCTTCAGGACGCTTTTGTCACCCAGGCTGAAGTCCATGCAGATACAGTCATGCCGGGCTTCACGCACCTGCAGACCGCCCAGCCGGTGACGTTTGGCCACCACTGTTTGGCTTATGTGGAGATGTTGGCGCGGGACAGAGGCCGGTTTGCAGACGCCCGGAAGCGGCTGAACCAAAGCCCGCTCGGCTCAGCTGCGCTGGCAGGCACGTCTTTCCCCATCAACCGAGAGCAGACAGCGGCGGCATTGGGTTTTGATGGCCCCACGAGAAATTCCCTCGACAGCGTGTCGGATCGGGATTTTGCGCTCGAAACGCTGGCGGCCGCGGCCATTACGGCAACGCACCTCTCGCGTTTTGCCGAGGAGATCGTTGTCTGGATGTCCGCAGGTTTCAAGTTCATCGACCTGCCCGACAGCCTGACGACTGGCTCCTCCATCATGCCGCAGAAACGCAACCCAGATGCAGCAGAACTTGTGCGTGCAAAGTCCGGTCGGGTGATTGCCGCCTTCACATCACTCAGCATTGTGATGAAAGGTCTACCCCTCGCCTACTCAAAGGACATGCAGGAAGACAAGGAGGCATTGTTCGATGCCCTTGACGCACTGTCACTTTGCTTAGCAGCCATGACGGCCATGGCAAGCTCCCTGACAGCGAACAAAGAGGCGATGGCGAAAGCCGCCGGTGGCGGGTTTTCCACAGCAACAGATCTCGCCGATTGGCTGGTGCGGGTTGCAGACTTGCCTTTCCGGCAAGCACACCATGTCACCGGCTCCCTTGTCTCTAAGGCGGAAGACAAGGGTATCGACCTGCATGAATTGACCGTGGAAGAGATGCAGGCGGTCGATCCGGCCATCACAAATGACATATACTCTGTATTAAGTGTTGAGAGTTCCGTCGCAAGTCGCACCAGCCTTGGCGGGACAGCCCCCTCAAACGTAAGAGCAGAGGCAAACCGCTGGCGGAAAGTTCTCGCGGCAAAAGGAGAAACAAAATGATCCGAACCATCCTGACGATAACGCTTGTCGCGAGTTTCGGTCTGGCCGCCTGTGGCGTCAAAGGCCCGCCGCTAAAACCGCAGCCAACAGAACAAGAGCAGACGGACTAAAGCAATTTCGAGCCAAAAGTTGCAGACTTTTGCGGTTCGAAAATGCGATGACATTAAGGGACCCAGGTCTCTTTTCTTAAGCGAGCCAGGTCAGCCCTCATAAGCGAGTAAGTCTTTGCACCACTTTCAATACAAAGACGGGACCCTCCACGCCGAGGATGTACCCCTGAAGGACATTGCAGCCGAAGTCGGCACGCCCTTTTACTGCTATTCAACAGCCACACTCGAGCGGCACTACCGTGTCTTCGCAGAGGCTTTTGAAGGCACGGATACGCTTGTCTGCTACTCCGTGAAAGCAAATTCAAACCTCGCAGTGATCAAAACCCTTGGCGACCTGGGCTCCGGTGCAGACATCGTGTCAGAGGGTGAGCTACGTCGGGCACTGGCTGCTGACATTCCACCGGAGCGGATCGTTTTCTCCGGCGTCGGCAAGCAAGCTCAAGAGCTCGCCTTCGCGCTTGAAACCGGCATCCATCAGTTCAACGTGGAATCGGAGCCTGAACTCGAACTCTTGTCGCAAATAGCCAGCGGCATGGGAAAAGAGGCAGCCATCGCGCTGCGTGTCAATCCAGACGTGGATGCCAAAACCCACGAGAAGATCACGACCGGCAAAGCCGAGAACAAATTCGGTATTTCCTGGCTACAGGCGCCGCGCGTCTACGCTCGCGCCGCAGAACTGCCGGGGATCAAGGTCGCAGGCGTCGATGTGCATATTGGCAGCCAGCTAACAGATCTTGCGCCGTTTGAAGAAGCCTTTACCCGTGTTGCGACGATGGTTGAGGAACTACGTGGTGTCGGCCACGACATTACACGGTTGGACCTTGGTGGCGGTCTTGGCATTCCCTATCGCGGAACGAATGATGTGCCCCCTCCACCGGTCGACTATGCGGCGATGGTGAAGCGGACTGTCGGGCATCTCGACTGTCAGCTCATGTTTGAACCTGGACGCATGATCGCCGGGAATGCCGGCATTCTTGTCGTTAATGTCATCTTTGAGAAACATGGAGAGGACAGGTCGTTCCTCATCATCGATGGCGCCATGAATGACCTCATTCGGCCAACGCTCTATGACGCCTATCACGATATCCAGCCCGTCACCGAAACGGCCCCCGGCGAGCCCCGGATTACCTACGATATAGTGGGACCAATCTGCGAAACCGGAGACTTTTTCGCCAAAGGGCGGCCTTTAAGTGCCCAAAAACCCGGTGATCTGCTAGCGGTCCTGTCAGCGGGTGCCTATGGCGCTGTTCAGGCCTCCACCTACAATACAAGGCCGTTGGTGCCTGAAGTGATGGTGAATGGATCACAATTCACCGTGATCCGGGCCCGTCCAAGTTATGACGCAATGCTGGAACAGGATAGACTGCCTGACTGGCTCACAAACTAGCGGGTGATCTCTCCCGCATCTGAGAAGAAGACGGGATCCGCTTGGCGCAGACGGAAACATCAAACGAGACACCCGATGGGAAACCATCAAACGCGGCACTGCCATCGTCGGTGGCAGCGCGGGTTGAGATCACGCGCGCATCACTTTGGTGGGAGAGGGCGTGGCCAGCAATCTGGCCGCCGGTTGGGGTGCTGGGTGCATATGCAACCCTTGCCCTTGTCGGCACCTTCGAAACCTGGTCTCTCATCCCAGCTTGGGCCGCTTTGCTTACAACCCTTGGTGCCGCCGGATACCTGCTTTTCCGAGACCTTGGCTGGTCAGAAATTCCAACGCGGGCCGATGGTCTCCGCCGTCTGGAGGAAATGAATAATCTCCCGCACAGGCCCCTATCCACCTATGAGGATCGGGCCGCGGAGGGAACAGGCAGCGACCAGCTATGGGCTGCACACAGACAATGGCTGAAGGAGAGACTTGCTGCCTTGCGCGCAAAGTGGCCCTCACCGGGCCTTGCAGCCCATGACCCGTTCGCCCTTCGTAGCGCTTTGGTCGTCTGCCTGGTCGCCGCTTTTGCAATCGCGGGTCCTCTTGCCGGTGGCCGCTTGGCTCAAGGTTTTTTCCCGGGCTTTACTGGAACGGGCTCCGTAGGCCAGGTCGATGCCTGGATCACCCCACCAGACTATACAGGCCGGGCCCCCATCTTTCTGACCCAAACCACCACAGGCGCGCTGGAAGTACCTGAAGGCAGCGAAATCACCGCAAACATCTTCGGTGGAAGCCGACCGCAGGTGACGCTGGGAGCAGAAACGCTTGCTCTCAAAGAAAACGAGCAACGGGGCGGGCATGCCTACGAAACCAGCGCTATCGTAGAGGCAGATAGCACCCTTGCCATCACCCAGAGCGGCCGCGACCAGGGAACCTGGCCAATCACAGTCACACCCGACGAAGCACCGTTTGTGCGGCTGGTAGAAGCCAGCGCGACCACCAGAAGAACGCTCAAACTGATCTACGAAGTCATCGATGATTACGGCGTCGTTGATCTGAAAATGGACTTGGAGCTCGATCCGATTTTCGTTCTGGAAGACAAGAAAATCTTTCAGCTCGGCGATGAACCGCCCACACGCGACGGGTTCAGCCCACTCATTGATGGATTTGTTGCCGAAAAAGTCGCCACCCAGATCGACCTGCCCCTGCCTGGCATTCGTCCAAAAGACGCAACCAACACGGCCTACAAGGATCTGTTGTCGCATCCCTGGGCGGGTCTGCCCGTGATGCTCTCTCTGGTCGTGAGCGATGATGCTGGGCAAACAAGCGCAAGCCGCACCATCACCATGGCATTACCCACCAGACAGTTCACCAAACCTCTTGCTGCCGCCCTGGTGGAACAGCGCCAACGGCTCGCCATGTCGCCTCTAAACAGAGGAAGCGTTGCGGGCTTCCTCAACGCCTTTGCGCTTGAAGGCGAAAAATATATCGACGACAGCTCCGTCTATCTGGGTTTGCGCGCGGCCTATTGGCGTTTGGTCAACGCTAGGCGCCCAGGAGATCTGGCTGGCGTGTCCAAACTCCTGTGGGACCTCGCCCTCCATATCGAAGATGGGGATCTTTCGATGGCGGAGCGCGATCTACGGGCTGCCCGAGAAGCACTAGCCCAGGCGCTTGCCGAGGGCGCATCGCCAAATGAGATCGAGCAACTCATGCAGGAGCTTAAATCGGCACTTTCTCGCTATTTGGACGAACTCGCCGGAAAAGCCACAGCAGAAATTGATCCGCAACGGCAACCACCAGGCGACGGCCAGAGGATGGAACGCTCTGATCTCGAAAAAATGCTGGACTCCATTGGCGACCTCGCAAAGACCGGCGCGCGCGATCAGGCCCAGGACCTGCTTTCACAGCTTGATGAAATTTTGGAAAATCTTAACACTGACGAACAACAACAGCCGACACCTGGAGAATCTGAACTCGCTGATGCCATCGGGGAAATGGGCGACATCATCTCTGAGCAACGCAGTCTCATGGATGAAACATTCCAGCACGGACAGGGTGCAACAGCAGGATCAGGTGAAGGCGAAAGCGGCAATCAGGGCCAAACCGGCGGGCCACCGCTTGAGAACCTACAAGGCCAACAAGATGGACTCAGACAACGCCTCGAAGATCTGATGGGTCAGCTCGGTGAGAACGGCCAACCAGTACCGGGCGAATTGGAGCAGGCCGCGCGCTCTATGCAAAGAGCCGAAGATCGCCTCTCCCAGGGAAGACCCGACTCAGCGGCAGGCTCGCAAGGGCAGGCCATCGACCAACTTCGCTCCGGCGCGCAAGCGCTCGCCGACGCCATGTTTGACTCCATGGGATCAGGAGGAGAGCAGAGCGGTGTGAACGCAGGCGGTGATCAGACCGATCCGCTGGGACGCCCTTTGACCTCGAATGGAACCAGCAATTCAGATTCAGTAAAGTTGCCAGACGAGTTGGATCTCCAACGCGCCCGCCAAATTCTGCAAGAGCTGCGCAAACGTGCAGCCGAGCTAGGGCGCCCGGAACAAGAATTAGAATATCTGGAACGTCTACTACGCCGTTTCTGAAGCGCGGAAAAACCTAAGCCCGGTCAGGGGTTCATTTCGTCTATTTGATCTAGGAACCGAATTTCGAGATCCCGCGCATCAATGGGAGGGCTCGACAGGCGTGTCACGAATTCTGCTGTCTCACTTGGCTCAAGCGCTGGCTCCGGCAACGCAAAAGTCCAGGCATAGAGTTCATTCTGCCCTTCATCCCGCAAGCCCACACGGACACGGGGGACGGAGAGACGGGCATCGCCCACATTAACCACTTCGCCAGTGATCGAGAGAACGGGCAGACCATTCTCATATTGATGCTCATAGGCGACGTTTTGAAATTCCATGCGCTGCGGATTTACCGGCTCATTAAGCACCGCATAGAGCGAGGCCGTCGCTGGCCAAGCCGCAACAAGCTCATCCTTGAAGCTGTAGAGCGCAAGGAGTGTGAGCCCAACAAACAAGCCCAGCCCTGCAAAGCCGACAACCTGCCCCATGCGCCAGCGCGTCAGCGTTTTGCGAAAAGCTGCCATCCGCCGTGCGGCAACTGCCGCCGATCCAGCGCTGGCCGGAGCAGCTTTCTGAGCAGGCGCGACAACCTCCTTTGCCGGAGGAGGGGGTGCAGCTTCTTTGGCCTCGACCGGCACCTCATCAGTTTCATCCAGTGTTTTCGGAATGTCTTTGGGCGGATCCTGATGCCAAGTTTCCCCGCATTTTGCACAGCGCACCTTACGGCCCTTTGGCATGAAGCCAGCCGCCTCTACTTGGTACTTGGTCGTGCAGGATGGGCAGGAAATAATCATACGAATCAGGTCTTTTCTGAATCAAGTTTGATTGACATCACTTTGCACAGGCCAACCCAGCAACTCAAGCGAGCAATGGAAAACACCCTCGAAACCCGCGGTAGAAACCCTCAAGCATCCAGCGTCGAGCGATTTTCCGTGCAAGGCTGGCTTGCGCCGACTATTAAACGCGTAATCGTGGTTAAGGCTGAGTTAATCCCACGGCGAAAGACGATATTTTGTGCCAATGTTTGTAACAGCAAAGCGAAGAAGAGCAGCGTAAATGGTGCGGTTTGAAAATGTCGGGATGCGTTATGGAATGGGCCCGGAGATTTTGCGGGACGTCTCCTTCCATTTGGAGCCCGGATCGTTACATTTCCTCACCGGACCATCCGGCGCCGGAAAAACCTCTCTGTTGAAACTGATGTTTCTTGCCCATAAGCCATCACGCGGTCTGATCTCCATGTTCGGGCATGACGTGGCAACCACATCACGCGCAGAACTGCCTGGCCTCCGCAGACGCATCGGCGTCGTGTTTCAGGAGTTCCGCCTCCTGGAACATCTCACAACCTATGAGAACGTTGCCCTGCCGCTGAAGGTCACGGGGCGCAATGAATCAGAGTATCGCGACGATGTAGAAGAGCTCCTCACCTGGGTAGGGCTAGGCGACCGCATGCAGGCGCGCCCCTCCACCCTCTCAGGCGGTGAACAGCAGCGCGCCGCCATCGCGCGCGCGGTTGTGGGACGACCAGCATTGCTGCTTGCCGATGAACCAACCGGCAATGTTGATCCAGAAATGGGTCAGCGGCTGTTGCGTCTCTTTATCGAGCTAAATCGCCTGGGCACGTCGGTTCTAATCGCCACCCATGACCGCGCCCTTGTAGATGCAAGCCACGCCCCAGAGCTCATCATTCAAAATGGGGAGCTGACCTATCGTGACTGACGCTGACACAAGCGACAAAGTCAGCCTGAGTCCCGTATCAAACTGGATGGCGCTGATTGTCGGCCGGACGCCGCGCAGCGGCATCATGCCACCAGCAGACGTGACGGGTGCCACCTTGGTGCTTGTGATCGCCGCTATGTCCTACCTCGCCTGCCTGGCATTTGGCGCCATGGTAACAGTCACCCGGTCCGCCAATGACTGGACCGCCCAGCTGGAAGGTTCGCTCACCATCCAGGTCAAGCCTCACGCAGAGATCGCAACGGAGGATCAGATCAGCGCCGCCCTGGCTGTGCTTGATGATGTCGAGGGAATAGAGCGGGCGAGCGCATTATCAGAAGAGGATATTCGAGCGCTTCTCGACCCCTGGTTGGGGGAAACGACCGAGAGCGAAGACCTGCCACTCCCCTCTCTCATTGATGTGGAACTCAGCCCGGGCGCAAATGTTGATATGAGCCGCCTCGCCGAACGTCTCGCGGCGGCGGCTCCCGGAATTGAACTCGATACACACAGACAATGGCTCAGCGAGCTACTGGCAGCGGCGCGTTCCGCGGTCTGGCTCTCCATCGGCATTCTCACCCTGATAACGCTCACCACCGTGGCCATCGTCGTCTTCGCCACGCGGGCGAGCCTTGCCGCGAATCACGAAAGTGTTGAAGTCCTGCATCTGGTCGGCGCACCCGACGAATTTGTCGCAAACGAGGTCCAGAGACACTTCTTGCAACTGGGTCTGCGAGGCGGAGCGAGCGGTCTTGCCGCCGCCATCCTCACCTTTCTCGCCATTACCTGGCTAGGCTCTGAAGGCGGGGCCTTCCTGCTGCCAGTTCCAGGTCTTATGCTCAGCGACTATCCCTGGCTCCTGCTGGTTCCGGCAAGTGTGGCCCTCACAACCACACTTGCGGCCCGAATGACGGTCCTTCGCGTTCTAGGCAGAATGATCTAGAGCGTTTTCAACAAAAGTCTGCAACTTTTGTGGTTCGAAAATGCGACCAGCTGAAAGACTAAAGTTCGCCGCAAATTGGCGGTGTTGCGCTTATCCTCATGCTAAACTGTCATTTCCTGGGAATATGAGCGACCGGCGGTAATGTACGCAACCCTCAAGTCCATCTGGGGAAAACTACCCCGACGACTTAGGTTAGGCCTGACCAGTCTGACGGTCTTGGCGCTTGGATATGCGGTCGGTTTTCTTTGGTTTCTGAGCGAAATTCCTGAATCCGACCGGGCAGGCCCCCAGCCTACAGCGGACGCCATCGTGGTGCTGACCGGTGGCTCTGAACGCATTGAGGCCGCCATGGACCTTCTAACAAGCGGCAGAGGGACCCGTCTCCTCGTTTCAGGGGTTCACCCGGAGGTGACAAAAGAGAAGCTCAGCGACCTTCTGAGCCCCGATAAAGCCCTGTTTGACTGCTGTGTGGACATTGATTGGAAGGCCAAAGACACAATTGGCAATGCGGCTGAAACTGCCTCCTGGGCGGAGGCCAATGGCTTCCAAAGTCTGCTGGTTGTCACCAGTGCCTATCACATGCCGCGCGCACTGCGCGAACTCAGCCATGCAATGCCCACCATAGACCTGCAGGGTCATCCGGTGTTCCATGACGAGGTGCGCTTGGACGATTGGTGGCGATATTCCGGCACAAGCCGTCTCCTCATTGCGGAATACTCCAAATTTCTGCTAACGCTGGTGCGATTAGGTGGCCTGGAGGAAGTGTGATTACTGATGGGGCGCCTGATACCAGCTGTTCTGGCCGGAAGGGGACCCTCACTTGCTCTTATTTCGATCCATTCTCTTCAACCTCCTGTTTTACAGCACCTCTGTCATAGCTGGCCTGCTCGGCCTGCCACTTCTCCTGGGCCCATCAAGTTACGCGGTCTGGCTGATACGGTCTGTCGGTCGCTGGAACATGTGGCTTCTCAGAATAATTGCGGGCACCAGCTACGAAGTGAGGGGATCGGAAAACATTCCTGACACAGCCTGCGTGGTCGCCTCAAAGCATCAATCGATGTGGGAGACGGTGAGCCTGATCGCTATTGTTGAACACCCGGCCCTCGTTTTGAAACAAGAGCTGCTCTACATCCCCCTCTATGGCTGGTATGTGCAAAAAGCACGGATGATTGCCATCAGGCGCTCAGATGGCCCTAAAGCGCTCAGAAAGATGCTGCGCCAGGCTGCAGCAGCAGCCGAAGAAGACAGACACCTGATCATCTTCCCAGAAGGCACCAGAGCCGCCCCAGGTGCCCGCAATCCTTACATGCCGGGCGTAGCGGGCCTCTATAGCCATCTCGATGTTCCCTGCGTCCCTGTCGCACTCAATTCAGGCCTGTTTTGGCCACGACGGAAGCTCGAACGCAAACCCGGCACCATCGTGATCGAATTTTTGCCGCCCATCGCACCAGGACTGAAACGCCCGGAGTTCATGAAAGAGCTCGAGACCCGGATTGAGACCGCGACTGACAAATTGCTGCTGGAAGCCGGTTTTGACCCCGAAGCCGCGAGGCAGGCCGCTGCCGCAGAGGTCAGCAAGGATTAACCTTCTCGGGCCATTGTTCATTGGGTGAGTAGTGGTTCCCTTGAAGCTCCGAGGCCATCAAAAGAACATAAATGGAACATTTGTTTGACGGGCCGGATGATCCAGATCAAGATCAGGGTCCCTCAATCTACCTGCCTACATCCGGATAGCTTTCAATGACGCAGCCCAACACCCTGATCCCTATTGCCGACCAGATATGGCAAATGAAATATCGCTTCAGCGGGTCAGACATGCTGCCCGCGGATGAGACGGTTGAAGCAACCTGGACCCGCATTGCACAGGCACTGGCTGAGGCGGAAGCGCCTGCAGACCAGCCAAGGTGGGAAACAGAGTTCAAACAAGCTTTAGAGGGATTTCAGTTTTTGCCCGCCGGCCGCGTCATTGCCGGTGCCGGCACTGGGCGCTCGGTCACGCTCTTCAATTGTTTTGTCATGGGCGATGTACCCGATGACATGGCAGGCATATTCGAGGCGCTGAAGGAAGCCGCGCTCACCATGCAGCAAGGCGGTGGCATAGGGTACGACTTCTCCACCTTACGGCCCAAAGGCGCCGAAGTAAAAGGCGTGGGGGCAGATGCATCCGGCCCATTGAGCTTTATGGATGTCTGGAACGCCATGTGCCAGACCATCATGTCTGCAGGATCAAGACGCGGCGCCATGATGGCAACCATGGTGTGCAATCATCCAGACATTGAAGACTTTATTGAGGCAAAACAGGAAGCTGGTCGGCTGACCATGTTCAATCTGTCCGTGCTCGTGACAGATCCCTTTATGGAGGCGGTCGCAGCCGATGCTGACTGGCCGCTCGTCTTCGACGGCAAAACCTACAAAATAATCAAAGCTCGGGCGCTATGGGACAAGATCATGGAGGCCACCTACGCCTATGCGGAGCCCGGTGTCATTTTCATTGATCGCATCAACAAACAAAACAATCTCGCCTATTGCGAAACCATTCACGCCACCAATCCCTGTGGCGAGCAACCCCTTCCACCCTATGGCGCCTGTCTCTTGGGGTCGATCAACCTTGCGCGATTGGTCAAAAATCCGTTCGGCCCAGACGCCAAAATTTATTTGGCAGAGCTGGAGGGCTTGGTCCGCACCGCTGTGCGCGCCATGGACAATGTCATCGACATTTCACGCTTTCCCTTGCCTCAACAGGAACATGAAGCCAAAGCCAAGCGGCGCATTGGCCTCGGCGTCACTGGCCTTGCTGATGCGCTCGTCATGTGTGGCGAGCGCTATGGCAGCGATGAAAGCCTTGAACTCATTGAGACCTGGATGCAGGCGCTTCAGCGAGCCGCCTATCTTGCCTCAACAGATCTTGCCGCAGAAAAAGGCGCGTTCCCCCTTTTCGACAAAGAAGCGTTCCTTGCCGGCGAAACCGTCAAACATCTCGATGCTGATATGCGTGCAGCCATTGAAGAAAAGGGAATTCGAAACGCGCTTCTCACGTCCATCGCGCCGACAGGAACGATTTCTCTCTTTGCTGGCAATGTCTCTAGCGGCATCGAGCCAATCTTTGCCCTAGACTATACCCGCAAGGTCCTGATGCCCGACGGTTCCCGGAAAGAAGAGAAGGTTGTCGATTATGCTGTTGCTCAATATAGGGAAAAGTTCGGGGAAGACGCGGCGCTGCCAGACACTTTTGTGACGACAGAAAGTCTGAGCCCTTCGGACCATGTCAGGGTTCAGGCCAGCGTTCAAAAATACATCGACAGCTCGATCTCAAAAACCATCAACTGCCCGGAAGATCTGAGCTTTGAAGATTTCAAATCGGTCTACCGCGATGCCTATCATATGGGGCTGAAAGGCTGCACCACCTATCGACCAAACGAGGTGCGCGGCTCGGTCCTCTCCACAACAAAACCAGCCGAGCAAAAAGAAACACAAAGCCAATCTGCTCTTCCCTTGGATGCACCGACGCCTTCTCTCGACCCTATCGAACACGAGGGTGTCGTCTACATGTCATCCCCCTTGGAGCGTAATTCGGCACTGCCCGGCTTCACATACAAACTGCAATGGCCTGAAAGCGATCACGCGATGTACATCACGTTGAACGACATAATGCAGGACAATCGCAGGCGTCCTTTTGAGATCTTCATCAACTCAAAAAACATGGAGCATTATGCCTGGACCGTTGCCCTGACACGGATGATCTCTGCGGTCTTCAGGCGCGGTGGCGATGTCACTTTTGTGGTCGAAGAACTGAAGGCCGTATTTGACCCGCGCGGTGGTGCCTGGGTTGATGGACGATATGTTCCCAGCTTGCTGGCCGCCATTGGTGAAGTAATCGAACAGCACATGATCGACACAGGGTTCATTACCAAGAGTGAGGGCCGCCCGATTTCAGAAGCGCTTCAAAAAGTGGCAGGCGATACAGACAGACCGAGGCGGGCCAGTTGCCCACGCTGCGGCGATCGCTCACTGATCCGGCAGGAAGGCTGCGATAACTGCACCGAGTGCGGATATTCACGGTGCGGCTGACAAAGACGTGACACTCAAGATATCAAATGCCGATGCCAAATCCTTGTTGCTGAACAAGCAAGGGCTCGGCCAGAAACAGTCCGGCCCGTTCAATGCAGACAGGCTCCAAGACCTCATAAGCCAGCTTGGATATGTGCAGCTCGACAGCATCAATACCGTCGAGCGGGCACACCATATGATTCTGCACTCACGTGCAGACGGATATCGCCACAAACATCTCAAGGAGCTTCACGAAGAGCGCGGCACACTTTTCGAACATTGGACTCATGACGCCTGCCTCATCCCCACAGAATTTTATCCCTATTGGCGCCATCGGTTTTCCCGCGCCAAAGAACGCCTAAGCCATCCAAACTGGCAGCAACGAATGGGGCCTGACGGCACCAAAGTCGTGAAAGCGGTAAAAGCCCGCATCAAGAAAGAAGGGCCCCTCATGTCGCGAGACTTTGAGGATAAAGGCCAGGGCGCATGGTGGGGATGGGGGCCCTCAAAAACAGCCCTGGAATACCTTTGGCGGGCTGGAGAACTGGCCATCGTTCGACGGGAAGGCTTTCAGAAAGTCTATGATCTCACCGAGCGCTGCATTGAAGGGTGCCACCGCGAAGAAAAACCAAGTCTCGCCCAGACCATCGACTGGAAATGTCGCGAGGCGCTGAAACGATTGGGCACAGCGACCCATGGAGAAATCGCCGCCTATTGGGCGAGCGTCTCGAACAAACAGGCAGCCGATTGGGTCAATAAACATACCGGGCGCGACCTGATCCCTGTTGAGGTGGAAGGCGCTGAGGGAACATGGCGGAAATCCGTAGCGTTCGCATCTATTGAAGAAGAACTTGACGCGCTGAAAGCGCCATCAAAGCGCCTTCGCCTGCTAAGCCCTTTTGATCCGGTTGTTCGCGACAGAAAGCGCGCCGAACGCCTTTTTGGCTTTGACTATCGCGTGGAAATTTTTGTCCCCGAAAAGAAGCGACAATATGGCTATTACGTCTTGCCGATACTGGAAGGACCGAAATTCACAGGGCGGACCGATGTCAAAGTGCACCGCAAAGAAGGCCGTGTCGAAGTGAAGGACCTTTGGCTGGAAGACGGTGTAAACCTGACCGCCGCCCGCGAAGAAGGTCTGCGAAAAGCCCTGCGTCGCCTGACGAAATTTACCGGCGCGGAGACGATTGATCTAGACGCCGCTCTACAGCGCGCCAAAGTGTCTCCAACCCCCGGTCGCTGATCTGCATCTCCTGGAGATGTTCGACAGTACTCTGAAGATATTCAGGGTTCTTTCCTGACTGCCCCTCGCCACGCGCAATCAGATCCACCTGCCGGTCAAAATCAAGCTTATGCGCATACTGTTCATGCTCCCGATCAACAATGAAGCACAGTGCCTCAACCTTGGGCAACGGCCCATCCAACAAGGTCAAAGGCCTGGTGACATCAAGGTAGACGCTCGTCACCTGTTCACGTTCTTGCAGATAGAGCCGCGTGGCTTCTGCATTCTCTGGCGCAACCTGATAGGCAAAACCGCGACAAGACCCGCCGCGATCTAGACCAAAAACCAACCCGGGACGTTCCTTGGTTCCCCGATGGACATGACTAAAAACGCAGAAAGAACGGTGGTAGCCGTGAAGGCGGGCAGCATAGCGCGCGACAAACGGAAAACCAGGACGCCACATCAACGACCCATATCCAAATACCCATAAATCCTGCATGATGTCGCTACGCTTGCTTAACTGTTTGCCTCAACACTGGGAAATCTATCAGGTCTTCCCACTTCCCCCAAAAGCAGCCGCGCCCGCGCAGCAGCTTCGGAAATGTAATTGTCCTTATGAGCCGTTTGCCTGAACCGATGAAAAACATCCGCTGGTCGCTGATTCTCCCATTCGCTCTCATTGCTGTAGGTGGCATCACCTATTCGCTCTGGTGGGTCGGTGTTGCCAACCGTGTTGAAGCCGCCATTCTGAAATGGCAGACTGATCAGGCGGCCAATGGGATTGCTGTGAGCTGGGACAAATTGGAGACCGGTGGCTATCCCTATCGGATACAGGTGGATGTTGCAGGCGGCCGCATAGACGCACCGGACGCACCCCGCGCATGGACCTGGGAAGCAGACAGCCTGAGCGCGCAAACACTCGCTTACAGACTCAACCATGTCATTGTCGATATCCCCGGCGCCCAGCGCGTCCACTATTCAGAACCCCGCGATGGGTCTGAGCAGAGGTTCACCCTCAACCTGACATCCGACGTGTTCTGGGCGAGCTATATTGATGAAAGTGGGGAGGAACAACGTCTTTCCGCAGACATTCAAAATCTCGCAGCCACAAGAACACAACAAACGGACGACGGCCCCGTTCTCGCAGGCGGCGCGGCGGCGGGACGGTTGCAACTGCACGGTCGTCCTGCGCCTGAAGTGCCGGGCACTGCCTTTGACATCGCTCTGAAAGGCCAGGACATCTCATGGGTGAATCTTGGCGATACCACCTGGGCAGGAAGCAATATCGCGCATCTGGAAGCCCAGACCCGCATCACAGACCTGCCGCCAGGTTTTCCAGATGCGCTTGCCACCTTTCTGCCCGATGCCGCCACAAATGGCACAAAACTCGCGATCTCAGAATTCGAACTTGAGTGGGGTCCGATTGAGATGACCGGACAGGGCGAAGTCAAACTGGACAGCCTGGGGCGTCTGGAAGGACGTTTCCAGACCAGCGTAGGAAATCTCGATGGGCTGATTGACGCTCTGGTTGGCGCCGACGTCGTCTCCCAACAAAGCGCCCGCCTCGCCTTCGCCGGCATGGTGGCTCTTTCGAGCATGCAGGGAGAAGAAGCAGGCCGTGTTCGCTTGCCTGTGGCCATGAAAGACGGTGTTTTATTTCTAGGGCCAGTCGCAGCTGCCCGGCTAGAGCCGCTTTATTAGAGCATTTTTCAAAAAAAGTTGCAGACCTTTGTGGTTCGAAAATGCACCACAAAAGAACCTACTCGTCCTTGGGTGGATCGCGACCAAAGTTCGGAGCCGCCACCTCCTGACCCGCATCCACAATGGAACGGCGAATGTCCCGGGTACGGGTGAAGAGATCAAACAGAGCGTCCCCGTCACCCCAGCGGATGGCCCGCTGCATGGCGGCAAGGTCCTCTGAGAAGCGTCCGAACATTTCAAGAATAGCGTCGCGATTGTTGAGGCAAACATCCCGCCACATTGTCGGGTCAGATGCTGCGAGCCGCGTGAAATCCCGAAAGCCACCAGCCGAATATTTGATCACTTCAGACTTGGTGACGGCTTCCAAATCATCTGCAGTCCCCACAATATTGTAGGCGATGAGATGCGGCAGATGGCTCGTGATCGCAAGCACCAGGTCATGGTGCTTGGCGTCCATCACATCGATCTTTGAGCCGCAGGCTTCCCAGAAGCGGGAAAGCTTAGCGACCATATCGGGATCACTGTCTTCGAGTGGCGTTAGAATGCACCAGCGCCCATCGAAGAGTTCGGGAAAGCCTGCATCCGGACCACTCTGCTCAGTCCCCGCAATCGGGTGTCCGGGAATGAAGTGAACACCCTCAGGCACGTAAGGTCCCACATCATCAATCAGCGACGCCTTCACTGATCCCACATCTGTGAGGATGGCGCCTTCAGCAAGATGCGGCGCAATATCCTGCGCCACAGCGCCAACGGCGCCGACGGGTGTGCAAAGCACCACCAGGTCAGCACCCTTAACCGCATCAGCCGCACGTGCCTCCGCCCGGTCGATAAAGCCAATCTCGAGAGACCGAGCGCGGGTTGTTTCAGAACGGGCAGACCCAACAATCTCGCATGCAAGCCCCGCGCGCTTCATGGCATGACCGAGAGAGGATCCAATGAGCCCAAGACCGATAAGAGCAACCCGGTCAAAATGCGTATCCCCGCTCATGGGTGCTCCCTCATAAACTCGGTCAGCGTCTCAACAACGAGCCGGTTTGCTTCTTCAGTGCCAACGCTCAGACGTAGAAAATCTGGCATGCCATAGGCGCCAATACCACGCAGAATCAGTCCGCGCTTCATAAGAAATTCATCCGCGTCCGCCGCCCGCCGTCCCTCGACGTTGGGAAAGCGGATGCTCAGGAAGTTCGCAGAGGCAGGGAGAACTTCAAGGCCAAGCGCCGCAATCTCGCCGGTGAGCCAGTCTGACCATTTTTCATTATGGTCGGCCGCCCGCTCTACATGCGCCTGATCCTTCATGGCGGCAACGCCTGCCATCAAGGCAGGCGTGTTCACGTTGAAAGGCCCGCGAACCCGGTTCAAGACATCAGCCACCGTCTCCGGGCAATAAGCCCAACCCAGCCGCAGCGCTGCCAGCCCATAGATCTTCGAAAAAGTTCGCGTCATCACCACATTGTCATGGGTCGCAACCATCTCAATGCCGGCTTCATAATCGTTCCGCCGCACATATTCCGCGTAAGCCGCGTCCAGGATCAGAAGCACATCATCGCGCAGACCAGCACGAAGCCGCCGGACTTCATCAGTCGGGATGTAAGTGCCGGTCGGGTTGTTAGGGTTTGCCAGAAAGACTACCCGCGTCGCATCGCTCTGCGCCGTCAGAAAGGCATCCACTGTCGCGGTAAAGTCAGTCTCGCCAACCGTCACCACCTTTGCCCCAGCCGCCTTGGTGATGATCGGATAGACCAGGAATCCGTGCTCGCTGACGATCGCCTCGTCACCCGGGCCCAGATAACATTGCGCCAGAAGGTGCAGCAGTTCGTCTGACCCGGCCCCGCAGACGATCCGCTCAGCATTCAACCCAAACCGGTCTGCGATCGCTTCCCGGAGCACAAGACCTGACCCGTCTGGATAGATCTCCAAACTGTCTCCAACTGCGCGAAATGCCTCAATTGCTTTGGGGCTCGGCCCCAGCGGCGTTTCGTTTGCAGAGAGCTTGAACACACGGGCAGCGCCGTCGGCGCTCTCCCTGCCGCCGACATAGGGCACGATGTCCATAATGCCGGGTTGTGGCTTTAGCGATGTCATCATTCCGTCCTTAAAAGCACCGTCGCGGATTGTTTACCGTCTTCGAGCCATGCGCGGCTATTCATAGGGGGCACAAAGGTTAAAATCAAAGAAAACGTTGACAATCAGGGGCTTGGCACCCTAGCTAAGCACCCTTTTTGCAAGGCAATTGAAAGACGGACAGGCTACTCAGATGCTGTCAGAAGGCAATGTCGGAGCCTGGCTAAACCATGGGTACAAGTGCAGACATATCCGGTGATCAGTCCCGGAACCAAGAGGAGCAAAAGTTGGCGTTTGAAATGGTCACGTTTCAATCAAGCCAACCCCTACGCCTCGATTCCGGCGAAGATTTGTACCCTGTCGTCCAAGCCTACAATACCTACGGGACCTTGAACGCCGACAATACCAACGCAGTCCTGGTCTGCCATGCCCTGACGCTTGATCAACATGCAGCCAATGTACACCCGGCAACCGGCAAGGAAGGTTGGTGGCAAGGGATGATCGGCCCCGGTTGTCCAATCGACACCAACCGGTTCTTTGTGATCTGCCCGAACGTCGTCGGCGGCTGCCAGGGAACCACTGGACCTGAGTCCATTAACCCGGAAACAGGCAAGCCCTACGGCCTGGATTTCCCCGTAATCACCATTGCCGACATGGTGCGGGCACAAGTGCAGTTGATCGACCATCTGGGCATCGACAAGCTCTTTTGCGTCGCTGGCGGGTCAATGGGGGGCATGCAGACGCTCGAATGGGCGAGCACCTATGCCGACCGCGTTTATTCTGCGATCCCCATCGCAACGGCCGCACGCCATTCAGCGCAGAATATTGCCTTCCACGAAGTGGGGCGCCAGGCAGTACAGGCAGATCCGGACTGGCATGACGGCGCCTATTACGAGCACGGCACGAGACCCCGCAAAGGCCTCGCCGTCGCCCGCATGGCTGCCCACATCACCTACATGTCAGAAAGCTCCCTCTTCCAGAAGTTCGACCGGAACCTACAGGACGGCGAGGAGTTTACCTATGGATTTGGGCCAGACTTCCAGATCGAGAGCTATTTGCGGCACCAGGGATCAACCTTTGTCGATCGTTTTGACGCAAACTCTTATCTCTATATTACGCGCGCAATGGACTATTTCGACCTGGCCGCCGGTCACGGAGACTCGCTTGCAAACGCCTTCAAAGATACAGAGACACGTTTCTGCGTCGTCTCCTTCACCAGTGATTGGCATTATCCCACGACGTACAACAAACAGATCGTGCACGCGCTGAACGCGGTCGCCGCCAATGTGAGCTTTGTCGAAATCGAGTCAGACAAGGGGCATGATGCCTTCTTGCTTGATGAGCCGGAAATGTTCTCCACACTTAGAGGATTCATCGACAGCACAGCAGAACGACGGGGGCTTGGATAATGGCTCTCAAGCCACTCGACAATCGCCGCGACCTTTCCATCATCGCCGACCTTGTAGAGCCCTCATCACGCGTTCTCGATGTCGGCTGTGGGGAAGGCGAGCTGTTGGAGATTCTGGCCACCAAACGCAACGTAGATGGCCGCGGCGTCGAGCTTTCCCAGGACGGGGTGAATGCCTGCGTGACCCGTGGCCTGTCGGTTATTCAAGGGGACGCTGACCAGGATCTCGGCGATTATCCCAAAGACGCCTTTGACTACATCATTCTAAGCAAAACCATCCAGGCAACACGAAACCCCGGCACCGTCCTGCGCCAGATGAGACGCATCGGTCGGCATGTGATCGTGTCCTTTCCTAACTTCGGGCACTGGAAGATCAGAGTTCAGCTTGGTCTTTTGGGCCGCATGCCCGAAACAGATACTTTGTCGGACAAATGGTACGAGACGCCCAACATCCACCTCTGCACTGTGAAGGACTTCGTGACCTTGTGTGATGAGTTGGACCTGGAGGTTGTGCAAGGTCTCATGCTGTCAGGCGGCACGGTACGTCACGCGAGCAATCCAGGATTTTTCGATAATCTGCTCGCTGAAGAAGCTGTCTTTTTGCTTAAACGCCGCTAGGCAGGATTTCTCAAGCACCAATCGCGTCTGAATCTCGCTCGCCTGTACGAATTCGAACGGCTGACGCCATATCCATCACAAAAACTTTGCCATCACCGATCTTGCCGGTTGAAGCAGTTTTACAGATCGTGTCGACAACACTGTCGACCACAGAATCTTCAACCGCGATCTCGAAACGAACTTTCGGCACCAGCGTGACCTGATATTCTGCGCCGCGGTAAATCTCCGTTTGCCCTTTTTGGCGACCATGCCCCTTCACTTCACTCACCGTCAGGCCGGAAATACCGATCTCGGCGAGCGCATCCATCACAGGCTCGGTTACCGCGGGTTTCACAATTGCGACGATCATTTTCATGTGACGTACCTTTAACTAGTCAGGTTTGTGGTCTGAGCGCGGCATGGTGGCCGATCCGGTCCGTCCTGTCACGTTTGACGTTTCCTGGTGTCAGTCCACCAACGGGTGCGGCCAGTCGGCGGCGAACACCATTTTCAACTGCTAGCGGCGGCGTTGCATACATCTGCTTGGCCGCTTCAACCAGGATGACACCGGCAAATCGACCACCGCTGATACGCCCCAACCGCTCCCACGCCAAAGCGGAGCGTATGAAAGGACGAACGCCAAACGGCGGAACAAAGAGGCAGGATCGCCAGAGTGTCGGCGTGAACATGGCACCACGAAGCAATTCAGAAAGCTGCATCCGGGTAAAGGGACGGCCATGACCAAACGGCGTTTTGTCTCGGCGCGCCCAAAAACCATGTCTATTGGGCGCAACGATGAACAACCGCCCGCCGGGCGCCAGCACCTGCCAGGCTTGCCGTAACAAAGCGCGCAAGGCTTCGCTATTTTCGACAGAGTGCACGAGCACCAATCGGTCAACGCATTCGTCGGGCAAAGGGAGGTGCGTCTCGTCTGCCAGACTCACCAGGCCCGGCGCGTTCAAAGGCCATCGCACGACACCTTGTTCGGCTGGCATAAGTGCCAACACCCGTGTGGCTTCACCGAGAAAGGGCTGGAGGTAAGGCGTGGCATATCCAAACCCGGCCACTGTCATGCCGGACACGCTGGGCCAGATATTGCGCAGCTGGAGCCCGATCACGCGGCACGCGACCCGTCCCAACGGCTTGGTATAAAAGCTCCTGAGATCAACTACATCTGGATACATGGCCACAAACTACCTGATTTTGGAGCAAACGGCGTTAACGTCCCTCCCGAATACTGCAAAACAACCGCCCAGCCTGTTCATTTTGACATAGATCGGCGTTACCCTGCCTGAAACATTATCCTGTGCCCGGAGCAATCATGTCCAAGCTTGTAATCCATCAAATACCCTGCCTCAGCGACAATTATGGTTATCTCATTCACGACCCGGAAGCCGATACAACGGCGACAATTGACACACCCGAAATAGGGCCAATTGAAGCATCGCTGAAATCTCATGGCTGGGAACTGACCCACATTTTGAACACCCACCATCACTATGACCATGCTGGCGGCAATCTGGAGCTCCAGGAAAAGACCGGCTGCGCCATTATCGGTCCGCGCGACGAAGCAGACAAAATTCCAGGCATCGAAAAGGAAGTCGGCGACGGGGATACATTTCTGTTCGGAACCCATGAAGTGCAAGTCATTGGAGTACCTGGTCACACACTCGGGCACATTGCCTATTATTTCGAAGAGGAAGGCGTCGCCTTTGTCGGCGATGCTCTTTTCGCCCTTGGTTGCGGTCGCGTGTTCGAAGGAACACCTGAGCAAATGTGGTCCTCGCTGGAAAAACTGATGGCCCTGCCAGATGAGACCACGGTCTACTGCGCCCACGAATACACACAGGCCAACGCCAAGTTCGCCGCAACAATTGAGCCCGGCAATACCGATCTGACAGCAAGGATCGCCAAGATCGACAAACTGCGCGCCCGCGGCGAACCCACCGTCCCGACGACCATCGGTCTGGAACGCAAAACAAACCCGTTTGTGCGGCCCTCCAGTGACGAAATTCAGCAGACGATTGGCTTGGTCGGCGCGTCAGCCGCTGCAATCTTCACCGAAGTGCGTCACCGCAAAGATAGTTTCTAAAAGGTCAGCCGACCTGTGGAGTGAAGTATGAGTAAGGCGCCAAGCGAGCCGATGACTCCTGATCAGTTGATTAGCGAGCTCGGACTGCGGCCTCATCCGGAAGGGGGTCATTTTTGCGAGACCTTCCGCGATGATCCCTTTAAAGGCCAAGAGCGCGCTCCCTCCACAGCGATCTACTACCTTTTAAAAGCAGGCGAACGCTCTCATTGGCACCGCGTTGATGCGACAGAAATTTGGCACTGGTACGCGGGTGATCCCTTGCGCCTGTCAGTTGCCGCCACTGATGAGGATGAGCCCGAGCACATGACCCTGGGTCCAAACATATCGGCAGGGGAACGTCCCCAGGGCATTGTCAGAAAAGATGAGTGGCAGGCCGCCGAACCGCTGGGTGACTGGACACTGGTTGGCTGCACTGTTGCGCCGGGTTTTGATTTCGCAGGATTTGAACTAGCACCAAAAAGTTGGCAGCCAGGCAAAACGACTAAATAGAAGACAATGGTTTCTCTACGGGGGATGGGGAAATGAGAAAAACACTAATTGGCCTATGCGCGCTTGGCCTTTTGGTCTCAGCCGCCGCCACAGCGCAAGCTGAAGAGCAGTCAGCCGCCTGCATTGAGGCCGGTGGCCCAAGCCGCACTGTCGTCGTCCCAGACGCCGTTCAAAGCTACGGCACCATGCAATATGCCCGCACGGTCGATCTCGAGCCAAAGGAAGTGGTGCTGACCTTCGATGATGGACCTGATCCGGATGTCACCCCCAGCATTCTGGACACGCTCGACAGGTACTGCGTCAAAGCAACCTTCTTCTTCACGGGCCATCGGGCGGAACGCTACCCTCATCTTGTGCGTGAAGCCGCTCTACGTGGTCACACCATCGCGTCGCACTCTTATTCGCACCCCAACAACCTCCGGCACCTGAGTTGGAACCGCGCGACCCGACAGATCACCAGAGGCATATCGGAGATTCAGGCCGCACTGGATGGCGCACCTGAAACAGCACAGATCGACGTGGCCCCCTTTTTTCGCTTCCCCGGCCTCAATCACTCCAGCGCTTTACGGGGGTGGCTAGCAGCACGGAACATTTCGACCTTCTCCTGCGATGTCGGCACCGACGACTGGAGGCGCATCTCTTCTCGCGCCGTGGTGTACCGCGCGATCCGAAACATCCGCTCAAAAGGTGGCGGGATTGTTATCTTTCACGACACCAAACAGAGGACTGCAGCAGCTCTCCCCTTCGTTCTGAAGCAAATCCGCAATGAAGGATATCGTGTTGCCCATATGGTGCCAGAACGCGATATGCCTCCAGAACAGGCACAAACGGCCGAACAACCAATAAGCGGGGGAAATGTTGAAATTCCGCCACTTGAGGCCGCAACTGATCTTTCGCTAAGGTCTGCCCTATGAAGAAACCACGCCAGATAAGCACCCCCAGCCGACGCAGGATACTTACAAGCGGACTTGCCATTGCGAGCGCTCTTGTGACGCCCGCGATCGTGCAGGCTCAAGCACCCTACAAACGAACATTGCGCATGCAAAGCCTGAATTCCGGGGAAAGGCTGACCATCACCTATTGGGCAGACGGTGAACATCTGGCCGAGACCTTCAGTGCCATCAATTGGTTTATGAGAGACCTTAGAACCAATACCACCACACAGATGAGCACCGACCTACTGGACCTCATGTGGGAGGTGGATCAGCTGACTCCCTCCCGTGCACCGCTCTATACAATGTCGGGCTATCGCTCACCCACAACCAATGCCCGGCTGGCAGCCCGGTCAGAGGGGGTCGCTGAAAACAGCTTCCATATGCAAGGCAAGGCCATGGACCTGACCCAGGATTTCAACGATGTCGGCATGCTGTACCGCGTCGCAAAGTCTCTAGGCAAAGGCGGGGCGGGCTACTATCCAACAAGCCGACCTTTCGTCCACTTGGACGTAGGGCCCCCAGCAACCTGGGTCTATCCCGTTCCTGGACGAGGCGATGAGACCACCAACTGAGACAGGAGCGGCACCTATTCAGTGCGGACGCTACTCGCAGTAGAAATTACCCCTGAGGCAGAAATTCCGGCTTTTTGACGTGCCCTTCAGCAATGAGTAATTGTTGCAACGCACAATCACCTTCCTCAGAGACAAGGGAAACACGGTCTGCATCTTATTTGGAGAATGAAAATAAGCTGGAAATGGTCAGGAGGTCGTCAAAGTACCTACTTTTGACCTACCGCGATGCACCAATAGACTTGCGCATTGCAACACTGCCGCGCAACAATGACAAGAAACAGGGCCCGGTCGGGACCACCACATATCCGACGGCCAGAATAACGAGGCGATCCTTGGCAAAGAAGAAACCAGTTGCCGGCGAACCGATTACCATCAAGAAATATGCAAATCGGCGGCTCTACAATACGGCAACCAGCTCATACGTAACGCTGGAAGACCTCGCGACCATGGTCCGCGAAGGTCAGGACTTCCTTGTACATGACGCCAAAACCTCAGAGGACCTGACAAGGTCAGTCCTTACCCAGATCATCTTCGAGCAAGAACAAAAGGGTCATAACCTTTTGCCGGTCCCGTTTCTTCGTCAACTGATCAGCTTTTATGGTGACAGCCTCCAGGGATTTGTGCCGTCCTATTTGGAAATGAGCATGAATACGTTCTCTGAAGAACGATCGAAGCTCGTGGACAAGATGACATCGGCATTTGGTGGCAAAGAACGGTTCGAGCAGTTTGAAGAGCAGATCCGCCGGAATATTTCTATGTTCGAAGAAGCAATTCGGATGTTCTCACCCTTCGCCTTGCGCGCCGACAATAATCGCGATGAGAAATCACCTGATGCAGAAAAGTCTGCGCTGGGCGATGGAGACGACCTGGAAACGGTCAAGCAGCAGCTCAAGGAAATTCAGAAAGAACTCGCGGCCCTCTCAGGCAAAGACAAAGAAAAATAACACACCAACGCTAAGACACGGCGCGATTGTCTTTCTTCGGAGCAACTTCTGCCTCTTTTTCACCCTCACGCCATGGCGGAAGAAGAACAGGCTTGCCCACATGGAAGCCTTGTAGATACTCCACACCGATTTCACGCAGGTAATCAATTTCACCCTGGCAGGTCACAAACTCCGCCACGGTAGGCAGACCAAAATTTCTTGCAAGGCCAACGAAGCTTCGCAGGAACATCTGATTGTCTGGCTTGTCGACCAGTCCCTCGACAAACGAGCCATCGATTTTCACCATATCGACGTCCAGGCACTTGAGGTTCCTAAACGACGTATATCCGGCGCCAAAATCATCAATGGCCACCTTCGACCCCTGATTTCGAACCGTCTGAACAAATTGCTGACTTTCGCTAATTTCTTCGATTGCAACTGTTTCGGTAATCTCAACCACCAGCCGCTCTGCAGTACCCGGATTTGATTTCGTCAGCGCGATGAACATATCAAGCCAGACCCGGTCAGTGATCGTATATCCCGACACGTTTATGGCGAGCTGCGGCTTGTTCGTATGAACGAGCTCTTCAAAAGCCAGCTCCAGGACACGATGATCGATCAGGCGAACAAGGCCTAACTTCTCTGCAATAGGAATGAACTGTCCCGCCGACACTACTTCGCCATCCCGCTGGCGCAGGCGGATAAGCGTTTCGTGCAAAACCGGTTCCAGAGTTGCTGAGGAGACCAGCGGCTGAAACGCCAAGGTCAAGCGCCGTTCATTGAGCGCAGCGAGAAGTTCATCGGCAATCTTGAGATTGCTTCGGCGAGCACGATCGCGTTCCGGGCTATGCTCAAAAGCGGCATAGGATGCCCGGCGTGAATGTTTGGCTTCTGTGAGCGCTTCTTCCGCGCGCATCATCGCCGCCTGAGCCGTTTTGGCGCTTGCAGGCAGTGAAACACAGCCAATCGAGACCGTAGAGGCGACAGGTCCAGCATCAACCTCAATGACTAGATCCCGCACGACACTCAATAGGCGCTCAGTTGTCGCATGCATCCGTTTTTCTGAGCAGTTTGACAGGATGATCCCGAATTTATTCCCGGAACATCTGCCAATAACATCTGTGCCCCGCAGCTCGCCAAGCAGGCGATTGCCAACCGCGACTATCATTTGGTCAGCCACGTCAAAACCGTAAGCCTCGTTGATCAACGCAAGATTATCAATCGCCGCTACTAGATAGGCGCCCTTCCGCTCATTGCGCCGCAAATCGACGAGCGTCTCACCAAGAAGTTCTTTGAGGCGTGTGCGATTAACGTGGCCCGTAAGCTCATCATAAGTAACAAGGAAGTTGAGCTCTTCATCGCGCTGACGACGACCCGTGATGATGCGAACAACACCGACAGCGCGCACGGGGCGTCCTTCAGAATCGCCGAACCAGCGCCCACGATCTTCTACCCAATGCTCTTCACCTTGATCATTCTTGATCGCGTATTCAATCTGAAAGGCAACACCTGATCCATTGTCGCGCAACCCTTCTGTTACAATTGCCTCATAGCGCGTCGTCCCTTTGCCCGCCACAAGGCGCGATGCATATCCGCGGCCTGAAGAGAGCGCAGATGTTTGCTCGATACCCAAAACACCAGAAACATTGTCAGCCCAGATGAGACTGTCCTTGTCGAGGGCCCACTCGTAAAAAACGTCACCCACTTCGGCGATTGCTTCCAGGCCAAGCGAGTCAAGCTTGGCAGCATCAACGGCAATGTCATCAACATCCGATGTCTGGTCAGAGCTTTCGCTTGTCCCAGCTTTTTGCCCGCGCCAACTACGTCGATCACGCAACACTTTACAACACCCCATTTACAAACCGGTGGCCCGGCCAGATCCGCAAGTTTACGGTACGCCTGTACAACTAGGATGATTTTGGCCGACGCTTGTTAAGAAAGGGCCAAGGAACATTGCGAAGAAAAGTCTAAAATTATTGGTTAAAACCACGGACCTGTTTCAATCCGGGACAAAAACGCTGGCCGGTTTCTTGCTCCTTAAGGGCCATGACTCGCATTACGCGCATAACTGGAACAGGCTTCTACCACAAGCCCGCCCGCCCGAAAGCCAAGGCGGAGGAAACGCATGCCAATGAGACAGAAAAACCGAAACTGGTAGATCCGCCTCAGCGACGAGCGACGGACCGGCGAATACACAATCGGCAGGCTCCAACGGCACCCTTTCTGGCTCAATATGTGGACCAGCACTGGCAGTGGCCCCGCGACGCGAACGCGCGTGTAAGAGCAAGGCAGAACGCTGCGAGCGCTTACGGTTCAGCCAACAAGCTCGACACTGCCACGCCTTCAGCCCGCGTGCTCACTCGAAAGGCCTAGAGCTCGCTAGTAGCCGATGGCTGCGCCATCCTTGCGCGGGTCTGAGCCGCCAATCAACCCGCCATAGACGGGGTCAAGATAGATTGCCTGGCCGCCGCCAAGGGGAAGAAGTGCGTTAGAGACTGTGTGCCCTCGCGCTTCCAAACCTGCTCGGACAGCGGCATCAATACCCTTTTCAACTTCGATGCTGGCGGCGCCTGGAAAGGCACGCGGGCTGTCGAGCGCCTCCTGAACATCCATCCCAAAGTCGATAAAGTTGGTCATGAGATGCACATGACCGACCGGCTGAAACGCTCCGCCCATAACACCAAACGGCATGGTCGCTTTACCGCCTTCCACAAGCATGCCCGGAATGATGGTGTGAAGTGGCCGCTTACCCCCGTCGAGACAATTTGGATGACCTTCCGTCAGGACAAACCCTGCACCCCGGTTTTGCATCACCACCGCACTTTTTGGCCCTGTAATGCCGGAACCAAACGCCTGGTAAAGGGAATTGATGAACGAGATTGCATTCCGATCTTTATCCACCACGGTGAGGTAGATCGTATCTCGATTGAGCGGATCGCGATTAGCTGCAACATCTTTTAGGGCGTGGTTTGGGTCAATGCGATCAGCAAGCGCTGCAGCTGTTTTGGAGCTCAAAAGATCATCAACCGGCACCGGCCCAAATTCCGGGTCGGCGACATATTTATCGCGCAAGTCATAGGCAAGCCGACAAGCCTCCATTTCAAGATGGAAACGCTCCGGCCCATGGGGATCGAGTTTGCCCAACTCGAAACACTTCAGGACATTCAACGCGATCTGCGCGGTGATCCCTTGTCCGTTGGGCGGAATCTCCAATACCTGACGCTCGCGATAGTCGGTGCGCGTCGGCGTAACATAGTCAGCACATGTGGAAACAAAATCGTCCAGCGTATGCGCGCCGCCAAGGCTTTGCAGTTTGGCGACCAGGTCTTCAGCGACTGCGCCTTCATAGAAACCTGCCCGGCCATTCTCAGCGATGAGCCGCAAGGTCGCTGCAAGACCTGGCATGCGCACAACCTGTCCGACTTCTGGACCCTCCCCATTGGTCAAGAAATGGGCAGCGGCGGCAGGATCTTTCTTCAAATGATCAGTGAGATATCGCCATTCCAGTGAAACACGGGGCGACACAGGAAACCCTTCTTCCGCAAACCGGATGGCAGGAGCCAGCACCTCGGCAAATCCCATGGTCCCGTGATCTTTCAGCAAACGGTCCCAGGCATCCACCGCACCCGGAATGGTCACAGAGTGAACACTGGTCAGACCTATTTCACCGATGCCCTGGTCTCTCAGCTTTTGGGCGCTCGCGCCCCTCGGGGCCCGACCAGATCCATTGAGACCGATGACCTCACCGCTGCCACCCATTGACAGAAGCGCAAAGCAGTCCCCGCCTATCCCCGTGTTGTAGGGTTCCACGACGCACAGCACGGCACTCGCACAAACCGCCGCATCAACAGCATTGCCACCCTGACGCAACAAGGTTACCGCTGCTTCCGCCGCAAGCGGTTGCGACGTCGCACACATGCCGTTCATCGCATGAACGGTCGAGCGACCGGGATAGTGCATATCACGCATCAGACTTCCTTTGATTTGGAGACACTCTGTTCCAGCACCAGTGATTTTAAGTCAACAAGGACGCGCTCGATCCGTTCAAGCCGACCATTCATCTCATCAAGCCGTGTCATGACAGTTTCCATGTCCGCATCTTCCAACTCTGGGGGAACTGGCGTGGACACCCCTGCATGGTCAGCGACCTCGGCAGGCGTTGAATTGAGCAACCTGGCGAGCGCACTTACTTCATGAGGCAATAATTCACGCTGATCTTTCCATATCTCCGCTACTTGCATCGGTGACAGGCGCAGCAGAGCAGCAACGTCCTCATGAGAATGTTTCAAAGACTCGAGCTGTCGGTCAAACCAGTCTTGGTCAAAAAAGAGAGCCATAGCGTGACGGTCTATCGTCCTTTGAATTCCGGCGCACGTTTCTCAAGAAAACTCTGCACGCCTTCTCGGTGATCTTCTGTTTGAAACAATGTACCAAGCGTCGAACTTACCCAACCACCAATTTCGCTTAGGTCCCCATAGCTTGTGCGCCGCAGCCCCTCTTTCATGTAGCGCAGTGCCAACGGTGCATTACACGCGATACGGGCCGCAAGGCCCTCGGCCTCCCTCATCAAAGCATCGTGGGGAACAACACGGGACACAAGACCGATCTCACGCGCTGTCTCCGCGTCAATAATGTCACCTGTAAACAGAAGCTCAGCTGCCTGCGCTTGCCCGACAATGGAGGGCAGTCGCCATAAACCACCGACATCTGTGATCAACCCGCGCTTGATAAATATCTCTCCAAACTTCGCACGCTCTGATGCAATCCGGATATCGGCAAACAGAGAGAGCTCCATGCCCCATCCGACAGCAGCACCATTCACCGCAGCAATCACCGGACGGTCACATTCTAGAGCAGCAACTGCCGCAGGCGTCGGTTCGGGTCGCACCTGGGTCAGCCGCTGAATGCTGCCCTCATGCGCCTCACCCGTCATCATTTCTTTCACATCTTCACCGGAACAGAAAGCAGGATCGGTGCCGGTTACGATGACACACCGTACCTCCGGATCACGACTGACCGCGCGGAAAGCGGCTTCGACTTCATCATACGCACGGCGATTGAGCGCATTCCTGCGCTCAGGCCGGTTAAGCGTGAGCGTCGCGACATGGTCTGTAACGTCATAGAGAACGCATTCAAACGCACTTGGCTCAATTTTCGGGACCATGGTTCCCTCCCCCCATTTGTTGGAGGAAGACTAAAGCCATTCACTCAAAAACGGCACCCGGTTTTCCAGCCTTCAGATCACAAAGAAAAGAGAACCGAGAACCAGAAGGGCAATCCAGCCCGTTTCCGCAACGACAAGCGCCACCGGCCGCCAGCCAACGACCGCTAGCTCTTTAAAGGATGTCTTCATCCCCAATGCGGCGATGGCTGTAACCAGACACCATCTGGATATATCAGCGAGTTGGTCGGTTGCGACGGTCGGCAGATATCCGGTGCTGTTCACAATCACAAGGGCAGCAAACCCGAATAGAAAAATGGGCAGGGGCACTTTGCTGCCGGACCCGCTGCCGTTGGCGCGCGTAACAATGAAAGCAATTAGGAAGACGACCGGGAGCAACATCGCAACCCGTAGGAGCTTGATATAGGTCGAGACGTCACCCGTTTCCGGTGAAACCATATATCCAGCCCCCACAACCTGCGCGACATCGTGGATGGTCCCGCCCAGGAAAATACCCGCGTCGATATGGTTGAGACCAAGTGTGCCAACAAAAAGCGGGTAGAGCACCATCGCAACCGTGGAAAGGGTAGTTACAGCCACAACGGTAAGAATTGTGTCACGCTCCAACTCGGAATTGCGCGGTAGGACGCTTGATATCGCCAGTGCCGCCGACGCTCCACATATGGCCACAGAGCCACCTGAGAGCACACCCAATGTCGATTTAAGCCCCAACGCCTTGGCAAGAGCCCATCCAAAGAAAATTGTTGTAGCAACACCCGCGACAACCGTCAGGACCGGACCGAGTCCCAAACCCGCGATCTGATCAAAAGTAATCCGCACGCCTAAAAGCGCGACACCGATCCGCAGAAGGCTGCGCGCCGCAAATTCAATCCCAGCGATACACCGCCCCTCTTCATGGAGAAAGTGAAACGCCATGCCGAGCAGCAGTGCAAACAACATCACTGGTGCACCATAGCGGGTCGACAACCAGGTCGACGCGAGGCCTATGGTGAGGGCGACGAGCAAGCCTGGATAGATTGCATGGATGAGAGCTCCCTTAGGAACATACCGCAGAAAGGGCGGAACCGGTGTCGGCTCCGCCTGCACAATCCCCTCCATACTATCGAGAGACGCAAGCTGCTCAAGTGAAGAGAGACGACTATCACCTTTGGGGTTTGAGGTCAGACTACGGCGGGCATTGTCAAAGTCTTTTTCATCCATCACTCAGGCAAACTCTCCAAGTGCGTCACCGCTCGCGTTTCCAAGCTTCGTACCGCCATCGCAATCAATGATGGTCCCGGTGATGTATCGCGCATTCTCAGTTGCCAGATACATAGCAACATCTGCAATGTCGCGTTTTTCTCCATAGCCGCGCAGTGCGACGCTGGCCTTTACTGCTGCTTCCATCTCCGGTGTCGGCGCCAACCGCGCCATGCCTTCTGTGTCAGCAATAGGCCCAGGAGAAATCGCGTTCACCCGCACCCCGGCCGGGCCCCATTCCATGGCAAGACATTGGGTGAGCATATTAATGCCCGCCTTTGCTGCACAGACATGCGCCTGGAACATGGACGGATTGTGCGCCTGCGGCGCGGTGATGCTCATGAGAGACGCACCCGGGCGGTTCAGATATTGGAATGACGCCCGAAGCACATTGAAGGTGCCAATCAGATCAATATCCACCACCGTTTTAAATCCATTGGACGACATACCTAAAGCCGGCGCCACAAAGTTGCCCGCGGCTCCAGAGACCACGATGTCAATCTTGCCAAACTGTTCGACGGTTGTGGCAAGTGCCTTGTCGACACTTTCAAAATCACGCACATCGGCAGCCATGCCGATACCACCTTCGACGGTTTCGGCGGCGGCGACGATCTTCTCATGGCTGCGGCTGATAATCGCCACTTTGGCGCCATTCACCGCAAAATGCTGAGCGATACCCAGATTAATCCCGCTGGACGCACCGGCGATAAAAGCAACTTTGCCTTTGAGTGCATGATCCTTGAAGGCATCATCCATCGTCATCACTCCTCGAATTCGGTCAATTTCACAGTAGTAAGCCGACAAACCTAGCCAAAGGCAAGGGTCCAAATTGGGCACCGTCGCCTGCAGCTTTTGTTCCATGGGAGCAGACCGACTAGACTGGGGCCAACATGACAGGAGCCCAACGCATGAAAAATACGCTTCTTATCCTTTCGCTGTTCCTGGCGCTGGTCGGAACAAGCTTCTGGTTCATCGGCGCCGACAAACCTGAGTTGACAGCTGAAGCACGCGATCAACTGGTCGCGGAGGGGCAGGCAGAGTATTTTGCTGAGCTGAGCGAAGGCATCGTGCACTACCGCATGACAGGACCCGAGACCGGGCCTGTTGTGATTCTGATCCATGGGTTCCGGACGCCGTCCTATATTTGGAAAGACCACCTGACACCTCTGGCGGATGCAGGCTATCGAGTGGTGGCGTTTGACAATTACGGGCGTGGCTTCTCCGATCGACCAGAAGGCGACTACACAGCTGAAAGAACCGATCAGTTGATCCTCGAGCTCCTGGATCATCTGAAGATTTCGCGGCCAAGCCATGTGGTTGGATATTCCATGGGGGGCGCCACCGCAGTCATCTTCGCCGCCAACCATCCGACCAAAGTTCGCTCCTTGAGCCTAATCGCCCCTGCTGGCACCGGCGAGCCCAGCTTCCTGCCGGGTCTTTTGGCCTTACCGGGATTGGGCGAAATTATCTTCCACTATGCCGGTGACATGCTGGGGCGTGGGAGTGCAGAAAGGGCCGCTAAGGCAAGCGCCAATCCAGAACGCCATTTGGTTGACCATGAAGCACAGGCAGGCTTCGACGGCTATAACCGGGCGCTGCTGTCCTCCCTAAGGCACTACCCGCTCTGGGACGCCCAGGACGCCTACAGGACCATCGGCGCGAGTAATCTGCCGGTGCAAATCATCTGGGGAACAGACGACGATGTCGTGCCCTATGCGAACTCAGAAGAGATCACAGCTCTTGTTCCCGGCGCCACCCTCCATACATTTGAAGAGGCGGACCATTTGGTCCCGTTGGCTGCAGCAGAGAAACTCAACACTCTCCTTGTCGAGTTTGTCGAGGCGACCCGCATTCGAACGACAACAGGGGGTGCGGGCGGCAAAGCCCGTGGCCCTGACGCCCGTCTCGAGCCCGCAGACTGCCAATGCCACCTGGACGAGACGCCGCTTTAGGCTTGCCGCAGGCCCGCCAGTGCGCCTAGAACACAATGACCATGGACAGATCTTTGTTTCATCGCGTTTATGACGCAGGACATCTGATTGAAGAGGTTCCATTCTGCGACCCTCTCTCTGTCTTTGCGGCTGTCGCTAGGGAGCCTTTTGCGCTCCTTCTCGATTCGGCAACGGCAACACCCGACCAAGATCCATCGCTGCAGGGCCGCTGGACCTACGTAGCTGCGGACCCATTCACGGTCTTGACGAAGCGCCAGGGACAGACCTGCCTGAACGGCATCCGTCAGAATGTCGGCGCTCTGGAGCGCCTGGACCAGCAGGTCAATGCCCTCGCACTCGCCCCAAACTGGCCCGACGAAGAGTGGCTGCCACCCTTCACTGGCGGGCTTGCGGGTATGTTCGGATACGAGCTTGCACAGGAGCTGGAGCAACTACCAGCCCCACCCCAACAGACAAGTGACGGGGAACAAACACCAGACCTCGCCGTGGGCGCTTATGATTGTATTTTGGCGTTTGATTGTGTTGAGCGCCGCGCATTCATCATCTCCACCGGGCTGCCTGAGATGAGCCCGACAGCACGCGCCGTTCGCGCCGAAGCACGAGCGTCTAAGTGGCGCGCGCGCCTGGCGCTCAACCCTGCTTTGCCAGACCTGAAATGGCCGGAACTGCCTGCGCCCATGAGTGCCGTGCACGCCGAGCACACGCGCAAAGCCTATGAAGACAGAATTCAGCGGGTCATCGACTATATTTTCGCTGGCGATATCTTCCAGGCAAACCTCTCTCAACGGTTTACCGCAACTCTGCAGAATGGCGACGACGCCTTTACACTCTACCGGAAGCTAAGAGCTATAAGCCCAGCACCCTTCGCGGGCTTCTTCAACTTCGAAACCGGGTACCTTCTCTCATCATCACCCGAACGGTTCCTCAAAACCGATGGAAGCGCCGTCGAGACGAAACCAATCAAGGGAACCCGGCCGCGAGGGGCGACAGCCGAAGAAGACCGAACGCTCGCGCAAGACCTGCTAGACAGCGAAAAAGACAATGCTGAAAACGTGATGATTGTCGATCTGCTTCGAAATGATCTTTCACGCGTTAGCGAAGACGGCTCTGTCAAAGTCACACGCCTCTGTGAGTTGGAAAGTTTCGCAACAGTTCACCATCTAGTGTCAACCATTAAATCGAAACTCCGGGCAGACCAAACAAACGTCGAGCTCCTCAAGGCTTGCTTTCCCGGCGGGTCGATTACCGGCGCTCCAAAAGTCCGAGCCATGGAAATCATCTCAGAACTGGAAGCCACTGCACGCGGCCCCTATTGCGGATCGCTTGGCTATCTCAGCTTTTCCGGCGCCATGGACACAAACATTCTGATCCGCTCCATGACCTGCATTGGCGAGAGCATTTCCTTCCGGGCCGGTGGTGGCATCGTCGCGGATTCAAAACCATCTGATGAATATAGAGAGACGCTCGACAAAGCAGCGGCATTATCCGATGCCATACGCGGCGCAGCACCAGAAGTATCGAACGTCCTTCAGGCCCGCGCATGATCCTGCTCATCGACAACTATGACAGCTTTGTCCACAACCTCGCCCGCTATGTCGGCGAATTGGGATGTGAGCGGCAAGTGGTTCGCAATGATGCGACACCTATCGAGGACCTTCTCCAACTCAGCCCGCAGGCAATCATCTTGTCGCCCGGCCCCTGCGCACCCGCTGAGGCTGGCATCAGCAAAGACATGGTCCGCGCCGCGGTGGAGCACAAAATTCCGCTATTGGGCGTCTGCCTCGGCCATCAATGCATCGCGGAGGTCTTTGGCGGCAAAACCATTCGGGCCACCCAACCCCGGCATGGCAAGACGTCAATGATCGGGCATGAAAATCATCCGCTCTTTCAAGGTCTGCCCAACCCCTTCGCGGCCACCCGCTACCATTCGTTGATAGCAGAACTGAGCGCAATCAGCCCATTGAACCAAATCGCGAACGCAAAAGACGATGGACAACTGATGGGCCTTGCCCATGAGAGCTTGCCCATTTTTGGCGTCCAGTTTCATCCCGAATCTGTGCTTACAGATCACGGACACCAGCTTCTGGCCAGTTTTCTCGACCTTGCGGGCATTCCCCACGGGGACGCCCCACAACAGACGGATATGAGCGCGTGACCATCTGGCTCAATGGAAAACTGCTTGCTGCAGATGAGGCTCGGATCGATCCGAGCGACCGCGGTTTCCTGTTGGGCGACGGGGTCTTTGAAACCATGGCGGCGCGCGACGGAAAGCTCGTCTTCGCCGATCTCCACTTTGATAGACTGACGCGCGGCGCTGACACGCTCGGGATCAAACTTCCCTACTCCATCGTCGAACTAAGGTCGGCGGTCACATCGCTCCTAACGATGAATGGCTGCAATGATAAAGACCGGACAGCGGTCCGCCTTACCCTAACCCGGGGGACAAGTCCGCGGGGTCTCGTGCCTTCACCTGACGCCAATCCCACAGTCCTGATCACCAGGTCCCCGGCGCCAGCCGCCCAAGCATCCATTGGAGTGACCATTGCGACAGCGCGTCGAAACGAATTCTCCCCAACGGCAAATTTGAAGACGCTCACCTACATCGATCAGATTTTGGCGCGGCAGGAAGCAGACGCTGCTGGAGCAGATGATGCCATCCTTCTCAACACCCAAGGCAAGGTAACCTGCGCAACAGCCGCCAACCTTTTCCTGTGGGACAGCAACACGCTTATCACGCCACCTTTAAGCGACGGCTGTCTGGATGGGACTGTGCGCCGGAAGGTACTCGAAATCGCATCGCAAACCGGCATCACCGCCTTTGAAGAAAGCATCACGCCCTCAACTCTTGCAAATGTCGAAAGCGCATTTCTAACCAATTCCCTCATCGGCCTGCTGCCATTGCACGAGATCGCCGAACGGTCCCTCAAAACCCATGCCCTACAGAACAGACTCCGAGACGCTTTCGATCAAGCTGAGCGAGAATCGGTCCAAACCTGAGCCGAAAATCAGCCAATTGCGTTAAGTGAGACTTTGAACAGTCCTCATACGCAACACCAGGTAGAGCGCAAACGCCGTCGCGACACCAGGCGCCACGCTGAGCACGATGCAGACCCAGCCATACCGCACTCCCAATGACTGGCGCTCGTAAAGGATCCAGACAATGAGGATCAGTCCGGTGATGATCACATCAAGGGAATAGCCGGACGAATAGGGGTTCACGAACCCAGCGGTAAAAGCGCCGACAATGTCGCCATCTGCCAATAAAGGCGGGACAACAATAATAAAAAAGGCCAGCGTAAATGCGAGCCCAAGCAGGATCGTTAGCGTTTCGAACAGCGATTTACTCATTGTGTTCCCATCAGTTTGGGGTTGGTTGGGATCTGGTACGACCAGACATAAAAACGGCGGGGGCATGCCCCGCCGCTCTCAAAATACTTGTGTCGGTCGCTCACTCGCCCACGGAGAAGTCCCGACGCGCAGTTGCAATCGTGACCGTAAAGCCTGCAACCACATCCAACAGAGTGAACAAGGTGATCATAAAGAAGGTCGACGTGCCAAATTCTGGCAGCACAATGAACTCAATGAGCGCAACGATAAAGACGACCAGCGACAACCCGTGATTGACCACACTTGAACCTGTCGTGCGTGTCGATCCAATCAACTCGAAAAACAACAGGACCAATGCAGACGACAGAACGATATCTGAGACAGTGACCGACCAGGTCGCTCCAGACAGGAGCTGAACCTCAGCCAGGACACTGTCCATCGCGGCGCCGCCGCCCAAAAAGACAAGCACGTTGTAAGCAATGACCGCGAGAGCCAAGAGAGGCAGAGTAGTAAACATAGAATCCCCTTTAAATGATAGAACCGGCCTCAATCTTAAGAGGGTAGCACGACAGCCACGCAGGCCCAGCATGATGTTCAGGTGACTGATTTTTTACGGCCAAAATGCGGCGCCCAGCCTAAAGTCCTAGAATTGCAGACGTCAGGCACAAAAAAAGCGCCGTAAATGGCGCTTTTTGGGTCTCCCGCGCGAACGCAGAAATCAAATATCGTCTTTTGGCTCAAGAACTTGACGACCACGATACATACCGCTTTTCAGGTCAATATGGTGTGGACGGTGCAGTTCACCCGAATCTGGGTTTTCGACATATGTCGGACGCTTCAACGCATCCGCAGACCGCCGCATACCACGCTTGGAGCCGCTGATTTTACTTTTTGGAACAGCCATCTCGGTCTCGCTTGCTGTGCACCCTGAAAAACACGAAGAAAATCAGGGGGTTAAACGAATGGAGGGGCCCAGATCGAGCCCCCACCTCAAATTCAGAGCGCGTTATACAGCCAACAACCCGCTGCGTCTATAGGGGCCAGCTAAGAAGCCCCAGAATCCACCCCAAAAAAAACCTGCCCTAAACAAACAAAAAGCCTGCAAAGGCGACAATAAAGGCTGGCAAAAAGATGCCCGCTAGCCGAAGAGCAAAGGCCCGCCCGGCAAAATAGCCGCCAATCACCACTTTGACCCCGGTATTAACGACCACGGAGATAAGAATGGCCATCGCCACTACGGGCATGAGCGGCCCTCCTGGCGTCTCGGCAAGTCGCGACACAGACAGCGTCACAGCGTCCACGTCGACGAGCCCTGAGAGAGCGGCAACAGTATATAGGCCATCCTGCCCGAGCCACTCATTCGCAAAATAGGAAAGCGTCGTTACAAGCAAGAGGAGCAAACCAAACTGGAGAGCAGTCCCGAAATCATCCGGCGAGCCCATTTCCGCCAACAAATCTTCGCTTTCCTCAGACGCTTGTGCTGAGCGCTGGCCGATAAGGACACCGACGACAGAAATGAGACCAGCCAGCGCCAATGGAACCCCAAGTTTTACAACCACTGGCGGATAAAGAGCGGATGCCAAAAGGAGCGTGCGCCCAAAACTCATGGCCGCGCTCAGCGCAACAGCCCCTGCAAAGGCGGCCCCGGCCTGCGGAACTTTTGAGACAAGTCGGGAGGCGGAAACCGTCAGAGCAGTAGAAGAGGCGAGCCCCCCGAGAGCCCCCATCACCAGTGGCCCCTTTTTTGGCCCCGCGAACCGAATAGCGAAATAACCGCCAAAGGAAAGCGCTGAGATCAAAACGACCATCCACCAAAATTCGAACGGATTCCAGATCCCGCCGGGGCCATACCCTTCGTTGGGCAGGAAGGGCAGCACGACAACGGAGATCAGCAAAAGCTTTATCGCCGCCTCCAACTCAAAGGCCTTCAGACGAGTGAGCGCATTATGGAGCGGCTCTTTGAGATTGAGCAGCGCAACCAAAACAACCGCACTTACAGCCGTCAGGGTCATGTCGCCACGAACAGCGAGAAGGCCCAAAAGATAGGTGATGAGAGCCGCCACCTCTGTGGTCATGCCCTTGTCAGGCGCACGTCCATCGAGAGGCCGCAACCCAATCACATAAGCTGCAATCACAAATGCAAAGAACCCAGTTGAGATCGCAAGAGTGAGCAAATCACCAACAACAAGACCGCTAACGCCCGCCAATCCGCCGAGCAGCCCCATAAGGGCGAAGGTCCGCACACCGGCAGCATTGGACCCCGATTCACTGTCACGCACATGCCATCCCCGTTCCAGACCGACAATGAGTCCCACCCCCAGCGCCAGCGCAAGACGCTGATAAACGATGAAGGGATCTTCTCCAGGAAACAGTTCGGTCATTTAAGGCGCTTCGCGTTCCATGTGATTCTTCAATGTGTCAAAAACGCGTAATCCTAGCGCCTTTTTTGGCTCCAGTTAAACGCGACACGCTGCAATGTCCTATTCCAGGCGACAGCCTATACCTTCGCTGTACCGAGCACGTCCCCGCACAACCCAAAAGATCGAGCTTGAAACACCTGGGGTTTCCTGGTCGATCCAGGGAGTCGCCAGATCAAACCCCGGCGGCGCTTCTTTGGCGCAGTCTGCCAGGTCGCGCCCAGCGACGAAGACGCAGGAACAGTTGGTTTTCGCTACCGCGTTCGCAACGACTATGAGGGCATCCAGTTTTTTCTCACCTTGGATCATGCCCACGCCCATGCCCACGGCGATTATCATGCCAATAAGTAGAAATCTAAGGTTCACGAGCGCGCCATCCCAAGTTAAGGCAAGAATTGAAGAATATCGCCGACCGCAGAAGCAAGGATGACCTGGCAGGCCAGCTTGCTCTAGAGTACCGACAAGAAAAATAAGTCTATTGTGATTTTGAACGTATATGCGCCTTTTTGCATCCATACTTTTGCCAAGCATCCTGTTTTTGGCAGTCGCCCTAACAACACCGGCATACGCCAATGAGCAGCTGGTCCCATTGCCGGGCCAGCCACCTGAAATTGCTTGGCCAAGCCAAAGCTGGCCGATCGCACCGACACCTGCTGTGCTTGAGGAAGTTCTTGATCGGACAATGGCTGGGTCAGAACCAGGCACGCCGCAAAACACCCGCGCTATTCTGGTCGTCAAAGGTGGCCAGCTGATCGGTGAGCGCTACGGCGAAGGTTTTGACGCCAGCACACGCCTGCAATCCTGGTCGATGGCAAAAAGTGTTGTTCACGCACTAATCGGAATCCTCATCAAGGATGGGCAGATCGATGTGTATAAACCTGCGCGTGTCGCGCGCTGGAATCGAAAGGTCAACGATCCACGGAAAGCGATCACCGTCGAAAACCTTTTGAGAATGGAAAGCGGACTCACCTTCTCCGAAGACTATACAGACCCTGAAACATCCAACGTTTTGCAGATGCTGTTTGGCAAAGGTCGGCTGGACACCGCTGAATATGCCGCAGGAGGTCTTCTGCAAGCAGACCCCGGCACCCTCTGGCAATATTCAAGCGGCACATCAAACGTGCTTTCAGGGATCGTACGAGACACGATTGGGGCCGAGAGCGCTCAAGAATATCGCGCCTTTATGGAAGAAAGTCTGTTCAGCCGAATTGGCATCAGGTCAGCTGTCCCGGAGTTTGATGAAGCCAACACTTTTATCGGATCCTCCTACCTGCACATGACCGGCCGCGACTGGTCCCGCTTCGGGCTTCTATACCTTCGCGATGGGACTTGGGACGGCAAACGCATCCTGCCTGAACACTGGGTAGATCACGCCAGACTCCCCACGCCCAATTCAAAAGGGCGATACGGCGCGCACTTCTGGCTGAATGGAATAAACCCGGAAACGGGGCACGCGGTCATCACCGATGACATCCCGACCGACACCTTCATGGCCCGAGGCTTCGGTGCGCAAGTCGTGGTCATTATTCCATCGCTGGACATGGTGGTTGTCTACCTGGGCCTCACATATGATGACGCAGGGCCTGTGGTCCAGGCCATAACGGACATCATCACCGCTGCAAAGTAGCAGAAGAGAGGCTTAGCGAGCCGGGCGAGCCTGTGGAACCCTGTCGCCTGACGTAGATGAAGGGCTTTCTTTCTTGTCCGAACTGCCAATAGAACCGGTGATCAGCATGTCATCTTCTGACATGCCCGACAAAGGACCTGAGCTCTGCGCTTGTTCGAACAGAAAGTTGAGGCTTTCGCGGTCATAGTCGCGCAGCATGCCCTCTTCCGCGGCCATGGCGACTTGCGTACCAAAACCCAAGGACAGAGCAATAATCAATGCGCGTGCAAGCATGGCAGCATTCCAATCTAAAAGCCCCTAAAAGAGACGAAAACCTTCAAACTAAACATAAAGTTAGTGGCAAATTCCCACCAAATCCTTAACGCCTGAGATCATTGAGACACAAAAAGGGGTCGCACACCCGTAGATGCACGACCCCAAGGAGAATGTTCGATACTTGAGAGAGGGAACCTACCGAACACCCAATTGACGTATGGTTGCAGGCGTATACCGCTCGAGGCTGAGCTCGGACGCATCGTAGTTGATGGGGCCTTCTTCACTTCGCAGACCGCCAGCAAGATAGCGCCCGGCATTCAGGTCATAGACGACGTCGCCAGCACCGTTGCAAAGAGGATGGTCATAGGCGACTGACGCCCACCGTTCCTGCACACGCCATAACTCGCCACGACCATCATAGAGTGTCGTCGCGGCGATCTGCCAACCGTCTTCATCCAGCGCCATTTGACGACGTGAATAGACATGGCGTGTTTGCGCTTTCAGGTCTGCCTGAATTTCCCAGACACGACGACGTTCATAGCGCACCAGGTCTGGGTCAGGGTGGCCTGGCTTCACGATGTCGGTATATTTCACACCCGTCTGCTGCACCTTGTAATTATTCGCGGAGATAAAGATTTCGCGTTTGCCAAGCACCGTCCAATCGTACCGGTCAGGCGCTCCGTTATACATGTCAAAGCTATCTGAGGTGGATAGGCCGTCAGAGTTCGTACCTGGATTGTCATAAGAAATATTCGGTGCCCGACGAACACGCCTCGTACCAGGACTATACTGCCACGCACGACGCGCGCCGATGGCTTGGTTCAACGTTTCATGCACCAGCAAAACGCTACCGGCGCTGCGGGCTGGCGCGATCGTGTTGAAGATGATGTAGACCGATACATTGTCCAGCTCTTCTGTCTTCGTCACGACTGGATTGGAATAATTGATGATCGTATCGGTTTGAACAACCAACGGGGTGAACGAACCATCCCGCGTTGGTGCCGCATTCACCGTTTGAGCGGCAATCTTGAAGGCGCGATAGGTGAGCGTGTGGTTCCAGATGATTTCCAACGCATTGTTGGGTATCGGGAAGGGTGTTGTGCGCACAGCATCCACCACACCGTTTCCATCATCAGCGAGGCGACCCGCAACCGCGTTCTGCCTCGCTTGCGCATAGGCACTATCCGGGTTCGCGCAGGTCCTGCGGGTTTGATAGACATTCATCTTATAGCTCGGATAGGTCTGCAGCATTTCCACCTGGCCCGGCGTCAGATTTGCCTCATATTGCGCATAGTTCGTTCCATCAATCGTGAACTGCACCTGATCACCGGCAAACGGATCGAGATAATGCTCTCCCGCCCGGTAGCCGAGCCCCGCAGGCGGCGCGGTTAAACCTCCGGTCCAAGCCGGGATTGATCCATCACCATTACCTGCCTTCTCCGCACCCGTCGGCGTCAGGTCCTGGCCAAGCCGATTGGCCACAGCTTCTGGAACCGCCGCCAGCGCAGAGACACTCACCAGCGCGGCCAGAGCGCTGCAGACCATCGCGGCCTGCGTTCCTCTTAATAGTCCTGTTCTCATTTCAAACTCCTGGGCTCCGCCCGGTTTCATCGCATGTGCGCCACATTCTTTTAGTTCCTTGTTTTTTTTGCAAGTTACTATTTCGCAAGGTTCCAGTCCAGAGATGCACCTGCGCTATCCACTTGCGGAACGAAAGTTGCTAAGCTCAGCCCATGAGGGAACATGATGGGGAGCCGGGGCACCCAAGCACCGGCAAAAAAGCGGGCGCCGGCAAAGCGCGCGCCAGATCGAAACATGATGAGAGCGCCACGTGCCCAATTGCGGCGACGGTGTCCGTGGTTGGTGATCGCTGGAGCATCTTGATACTGCGCGACCTGTTGCTGGGACTGCGCCGCTTCGACGAGCTGGTGAAATCGCTCGGGATCGCCACCAACATTTTGACCGATCGGCTGAACAAGCTTTCGGACGAAGGACTGCTGACACGCAAGGCGTACCAATCCAATCCACCGCGCCATGAATACGAACCGACCGAAGCGGGAGAGGCATTCCGTCAGGTGATTTTTGCCATGGCAGAGTGGGGCAAAACCTGGCGGATGGAACCGAGCGGACGTACGCCCGTCAAATATGTCAGCGACCGCACGGGCAATCCTGTTGCCATGCGACTGATCGATGAAAAAACCGGAGAAGAAACCCCGATCAGCGAAACGACCAGCGTTCTTACCGAATGGGCGAACGAAATTGCTGAGTGGCGAATTGCGACAGCCGAAGCCCACGCTTCCACTGACAAACCGAAAAAGAACTGACGAGGATTGAACGCCAACGTCTTTGACCTGGAGCGGACCTCTCATGAGGCACCGCCCTTCTGTTTGAGGGCTCTTTCGGCAATAACAGGGCCCGACACAACTCTTTGCACCAGGCCAAGGTCCACAGCCTGCCGACTAGAAAGAAGCCAGTCACCAAATCCTGGCATCTGATCGTAAACCGATGAGTCGGTGCCCAGATCAATCATCGCTTCGATCAACGCGACCGTGCCCCAGACACTTCCAACACGCGCATGATTTGGGTCGTCTGAAACCTGAACCGCATAGTGAAGAAGGAATAGTGCCTCCTCGCCCGCCGTTCGTTCGACGCCACCCTGGTAGATAACCGTGCAGGCACTGAAACACTTCGCCCCAGACGCAACATGAGTGTGCGATCCGGCAGCCCGCAGTCGGCGCGCAATGTCGATGGACGATTGAACATCGCCGCCCACACTGTCGAGTTCGACAAAAGCAAGCTCAGCATCCGACATTGCCAAGACCCGACCCGCAACAACCGGCGTTATCATTTCATCAATACTGAGAGTTGCTGTCTGCGATCGGCCGACGACCCCCCTGCCTTCCAGCAATGCTGAAAACAGCAGGCCACCCTCGGCGACAGGCGCCGCAAAGAACGA
>NZQM01000169.1 GCA_002695905.1 Parvibaculum sp.
CCGGGCCACCGCGCAAAAGCTTGCCGACGATGACCCTTACGTCAAAGCAGGGCTCTTTGGGACCCGCGAACTGCGCGCTTGGAAATGGTTGCTTAAGGATTAAGAAGTCGCCATGTCCATAGATGACCCTTTTCGCGAAATCGAAAATGCGCTCCCGCGTCTCATCTCTGAGCCTGCCTATGACAAGGAGAACTTTTGGGCGGCGGAGTGGACACCTCGCATTAAAAATACCCTCGCCGAGATAGGGTTCCGCCGCGGTCACTCAGTCTGGGCATCCGGTCTCACAGAACGGGATACCGGCGAAACTAGAGTCGTCAATCAGGAGTGGCTGTTCGATCTCATCTGGATCGACTATTGCGGGCGGGGCATCACACGTAGGTTCAAAGAGATGCCGCTCGCTGCTGAGTCTGAAATGGGTCCGTGGCACGAAGTCATCGATGACTTTGAGAAGCTCATAGTAGCAAGCACAGATTACAAAGTGATGCTCTTTCATGCCAGTGATACGGAAAACGCTGTGAAAAGGTGCGATGAGTTGGTGGAAATCGAGGCGGCATTCGCAGGTCCGCGGACTCGGTCGGAATACCTACTGGCATGCCTTGCCTGGAAGGACGGCGAATTCGTGGTAAAGCGGTTCCCTGCGACGGAAAGGAAAAAGTAGTGGCATATTGGCTTTTTAAATCGGAACCAAACACGTGGGGTTGGGATGACCAGATGAAGCGCGGTGCCAAAGGCGAGCACTGGGACGGTGTGCGCAACTATCAGGCCAACAATAATATGAAGGCCATGAAGATCGGCGACCTGGGCTTTTTCTATCACTCAGTGGACGAGAAATCTGTCGTCGGCATCGTGCGGGTGATCAAGGAACATTACGCCGATCACACAGACCCGAAAGAACGCTTTGGCATGGTCGACATTGAAGCAGTCGAGCCGCTTCCAAAGCCGGTCACCCTGCAGGACGTAAAAGACACACCGGAACTTACAGACATGGTGCTCGTGAATAATTCGCGTCTCTCTGTGCAGCCCGTAACAGCCGACGAATGGAAACGGATTTGCAAAATGGGCGACCTTAAAAAAATTCCCACAGCAAAAAACTAGTCATCAGTGTGAACGCCCCCTCAAAAAATTTTGGCGATCAACAGCGCCGCGAAAGATGGTTGGCCAAAGTGCCGCCTGCTGGCACGCACCTTTGCGCATTGGACGACATTGAGGTACCCGGCGCCAAGGGCTTCACCTTTGGCGAAGGACGCGAGCGGTTCGACATGTTTGTCGTGAGAACAGAGAGAGACTGCGTGGCTTATGTGAACGCCTGCCCCCACGCCTTCACTCCCCTTGAGACATTCACCGACAGGTTTCTGACCCGCAAGAAGGATCAGATCCTCTGTACGACCCACGGCGCGCTGTTCAATTTCGACAATGGGTTTTGCACCAGCGGCCCCTGCGCAGGAAAGAGTCTGGTCGCGATCCCAATTGAGACATCCGACGGTCAGATCACTATCGCTGAAACTTGGCCCATAGACTCATAGCCTTGCAACCACAGGCAGTTGCTTGAACAAGCACGTAGAAATGATTCCCATGGATTTCTGGATAGTATTTTTAGCTGGGTTAGCGGGCGCATACCTCTTCGGTTCTACCCCCACAGCATATCTAGCGGCGAAATTGCTCAAAGGGATAGATATCCGAGAGCATGGATCCAAATCCGTTGGGGCAACGAACGCGCTGCGAACTTTGGGGAAATGGCCAGCATTGGCAGTGCTTCTGGTAGATGTTCTAAAAGGCGCTACCGCAATTGTCTTCGTCCGCTGGCTATATGCCTGGTCCTACAAAACATCATTCGACACGTCACCAATAGATCTGGAAACCTGGTTGCCGTGGGTTACGTGCTTAGCCGGTCTTGCCGCTTTAGTAGGACATAGCCGTTCGGTTTGGTTGAATTTCACAGGTGGCAAGTCCGCCGCGACGGGTCTGGGAGTCTTACTGGCAATATCCTGGCCTGTTGGCCTTGGCGCCGCGATGGCGTTTGGCATTTTTCTGGCTGTTTCCAGGATTGTTTCCCTTAGCTCAATGTTGGCAGCCTTGGTTGCAATTGCCCTGGTCTTTTGCGTGGAGCACCCCCTGCCTTACCAGTTGCTCGTGGTTGCAGGTGGCGTCTATGTGATCGTGCGCCACCGCGTCAACATTCAGCGACTATTGTCTGGCACCGAGCCACGCATTGGGCAAAGCGCGTCGGAGACACCAACCCATTAAGCGATACGTTGACCGGACGAGCCGGGAGTCTGATCAGCCCGCAACAAAAGCGGCGAAGTCTTCGATCAAGCCCTTGGACGAAAGCTCGACAAGTTTCTTGCCGTCTTCTGGATTGGCAAGCGACGGGTCCGACCCAATGCGGCCATCAGGGAATTTCTCCCGATAATCTTCAGCATCCGTGTAGCGCGCAGACGGAGCGATCTTCGGCGTCATCTCTGTGGTCTTGATCGCATCGGGATAAGCATATTGCGTGACGGCCACTTCAGACGGCGTCGCATGAGCACCATGCGATTTGCCGTAAGTATCCATGCAGTACTTGTAGACCGGCTTATAGTCCCACCAATTGGCAAGCTTGCACTTCACCGGGCCACGATTGCTGCCGTCTCGGGCGAGGGAGCGGTCTGCATAAATCTCTGCGAAGGCCGCCTGGATGGTTGAAATATTCCCGCCATGCCCATTGAAAAAATAGATACGATCAAACCCGTGACGCCCAAGCGACAAGACCCAGTCATAGATCACAGCAATCATGGTGGAAGGCCGAAGCGTCATGGATCCTGGAAAGGCCATATGATGCTGCGCACAGCCCACATTAAACGTTGGTGCCACCAGCATGTCAGCTTGCGAGCCAGCGTGCGCGGCAATCACTTCCGGACAAATGGCGTCCGTCCCAATGAGCCCGTTAGGGCCGTGCTGTTCGGTTGAGCCAATGGGAATGACAATCCCTTTTGAGCGCGTGAGATAGGCCTCAACTTCCGGCCAGCTGGACGTGTGCAATTGCATGAAACTTCCTTTCGAAGGGCCAGTGTCGCGGACAGCGCGCCACAAAGCCAGTCGGAATTCTAATGCGTGATCAATAGGCACCCCAAGCTTTCTCAAGAGCGCTTTCCGCCCCTCCCGATCACGGGGGTCAATCGCCCCAACGCGAAAGACCATGACAATTACCCCTTCGTCTAGTATCGAACGGAGCGCTGAGAGGAGTCCAGATGAGCAAGGTTGAGATAGCTCGCGCGCGAAGCGCCGAGGGCGCGGGCGTCGCGACGGTCTATTTGATCGCCACGGCAAAACTCGGCTTCCTGCCAAGACGCCATACCGCCGCGGACATGTGGCACCATTTTTCCACCATGCCCACACAACAGGAAACCTGGGTCGCAATACTCAACGGGCGCATCGCGGCCTTCCTGGCCATGTCACCAGACTGGATCGACCATCTCTATGTTCACCCTAGAGCACAGAGCACGGGCCTTGGCACAGCACTGCTTACCCAAGCAAACCGATCCGCGCCACGCGGGTTTCAACTCTGGACATTTCGTCAAAACAAAGGCGCTCAAAGATTCTATGAACGCCACGGATTGATGATCGCAGAACGGACAGATGGCGGGCGCAATGAAGAACACCTGGCCGATTTAAGATATGTATGGCGGCCAACAAAGACCCTCTGAAGGAAAACATTGTGAGCAATAACAATAACACCACGCCCAAAGGAGCCCTGGACGACATCCGCGTCATCGATCTCACAAGTGTTGTGCTCGGCGCTTATGCGACTGCAATGCTTGGCGACATGGGCGCAGATGTGATCAAAGTGGAAAGTCCCAGCCCCAAAAACGGCCAAGGGGGCGACATCATGCGTTGGGCGGGTGACACACCCTCCGGCGAAGCCTCCGGGTTAGGCCCCATGTTTTTGTCGATCAACCGCAACAAACGCTCAGTCCTGCTCGACCTCAAAAAGAAAGAGGCCCGCGAGGCCCTGTTGCAACTCATCGCCACGGCAGACGTCTTTGCCGCAAATGTTCGCTATGACGGATTGAAACGACTCGGCCTTTCCTACGAAGACGTGAAAGCGGTCAAGCCCGACATCGTCTATGTCATCGGCACAGGCTATGGCGAAGAAGGCCCCTATGGTGGACGCCCCGCCTATGACGACATGATCCAGGCGGCATCTGGCATTGCTTCCATGATGTCGGAAGTGGATGGCGACCCGCGCCCTCGTTTTTTTCCGACCCTCATCGCGGACAAAACAACCGGCCTCTTCATGACCAACGCCATCCTCTCGGCCCTCTTCCATCGCGAGCGCACAGGTGAAGGCCAATATGTTGAAGTCCCCATGATGGAAACCATGGTGTCTTTTCTGCTGGCAGAGCATCTCTATGGTGAGGTCTATGACCCGCCAACCGGGCCCATCGGCTATGTCCGCGTCACGGCACCGGATCGAAAACCCTACAAAACCGCTGACGGTTATATCGCCATCCTCCCTTACTCAGATAAGCAATGGCGCGACTTCTTTACCCTTGGCGGAAAACCGGACCTCTTTGAAACAGACGAGCGGTTTGCCACCTATGAGAACCGTACCCGGAACATTCGCGCGCTCTACGCCATGGTGGAAGACGTCTCCGTCCAAAAGACCACAGCGGAATGGGAGAAAATTCTTTTCGCGAATGACATTCCCCATGCCCGGATGAATAGACTGGGCGACCTGCGCACAGACCCTCATCTTGAGGCTGTCGGACTCTTCGAGAAAAGAAACCATCCACACGAAGGCCCGTATTGGAGCCTCAAACATCCAGTGAAATATGAGGGAAGCCCCGCAAGCGTGCGCCGCGACGCACCGCTCTTGGGCGAGCATACAGAAGAGGTATTGCAGGAAGCGGGCCTCTCCGACGCAGAGATCGCGAAACTGAGCGCTTAGGCCTTTGCGGCCGCTGCCGCTAACCGTTCTGCTTTGCCGCGCATCAGCTCTTCAAACGCAGGCCGTTCAATTGGCCTAGAGAGAAGGAAGCCCTGCAATTCATCGCACCCGATCGCCGTCATAAAGTCCGCTTGCGCGTCTGTCTCAACGCCTTCGGCCACAATTTTGAGGTCCAGCGATTTACCAATCGACACAATCTGCCGCGCCAGAATAGCGCTGGTGGCCTCCGCCACATTGGACACAAAACTCCGGTCAATCTTTAGCTCATGCGCGTGGAAGCGATGGAGATAGGAGAGCGACGAATACCCGGTGCCAAAGTCGTCAATCAGAATGTGAATGCCAGAATCCGCAAGGGTTTTGATCTGCGAGCTCGCCGACTCTTCATCCGTAATCATGGTGGACTCCGTCACTTCCACCTGCAGACATTTCGCGGGTACGTTGTATTTTTTGAGCGCGCCGAAAACATCCTCAAGCACGCATCCAGCCGCCAGATGCACAGCGGAGATATTCACAGACATAGGTCCCACATCAAGCCCAAGCTCTCGCCAGCGCGCAATGTCTGAAACAACCTGGTCAAGCACAACACGCCCAAGATCAATGACGAGACCGGTCTCCTCGGCAATAGGAATAAAAATACCGGGGGAGACGAGACCCTTTTCAGGATGCTTCCAGCGGGCAAGCGCTTCGCCTGCAACAGGTTCGCGTGTCTCCGCGTCAAACCGCGGCTGGTACATCACAAAGAGTTGGTTCGTCTCAATAGCGACGCGCAAATCACGTTCCATATCCATGCGTTCATGCACCGCACGCGACAATTCCTCGTCAAACAGATGGAAACACCCACGGCCTTGGTCTTTCGCCCGGTAGAGAGCAAGGTCTGCTTGCTGCATCAGGAGTTCCGGATCGCCCTTGTCCCAGGGATAGCGAGCAATCCCGATCGAGCACCCGACATTTGCAATCACACCGTCAATCTCGAAAGGAGCAGCAAGAGAGTCGATGATCTTTTGGGCAAGAACGGTCACGCCACGAGTTTTATCCAGATGACGCGCGATGATGGCGAACTCATCCCCTCCAATGCGCGCAACGGTGTCCGTTGTCCGCAAGAGCTTTCCGAGCCTCTTGGACGTCTCCACCAACAGCTTGTCGCCTATAGAATGCCCGCGCGTGTCATTGACCATCTTGAAATTGTCGAGGTCGAGCAACAGAAGCGCAAAGCCTTCATCTGTCCTATTGGAGACGGAAATGGCAAACTCCAACTGAGAGAGAAGTTCTGTACGGTTCGCCACCCCGGTCAAGGGGTCTGACGTTGCCTGTGTCCGCAGCTGTTGTTCAAGTTCTCGGCGCTCTGTGACATCAAGCAGGATCAGATAAGCGCAGGGCTCTCCCTCATAATCGATGATCAGTCCTTTGAGCAAAATCCACAAAGGGTTTCCGTCCGCACGTTTGAGCGCTAACTCGAAATTCTCGGTAACACCATGGGTCAGGAGTTGCTCTCGAACCTGATCATAGGTTTCTTTGTCGGCCATGAGGTCGGGCACGTTCAGCGTATCGGATGGCTTTCCTAGTTCATCCAACAAATCGACAGCACGCTGATTGACGTAACGTAGAGTCTTGTCGCTCGGTCGCGTAATGACCACTGGGAACGGCGCACTTTCGATCAAAGAGCGAAACCGCATTTCTGAGCGTTGCAGTTCGTTGAGCGTTTCGACCTGATAGGTCGTGTCCTCAATCGAACCCGCAAACATCACCGGCGCACCATCCGCATCCAGTGAGACATGCCCGCGAGCGCGGATCCATCGCACTTCCCCATCAGGGCGCCGGATGCGGCATGCGAGGTCATAGTTCTCGCGGGAGTCCAGGTGCTGACGCACTTTGGTCGTTACTTCATCGCGGTCATCTTCATGGATGGCCGCCATGATACTATCGAATTTAGTGATGCCTTCTTCGACGCCGAGGACCGCGCAGGCATTGGGGGTCATGTAAAATGAGTCAGTCGGCAAGTTCCAGAACCACGCGCCGTAGCCCGCCTGACGCTCTGCAAGCTCAAGACCAGCTTTCGCAAACGCCACATCGTCAAAGACGTTCCCATCGGCCATTTGAGCAGCCGTAACCGTCGTCGCGCGGCCACGCCGCACGGCAGTCTTGGTCAGCTTTTTCCGGCGCGGTAAGCGTCGTCCCATAAAGATCCCTCACAGTTGCTGAGAGAATGCGGGCCGAATCCGTAAAAAAGCTTGAATCAGAAAAACGCTGCTAACCACATCGAAATATAGGGTTAATTTGAGGTTACCCCGCCCTAGGGGATAAAACCGGCCACATAAAAACAGGACAGAAAAAGGCACAAACAAGCCGATTTCCACCTATAGTGCCGAAAACGAGACTGCGGCTTACACAAAAAGCCGCTGCACGGGAGGCCACAATGACAGACACCACAATTTTCCCTGTGAGCGCAGAATGGGCGAGCAGAGCCCATATAGACGCGGCCGGATATCAGAGAATGTACGACGCCAGCATCGCCGACCCGGAAGGGTTTTGGCGCGAACAAGGCCAGCGCATCGACTGGATCAAGCCCTACACGAAAATCAAAGACGTCTCCTACGACAAAGACAATCTCCACGTGAGATGGTTTGAAGATGGAACCCTGAATGCCAGCGTGAACTGTATCGACCGTCACCTGGCGACCAAGGCTGAGCAGACCGCCATCATCTGGGAAGGCGACGAACCCACTGACGATAAGAAGATCACCTACCGTGAATTGCACGAAGAGGTCTGTAAGTTTGCGAATGTCTTGAAAGCCCAAGGCATCAAAAAGGGCGACCGTGTTACCATCTACATGCCGATGATCGTCGAGGCCGCTTATGCCATGCTCGCCTGCACACGCATCGGCGCTGTCCACTCCGTGGTCTTTGGTGGCTTTTCACCCGATGCTCTCGCTGGCCGCATCATTGATTGCGACTCCAACTGCGTCATCACCGCAGATGAAGGTGTGCGTGGCGGCCGAAAGGTGCCGTTGAAGGCAAACACCGACGAAGCCGTGGCCCAATGCCCTGGCGTTAAATCCGTGATTGTGGTGGAGCGCACCGCGTCCGGCGTGCCGATGAAGGATGGCAGAGATGTCTGGTATCACGAGGCCGCCGCATCGGTCAGCACCGACTGCCCGCCTGAAGAGATGAACGCGGAAGACCCGCTCTTCATTCTCTACACGTCAGGCTCAACGGGGAAACCCAAAGGCGTCATGCACACCACTGGCGGCTATATGGTCTATGCCTCCATCACCCACCAATATGTCTTCGACTATCATGATGGGGACATCTATTGGTGTACCGCCGACGTTGGCTGGGTGACCGGCCACAGCTACATCCTCTATGGACCGCTTGCCAATGGCGCAACAACGCTCATGTTTGAGGGCGTGCCGAACTATCCAGATGCCTCGCGCTTCTGGCAGGTCTGCGACAAGCACCAGGTGAACATCTTCTACACTGCCCCAACCGCCATTCGTGCCTTGATGGCCGAGGGAGAAGGACCGGTGAAAGCAACCAGCCGGTCCTCTCTCAGGCTCCTGGGATCCGTCGGCGAACCCATCAATCCCGAAGCTTGGCTCTGGTATCACGACACCGTCGGCGACGGTCGCTCGCCCATTGTGGATACATGGTGGCAAACAGAGACAGGCGGCATTCTGATCACGCCATTGCCAGGTGCCATTGACCAAAAACCTGGCTCCGCCACCAAGCCGTTCTTTGGCGTTCGTCCTGTCATTGTTGACAATGAGGGCAATGAACTTCCAGGTGCCGCAGAGGGCAATCTCTGCATTGCCGACAGCTGGCCGGGCCAGATGCGCACGGTTTATGGAGACCATGATCGATTTGCCAGCACGTACTTCGTTCAGTTTCCAGGCATGTACTTCACTGGCGACGGGTGCCGACGGGACGAGGACGGCTACTACTGGATTACCGGCCGTGTTGATGATGTTCTGAATGTCTCCGGTCACCGCATGGGAACAGCTGAGGTTGAAAGCGCTCTGGTCGCGCACACGCTGGTGGCGGAAGCCGCAGTTGTCGGCTACCCCCACGACATCAAAGGGCAGGGCATCTATGCCTATGTCACTTTGAATGCGGACGAAAACCCGACCGAGGAGCTTCGGAAAGAACTTGTCCAATGGGTGCGCAAAGAAATCGGCCCGATTGCCAGTCCGGATCTCATTCAGTGGGCACCGGGTCTTCCCAAGACCCGCTCAGGCAAAATTATGCGCCGCATCCTGCGCAAAATCGCTGAGAACGAATTCTCCAATCTAGGAGACACGTCCACTCTGGCAGACCCAGGCGTGGTCGATGATCTGATTGAGAACCGGCAAAACCGGTAAGTTCAACCTGGGCCAATGGCAGGCCTAATCGATGGCCCCGCAGCGAATACCGACACTGGTGGTGTCAGCTACACCGCCGCAGCTTCCCTCAATACTGGTGAAAAAGCTATAATTTGACCCAAAAATGGGGCAATCCAAACGTTCTGTTTTACCAATACTTCGAATCGGGACAATTTTGTTTTCAGCACCGGCCTCCGTCACTGACAAATTTGTATAGAGAGCAAGTTTTACTTTATTCATAGCCCAACACGGAGTTTTTACTTTTTTGAACCTAGGTTTCTGGCATCTTCGCCATCAAACGATAGCGGGCGTTCCTGCGGGGATCAGGTATGGATTTGAAAACAGAGGGCGCACAGACGCTCTTGGCGTACTGGAAGAGCCAGAAGGGTGACGGTCGTTTGCCCTCAACGGCTGATCTGGATCTAGTTGACCTCGCGCCCATCCTGTCGAACATGGTGATCTACGAGCACGATGGAAGCGACTTCACCGTGCGGTTCTTCGGAACCGAGATGGTACGGCGCCTGGGCGTCGATCTAACCGGGACAAAGACCTCTGCTTTCATAGACCAGCCGTTTGGCAAATTGATCATCGGCCATCTCATTCAGGTGATCGACGGCCCCACAATGCTTACTTCGGAATATCATTCTCAAACGAATGAAGGCCCAGTGCTGGAGATGGAGCAAATCATGCTGCCCTGGGCAAACGAGAAGGGTGAGGCTCAATGTGTCCTGTCACATGTCACCCGAACGTCTGGCGAAGATGCAACGCTCACCATGAAGCTGGAGGAAAGTTTCATAGGCCTTATCAATCTACAGACTGTCAGTCTCTAGCCGCGAACTCAGAGCCCCAACTACCACGCCGCCCACCACGCATATGGCGAACTTTTGGGCAAAAACCTTCATAGAGTGTACAGCACTCCTTCGATACACGCATGCCGACAAAAGCTTTTCTGCCCTAAAAGTCGCTGATGAGACCCTTATGCTCCCAATCCCCATATCGGGTGGGTTCAGGACCCTCTCGCCCAAGCAATTCGCGCGGCCGCGTTGCCTCTGGTTTCTCTTTGGCACGACGGGCAGCTGCTTCCGCAAGGGCGCGCTTTGCGGCTTCGCTTAACGGATTTTGACGTTTTTCGTCTGACATTGGTTCACACCTCAAAACACCCTCAACGACGGGCACCCACCAGCATTGAAGGCACCTAATTCACTCTACATATATGACGGTAGCTTTGAACGCCAACACGCTGCCCCGGAACCTGGTGAATAAAAGGGAACCTAACGAATGAACATGACAAAGACCGCAATCCTTCTCGCCGCCATGACGGCGCTCTTCATGGGGATTGGGTTCATGATCGGCGGGGAAGCAGGCGCTGCCATCGCATTTGTGATCGCCGCAGGCATGAACGTGTTCGCCTATTGGAACTCGGACAAAATGGTGTTGCGCATGCATGGCGCACGCGAAGTAACCGAAAGAGAGGCCCCAAACTACGTCCGCCTCGTGCAGCGCCTGGCCGAAAATGCCAACCTCCCTATGCCGCGCACCTATATTATTGAAACAGCCCAACCAAATGCTTTTGCAACTGGCCGCAATCCGGAAAACGCCGCCGTCGCTGCAACGACCGGCTTGCTCAACATGCTGACGCCAGAGCAGCTGGCAGGCGTCATGGCCCACGAGCTTGCGCACATCAAAAACCGCGACACGCTCACCATGACAGTCACCGCCACCCTCGCCGGTGCTATTTCCATGCTGGCGAACTTTGCGTTCTTCTTCGGCAATAACCGAAACAATGCGGGCGGGCTCATCGGCACACTCGCCATTATGATTCTAGCCCCCATGGCCGCAGCCCTGGTCCAGATGGCCATCAGCCGCACCCGCGAATATAGCGCCGATCAGTTAGGGGCAGAGATTTGCGGGCGTCCCATGTGGCTTGCATCCGCCCTGCAGCGCATCGAGAGTGGCGCGGCCCGCATCGACAATGAGGCGGCTGAGCGGAACCCGGCAACCGCGCACATGTTTATCATCAACCCGCTCCATGCGCACAAACGCGACAGCCTGTTCTCAACGCACCC
>NZQM01000170.1 GCA_002695905.1 Parvibaculum sp.
CTCTGACAGGAAAAGGCTCTCAAGCTCTTAACGCATTAAATAAATCAAATACTCTTGCTGACGCTATCCGTGGTCGAAAGCGACCTGGGCTAGATTACTCAACACTGATCCAAGAATACGAAAATCAAATGAGACCAGAGATGGAGGCGCTGAGCAGAGAGCGAGGTAGTCAGGCGCTTCTTGCCTTGGGTGCTGGTATTGCTAAGGGCGATTTAAGTTCTGGCCTCAGTGGAGCCGCAAAGGCTGTTGCAGCGAGCAACGCAGAGCGAAGAGCGTTGAAGTCTAGACAGCAAGCTGCACAGATGGGGTTGAAGAAATCTCAAATAGATGCTGCTTATCAAACCTCTTTGAGTGAAAGCGAGGATGAGATAAAAGCTTTGACTGTTGAAGTTAATGCCATGAAGGATTTCGGTCTTACTCAGGCGCAAGCCGAGAAGGCTGCGTTCCAGCAGGGCGCAGCTTACGATTTAGCGATAGCTAAGTTAGAGCAGGATGGAACTCTGCAAAAAGCCAGAGATGAAAGAGATGAGAAAAAGCAGCAAAACCTGTTAAGAACAGCGGCTTTAGATGGAGCAAAAGAATACCTCAGAACTCTTGATGAAATGGTTGTTCAAGAGTTGGGGTCAGAGGGTCTTCTTGCGCTATACAACAGAACAGCTTCTCAGTTAGCGGCAAGGCTTGGTGTTGGGTTCGAGAGCGTTGATACTGCTAAAGAATCTGCTTCAGCACCTAAAAGCATAGGTGGTTATAGCGTATCGGAATCTCCTTAAATGCCGACATTTACGGTCACTGACCCTCTAGGTAGGACGCTCAGTCTTACAGGGGATACCCCTCCGACAGAGGCAGAGCTTGATAATATATTTTCTGAATACTACGGAGCACCCGTAGCTGAAGAAGATTCAATCCTCGATCAAACGGGTGAGTTTATTAAGGCTGTGCCCAGAGGATTTGCTTCTGGGTTCTTGTCATCTGCTGAAGGTATTGCAGAGCTTGCTGACGCAACCACAAACTACTTTGGTCTTGAGAACCTCATCGATACAGGTGAGGAGAACGAGCTAGTACGACTCGCCAGAGAAGGCCGCAAGGCCGTCAATCAAAGCTTCTTAGCTCCAGACGAGCAATATCAAGATGCGTTTACCACTAAGGTAGGTGAGGGTCTTGGCTCTCTTGCAACCTTCTTGACCCCAGGTGTGCTTGCTCGCGTTGCAGGTGCGGGTGGTAAGGCGCTCAAAGGTGTTGAGACGGTTGGTGCGGGGGTACTAGGTGCTGGCGCAGGTGCTGGCGATCAGGCTCAGCGCATACAGGCTGCTAGAGATGCGGGGATCAATGTAGACCAAGGCACAGAAGACGCTGCAATAATGACCGGCACCGCTATTGGTTTGTCTGAACTAGCAACTCCCATGCGGCTGTTTCGAGGTATACGGAAGGGTGTTGATGACAAAGTTAAAAATGAGGTCATTGACAAGGTTAAAAGTGCTGTTGCAACAGGAAGTATTGAGGCCATACAAGAAGCTTCTGCTGGTATAGCACAAGACCTGACAGAGCAGGGATTTTACAACGAAAGCTTACAAGTCGGTGAGTCATTCCTAGATGATCTTACTGTAGGTGGCGCTGTCGGTGCGCTTGCTGATCTTGTGGTGACATCTGCTGCTGGTCGCAGATCAGTCGAGTCGGTAAACAATCAGAAAGCATTAGACCAACAACAGCAAGAAGTTGAAGCCGCTGATACTTTTGAGTTTGATGCAGAACTTGCTGAGAACGAACGTGTTCAGGCAGAGGCTTTAGCTAGAGCTAACCAAGCGGTAGAGCAGTTAGCTTTGGAGGCTCAGAACGAGCAAGACCTAGCTGCATTAGAGCAAGAAAGACTGCGCCTAGCTGCTATTGAAGAGGTAGAGATACGGAGACAGGAGGCTGAGAAGCGAGATCCTTCTACTGTAGATAATCCTCGATCTCCCGATGTCAGCTACACACAGCAGATTGTTAACGTGATGGGGCCATACTTTCCAAAGGCAGGAAAGTTTGAGATGCGTGAGGTGCCAAACCCTGAAGGCGCTCAATTGTTTCAGGTGTTTGAGTCTGGTTCTGACAAGAACTACGGCAAACCTGTAAGAAGGTCTGACGCTCTTGCGCTTGTTGACGGGCTAAACACTAAGATCATAGATAGAAACATCAGAGATCAAGCCACTGATGCGATGGACATGGCACCTCAGTCCTACGATAAGGATCAAGCTGCTAAGCTGAGAACATTGCATAGCCGGATCATCCAACCTGAAGCAAACACATTCTCTGCAAAGGCATTGAATGAGGCCGCTGGCACCACCTATGTAGCCAAGGACTCGGAAGGCAACATTGTCAGCTTCCCAGAAGACTCAACATACGAGCAGATACTGGAGCGCACTGGTCGTAAGACAATAGATCAATCAGATCTGCCTGCTTCTGTAAGGTTGAACAATGTCAGGGATATCAATGGTTTGCCAAAGACTGACACGTTTACCTCTGAGGAAGCAGCATCAATCCTGACGCCAGATCAAATGGATAACCTGATCGGCATTCAGGTAAAGGCTAGAACAGAATCAGAGAGTTACACTGTAGGCCGCAACAAAAAGGGCGAGCCTGTTGTCACATCAACGGACGGAGTGACAAGTGCGTTTCGCCCACAGAATCAAAGAGAGCGAGCGCAAAGCATTAAGGAAGGGTTCAGCCCTGATGCCAAGGTTAAATTCAAAAGCCTTGATGACGCTAGGTACTTTGCCAACAGACAAAATCAAGCCATTGGAACTGGCCCTGTGCCCAGAGGGCTAGTCGATCTAGAAGGTGGCAAAGCTGCCAAAGAAATACAAAAACTTTTAGATAACAAGAACATAGATGCGAAGGTCAACTCAAACGAAGTGAAGTCTATCGCAAAGGCTTTCGTTGGTAAGCGAGACCTTGGCAAGATGACGCAATCAGAGCGTGAGCTTTTATACTTTCAGATTCGCGCACTGCCCAAGTTTGATCAGCCAACCAAGCTGCCAAAGAACTTCTTTACCCCCAAGCCCTTCACCCGTGAGCAGTTCCGCTCAGTCAAACAAGCTGTACAAGACTTCAACGACGCAAGTATCGAGCGTATACGGCAAGCCTCTGGCCTGATAGATCAGTCTCCTCTCAGTGAAAAGAAGCTTCAGAAGTTAAAGCAAGAACTCATTGATCAGTCTGTTATCGATAGTGGTGGTAGAGTGCTAAACCCATCGCCCGTGCGTGATCCTGTTGCCGTAGTTGAAGCGCAGCCTGTAACGACGCCAGCAACCACAAAGATGACCGCTGCTCAGAGACTTATGCAACAACCTGCATCTCAAGAGATTGCTGCTACAACAGTGATTGATCGTGATGGTGAAGTTGAAGTGATAGAGCAGACGCTAGACGAGTTGAGATCCCAAGGGGTAGTAATAAATGCACCTCCTGGTAATGAGCAGTTTGACACTGTGTTTGCTGACTCTGATGCGTTGAATAATCAGGGATCAAGGGATGATTTCAATGACAAGCGAGCGGATCAAGACGCTGACTTCAAGACTAACAAGGCTGACAGAACGCTTGCCAACATAGCTAAGGCTGCTGATCAAGACCCAATCACTCAGGAAAATATCGACGGGAACATCAAGCCACCTGTTATCAGTAGAGCAGAGCAAGGCCTTCCAGACAACGAGTACAGTTCTTTTGAAACACCAGTAATGACTCGCGGCGACAGATTCATCTTCAATGTCGCTGACAAGTTTATTGGACTGAAGAAGATAGAGGCTGCAATCAATAAGGCAAGAAAGGCTTTGGGCCAAGAACCAATAGCTGCGCTTGATTCTGCCTACATGGGTGAAGAGTCAATAGCAGGCAAGATCGGTGAGAGAGGAAGGATATTCAAAAGAGATGAGGTTCAACCGCTTGTTGATGAGATAGCAGCAGCCAACACTCAGAAGACCACAGGTGAAGCTATCAAGGAGCTAGATGACTTCTTGATACTACGCCATGCACTGGAGCGCAATAAACGTATTGCCCAGATCAACGATGCAATACCTGATGGTGGTGCTGGAAGCATCGTCGTTGATGGTCAAGAGGTGCGCCTGACGAATGAGTATGTTGCTAACCGGATGCTGAATGAGTACGGCCTGAAGTGGAACGACAAGACAGGCGAATGGTCTGGCGGTAATCAACGTGCCAGAGTCTTGCAGAATCTTGCAGGACGTATAGACAACATAGTCAAAGGCACTATTGATACCAACACTGAGGGTGGACTGTACTCAAAAGAAGATCAAAAGCTTTTGAGCGGGTTCTACAAATACTATGTACCTCTGCGCGGCAAAGAGATCGAGGATGATTTCTCAACTCAGTTTCTGTCACCAACATCTGGCTCATCAGGAAAGATGAGCATCGAAGGCGCAGAAGCTCGCAAAGCTTTAGGCAGGGCAACGGCTGCTGACTCACCCTTAGCAACTGTGCTTGCTGATAGAGAGAGAGCTATCGCTCGATCCGCAAAGAATAAGGAGTTCGGTGAGCGTCTCTACAGACTAGCTAAAGACAACCCCAACTCTTCTGCATGGGAAGTGTACGATCAGGACAACCCAAATTATCAACGCATGCTTGAGTCTGTATATACCTATCTGCCAACAGGACAGAGAGTACAGAAGATTCCTCCTGGCACACCAGAATCAGAGCGCAAGCTGTATGTTAAGAAGGTCATTCTAAAAGAAGGCATGAAGCTTCCTAGAGAAATGTTTGGCGTAAAGATAAACGGCGAACAGGTAGCAATAGATATAAAAGACGATAACTTGCGTAAGGCTTTGCTTAACCTTGATGCGTCTAACAGCAGCAAGATTGTACAGGCTCTAGGCACCGTCAACAGATTCCTGTCCACCGTTAACACATCATTGAACCCTGAGTTTGTTGTCGGCAACTTTGCGCGAGATATTCAGACAGCCGTCTACAATATCATTGGCGAACAGAGCATGGCTGATGGTAAAGCTATGGACACCCGTATCGTCAGCAAAGTGGTCAAAGACACAATGCCATCGATCAGAGCGTTCTATCGAGGGTTTAGGGGTAGCGATAAGCAGACAGAACAGCAGCGCAAAGATTACGATGAGTACATCACGGCTGGTGCAAAGGCAGATTGGTTCCACAGCAGAGCACCTGAAGAGCAGAAAGCTACCATCGACAACATGATTGAGATGGCGAAAGGCACGTTCGCAGGTAATTTCAGGAGCAGATACGAAAGCATTCGAGACCTTGTTGAAGACACCAACGCAGCCGTTGAAAACGGTGTGCGATTTGCGTCGTTCAAAGCCGCTAGAGATGAGTTCATTGAGAATGGTTTCTCAAGAGAAGAGGCCATAGCAAAAGCCGCAACGCTTGCTAAAAACCTGACGGTAAACTTCAATCGATCAGGTGATCAAGGACAGCTACTGAACAGCTTGTACCTGTTCTTTAATGCTTCTGTACAGGGCACGATGAACTTCGCCCGTGGGCTAAATGTGTTTGATCCAAACTCATCAAGAATCAAGCAGGGCATGGTCGCCAGTATGGTGGGGTCTGGCGCATTGTTAGCCGCTCTTGCAGAAGAGATGAGCGATGAAGATGACAATGGCGAGTCCTACTACGCAAACATTCCTAACTATGTGAAAGAAAGAAACATAGTGATTATGAAGGATAACGGTAAGGACTATCACACCATACCGTTGCCTTACGGATATAACGCCTTTCATGTACTGGGTGCAAACATTCAAGAGATGATGTCTGGTTCTAAGTCACCAGAAGAAGCCGCAACACTTGTTACCAAGGCGTTGCTTGGGTCGTTCAATCCTATTGGTATATCTGAATCTAAAGACTTTACGACTATGCTGGCAAAGACTGGATCACCAACTGTCGGTCAGCCATTCTTAGAGATACTGTCCAACGAGAACTTCTTTGGCGCTCCTGTGTATTCAGAGCAGGTTCCTTACGGCGTAGAGCAACCGCTCAGTCAGCTTTCAAAAGATTCTACATTTGAGGGATTCAAGGCTGCTGCTAAGTTTATGAACGGGTTTAGGGGCGGCAATGAGTCTGTTCCTGGCCCGTTAGATTTCTCGCCTGACAAGGCTCAACACCTGTTCAATTACGCGCTGGGTGGCGCTGGAGCTACGGGCTTGAGAACAGTAGAGGCATTCCGAAAGCTTGCTAACGATGAAAACATATCAGTTAACGATGTGCCGTTCCTAAGAAGGATTGCTGGTGAAGTAGATCACCGTACTAGCCAAACAGATTTTTATGAAAGACGAACTAAAGTTCTTCAAATAGACAATCAGATAGATGTCTTGGATGACCTGGCAAAACGTCGAAAGTACATAGAAGATAACAGGCCAATGTTATCGATGACCGCTCTGATCAGATCGACAGACAAGAGAATACGCTTGATCAACAAACAGTTAAGAAGATTGAGAGCGGCGGCAGCAGAAAACCCTGCATCTGCAAAGATGTATGCGGAGCAGGAAGAAGAGCTTCAAGCCAACAAGAAAGCGGCCTACGACAGGTTCAACGCACGATACAACGAGGTCATAGGTAGGGCAGAGTAGCCCCGTACTTCGGGCACACGGACGGGGAACGTGCAGGAAAGCGTGTGTTTGTCGCCTAGCCCTAAAGCCACCATACATAAAAACTCAACCTATCAATAGAGTGAGTAGGAAGGACAGTAGATTGATGGCAACCACAATGCCTGCACCAATCAGTATGCCTACCTTCATCTCTTCTCGGCTGATCTTCATTCTTAATCGTTCGGATTCCAGCAGTTGGTTGTCTCAATGAAGTACTTTTGCCCTGAGTAATCACACATCCACTGACACGTCTTGACCCCTTGCTCATTCTCAAAAGAATCCACAAGAACCCATTGATGTACATGAGCATATGCGAATGCTGATACTGCCAACAAGACCATGAAAACTACCGCCTTCATGCTAGATTGGCAGCGATCATCACTCTCTGCCCCCTTCCGCTTTGACCCTGACGTTTGTCACCCGAATATTTAATCATCCCTTTCTCCGCAAGACTCTTGTAACGAGCGGTAACAGATGAGTACGGCAACCCAGGCAGGGCTGCTCGCACATCATCACTTATCGCTCCGCGCAAACCACATGTTTCGATCACGTCGAACACCAACTCCTCAAGCCTTGTAGTATCTAAAGCATTAGCAGCATCAACACTTGTGCTTGGGGCGTCATTACGGTGAAGCTTAAAGGCCTCAGTTCCGAAAGCTGCGTGGATCTGAGGCCTACCTAAAAAGGTATATCGTCCTCGAAGTCATCAAAGCCTTCCTGTGGCTTAGGTTGTGGCGGTGGAGGCGCTGCTGCTGCTGCTGGGGCACCATCAGGCGGCATGGTCTCGCTCGCAAGAGACAGGTAAACGCCGTTGTCTCCTTGATTCTTCCAGCAGGCGACTCGAATGTCATACTCAGAACGGGTGGCGTCAGCTTTGAACTGAGCAGCTATCTGCTTTGCCTGCTCGCGTGTGACCTTCAGGAAGCCACGGAAGTGCGGTGCCTTGTCGCTCTTACGCTTCTCGCCCTCGTTATACAGTGTCCCTTTGGACTTCTCAGCTTGTGAATAATCAGGCATTAGCCTTCTCCTTCTTGGTTTTGATTAGCGATCTCTCGCTTACGGTCATTGAATGCCTTCTTGATCTCTTCAAAGATCTCAGGTTGATGATTCTGAATTGTTGTGATGGTGCCCTGATTGGATCGATACAGGCTTTTCATGGAAGCTTCTGTGTCTTCAACCTTGATCCATCCAGTCCACATTTCACGGAACAAATCAGCAGATTCTTTTTTTGAGTAATCTTCTACTGGCTCATCAGAAGTTGGCTCTTCCTTTTTGGGTTTAGGTTTCTTTGCGGCAGGCTCTGGCTTTACTTCTGCGACAGGCTGTTCTTTCTGAGGCAGATCCTCGCCAGCGTAGACGTACATTCCAAGCCCAAACAAAGCCATGCACTTCACAAGGCAACGCATCTTTGCGTCACTGATGTCCCTTGCATTGGGCCGTATGATGGCCTGGTTCTTGTTGTTCATAACCGGCAACCACATATGCCGTGCCAGTGTGCCAATCACTATCGAGCAGTGGACGGTAATGCTTCCGTCTTCATGCACCTCGTTCATTGGGAAGTCCATGATGGCACTGGGATAGTGCTCCATCAGTGTCATCCAGCCATGCGCCCATGATAGGTAGCGTAAACCCATCTTGGTTTCGACATACTGCTCAACGCTGACTGCTGAAAGGGTCTCCCATATATCCGCGAAAGTCGGCTCTGAATTTTTTTGCGTTGACGCCATAATGTTTGTCTATCTCCTTCTCTATTAAATTCACCATCTCAATTGCAGCCATATCTTCAAATGCCTTGAACGGCATCTTTGTGATCGGCCCCTTGACCCAAAAGAATCCAACCTCATCAGCGTGAGGAGTCATTCTTAGTGCTGGTATGCGGGTGATAGCCCATATACCAATCATCTTTTCAAAAACAGTGCGATCATTTTCGATCATTGGTTGTCCTTCCATTGCTCACAGAACTCTGCAACACGGCACCAGTCCTGGTCACATCGAGTGTGCAGACCCTTTCGGGTTTCTATTTCGTGGTACACACCATTGTCATGCCTTTCTGATATGAACTTCTCGGCATCCTCCATAGTCTTGAAAACCCGCAAAGCCTTCTTAGCAGGCTTACTCTTGGGTGTAGCTCGCTTCTTGATTGCATAGGTGGTCGGCCTAGTCCAACGCTCTGCGTCAGTGCATAGGGGTAGCTTCTCTTCTGCAAAGCTTGCCTGTTCAGCGTACTGGTGCAGACCGATGCGGTTCTGCATGTACTGATCCTGCTGGTCATCCGTCCACATCTTGATATCAAGTGTCTGGATAGGAGCAGGGGGGTAGCTCTCATTGTTCTGAGACTCGCGTCTGTTCCAATCACGCATCACCGCCACGATTCTCAGTCGCTTAGATATACGATTCTTGGCATGACGCATCAGCCACGCATAGGCGTTAAGTTGATTCTCCCATTCGATCTTGTCATGGATGACAGACCAAACAGAAGTACACTTGTAGTCAATCGGGCCTTCACTGTCTTGCAAGTCAATGGCACCACTGATCACCCACCCATCAAGCTCTACGAACAGGCGCTCTTCGCTGATCACATCGTCGCCAGTGTGATCCTCAAACACCTTGTGGACAGCCGTGCCCAGGACGCTCCACATCCTGTCAGATATATCCTCAGTCAGATCGTCCCAGTGCCGCTCTCGCAAGATGCGAATGCGTGGGCTATCGATCAGTTGAGTTATGGATCGATGACTCGCGCCACGGGTGTACTCATCCTTCGATAGGGCTTTGACTATCGGGGTGCTGAGATTGTGATGATTCGTTATCCTCATCTCTTGACGGGCCTTTCTTGCAGTAGACTCGCACCACGGTGACCCCATCCTTGACGAGCTTGCCGATGTGAAACTCTTTCTGATCGGGACTTGTTTGACGGTCTTGCCACCTTTTGTAGGCGCTTCGCACGGCGGATAATCGCCGCGACAGTTCTTCTTCCCCTACGGTAATGTCTACCGCATCCTTCAAAAACATGTTGTCCCAAGGTATTGTTGGCAGTGGTTCTCCACTGGGTCTCACCTTCATGTCTACGTTCCGTTCGATTTCTAAACTCATAAGTCCTACGCTCCTCACAGAAGAACATGTCACCACGCTCCTCTAATTCCAAGATTAAGTTTCCGATCTTGCTCATAAGCAACCTCCTTCTTGTTGCACAGAATAACGAAACTGTGCATTATGTGCAACATGTTTGAAGCCACAATATACGGAGAACCTGCATCGAAAGCTAACTCACGCAAGCTAGTCACCATTGCAGGGCGATCCAGATTCATCAAAAGCAAGAAGGCTTTGGACTATGTTGATGCGTTCAAGAAGCAATGCCCAAAGCTGGATGAGCTACTCAATGGCGATGTGAAGGTGACGATGAAGATCTACTACCGTACTCGCAGGCCAGACCTAGATGAGTCGGTGATATTAGATTGTCTCGAAGGCTTTGCTTATACGAACGACAGGCAGGTCAAAGAGAAGCACATATATCATGGCCTGGACAAAGAAAACCCTCGATCAGAGATCTGTGTTGAAAGAATTGCAGGGTGATGTACTAGCGATAAAGATGATGGAGCAAACCATCAAAGACCTAGCAGACAAAGATCAGCAGGTTAGGGAGGATGCTCTGCTTTGGCTGTTGAAGAATGAAGTCTGGGATGTGTGTGGTCGATTCGGCATCTCGGAGGAAATAGCTACCGAGTTCATCAGGATCACTTACATGGTGGCGCTAGAAGATACAGGGGTAAGGAGGAAGAAGGCAGCGAATGATGGTGTCAAGGAGTTCAAACGGTTGATCATAGAAGGCTATCGATAACGATTGCTGTCGATCCAACTTAACGTTGGAGAGAACGTTCTCATCGATGGCGTTCTATAGATTTACCACAAAGTAATACGGTTCACAAGGAGGCAGGATGAACCTAATGAGCGATAGCGACTTTGAGTATTTCGTAACAAGTCAAGGAGAGGGCCGTCATGTGTGCCCGATATGTAGCCCAGAGCGTAAGAAGAAAAACGAAAAGACGCTCGACGTGGATGTGGTTTCGGATGGGGTGCTATACAAGTGTTGGCACTGTGAGATCAGCGGTAAGGTGAGAGAAAAGCCAGTGAGCGATTTCGATATAGATCCACCAGCCAAGGTGAAGGCGATTAGCCTGCCAAAGCAAAGTGATCACCTGATTGCAGACAACTATCTTCGCAGCAGGGGTATTGATCCTGATCGGATCAGGCACCTCAAGGTCGTGGGTGGTAGCCACTACTTCCACGGTGCGGGTGATGTTGCTGCTGTCGGCTTCGCATATCAGAACAACGAAGCGATCAAGTGGCGATCTGTTGAAGGCAAGCATTTCATTCAAGACGGTTCGGCTCAAACCCTGTGGAACATAGAGTCGGCAACTGAAGCACACACAACCGTCGTGATTACTGAGGGTGAGTTTGATTGTTGTGCAATCAGCGATGCACTGGGTGATCGTGAAGATTACCTTATCGTGTCTGTGCCCAACGGGGCACCACAGAAAGTAAGTAACCGCAGGGTCGATCCTGAAGAGGACAGAAAGTTTGCATACCTATGGCATGCGAAATCTGTCTTCGAGCAGGCTGACAAAATAGTTCTTGCTATGGATGCTGACGAGCCAGGAGAGGCTCTTGGTGAGGAGATAATGCGGCGTGTAGGTAGGGCCAAGTGCTATCACTTAGAACTGCCAGAGGGCTGTAAGGACGCCAACGATGCGCTAATCGAGCATGGCGCTGATTATCTAGCGGATCTGGTTGAGTCTGCATCTCCAACACCACTGGTCGGTGTGTACAGTGCAGATGACTACGCTGAAGACGTTAACTTCCTGTACGAGCGCGGCCTGATGGAGGGCAAGAGCACTGGGTTCGAGGGTCTCGATGACGTTTACACTGTCTTGCAGGGGCAGTTGACTGTGGTCACCGGCCTTCCTGGATCAGGTAAAAGCGAGTTCATTGATGCGGTGCTTGTCAATCTGGCAGAGCAGCACGATTGGAAGTTCGCTATCGCCAGTTTCGAGAACCCGCCCCCGTTGCACATCATTAAGCTTAGTGAGAAGAGGGCGCGAAAGCCATTCTTCAAGGGCAATACGCAGCGCATGAGTCAGACAGAAATGAAGGAGGCTAAGGGTTGGGTCAATGATCACTTTGCTTTTCTTGACTCCAAGGATGGCGAGGCCGCAACGATTGACTCGATCATCGATAGAACCAAGCAAGCAGTGATGAGATTGGGTTGCCGTGGTCTGGTGATAGATCCGTATAACTACATAGCTCAAGGCAGCACGGAGCATGAACACCAAGCAATCAGCGAGATGCTGACCCGCATGGTGCAATTCGCTCGGTCTTGTGACCTGCACATTTGGTTTATCGCGCATCCTGCAAAGATGAGAGCCAATGACCAAGGCAAGATGCCGATACCAAATGGCAACCATATCAGTGGTAGTGCGGCTTGGTTCGCCAAGGCAGACTGTGGCATTACGGTGCATCGGCTGGGCGAGCACATCGAGGTGCATTCGTGGAAGTGTAGGTTCAAATGGATCGGATCAGTCGGTAGCGCGAGACTAACCTATGACCCAGTGACGGGACGGTATAAAGACTTTGTTGAGTGGGAAGAGGCTGCAAACAATCCTGTTCGCCCAGTGAGGAACTTCAATGAAACAGAAGATGAGTGGGACATCTGACACCAAGGTAAATGATGTCGGCAATCCTAAGATCCATGAGAAGCACAAGGTTGTGCTTGAGAAGGATGAAGGTGATGCGATA
>NZQM01000171.1 GCA_002695905.1 Parvibaculum sp.
GGAACAATCTCACTATAAACGCCACTTTCACGGACCCGGCGGGCAATGAGCTGGGTTACCTGGCTGCCAAAATCAATAATCAGAATACGGTCGGTCATGCGGCTCTACTGATGTTCAGAGAAAATATGGGTAAGGCACTCACCATCCCTGGTCGATTGAGTCAAGGAAGTGCACGCTCTCATTCGACCCGCTCCAATATGACGGCGAAAAACCCGTCTGTGTCGGTGCTGTGCGGGGTCAGACGCAGGCGGGGCCCCTCAGGCGCAGCGGGCATGGTTTCCCCCTCTGGCCAGTTCGACTGCCAGTCGCGTTCCTGAAACATCGTCATTTCTTTCAGGAAAGCATCGATCTGTGCATCGTTCTCACTCGGCAAAATGGAGCAGGTAACATAGATGAGTCGTCCGCCGGGCCGCACCAGACGTGCGCCGCGGATCAAGACCTCAATCTGGGCAGCACGATAGGCCTCAAGCTTTTCAGGTGTGATTTGCCAGCGGGCTTCGGGTTGACGACGCCAGGCGCCGGTGCCAGAACACGGTGCGTCCACAAATACGCAATCGACGAGGCCTTCCAGATCTTCCAGATCCGGGTCAGCAGCGTTTGGGTCGAAAGGATGAAGCCTTCGGGTTTCGATTGTTCCTGCGCTCGCCCTATCCGCGCGAGGCTTCAGGCGCCCGAGACGCCGCGGGTCTGTGTCGCAGGCAATGACCGAGCCTTCGCCGGACAGCATAGCGGACAGTGCCAGGGCTTTGCCCCCAGCGCCCGCACAGAGATCGACCACGCGCTCGCCGGGCTGAACACCTGCAATCATGCAGGTGAGCTGAGAACCCAGATCCTGAATTTCGACGAGCCCCTCGTTAAAGGTCTTCGTATGCGTCACACGCGCATTGCTTTTGGAGCGAAGTCCCCATGGCGACCCATCGCAAGGGTCGGTCTCGATGTTCTCTGTTGCAAGACGTTCTTGCACATCGCCGCGCGTAGCTTTCAACGCATTCACCCTCAGATCCACAGGTGCGCGGGTATTCAACGCGGCGAGTTCACCCTCGAGTCTTTCACCAAATGCGCTCTGAAGCTCCGGCAGCAGCCATTCAGGGACATTCATGCGCACATGCGCTGGCGCACTCTCCAGTCGTGCAGGCAGACCGGCGAGCGCTTCTGTCTCTGTCACGGTCAGGGGAACAGGTGCGAATTTCGCGCCATCGAACAGGTGGTGAAGCTCGTCTGGTGACAGTCCATCTTCAATCGTCAAAGACGCTTGAACGAGAGACCGCGGCGTTGTGCTGTCGGCAGCAAAGCTATAGAGGGCGCGATTGCGAAGAACATCAAACACGCGGGCCTGGATCGCCGCACGGTCTTTTGACCCTGCATAACGGTTGGCCTTCGCCCAGGCAGCAGACACTCTGTCCGCCATTTTTCCCTTCGCGATATCACCAAGAATTTCAATTGCAGCAGAAAGGCGGGCGGCAGGTGTCATAAACGTCTTCTGTTTTTAGGTTAGCCGCGAGCACCCGGATAGTTGGGTGACTCCCGGGTGATGGTCACATCGTGAACGTGGCTTTCGTGCAGGCTCGCCGCGGAGATCTTGACGAATTTCGCCCTCTCCCGGAAATCAGCCATGGTCGCAGCGCCGGTATAGCCCATGGCTGCACGCAGGCCACCCACAAGCTGATGGACAACACTGCCGATCGGGCCTTTATACGGCACCTGCCCCTCGACACCCTCCGGCACAAGCTTCAGCGTGTCCTGGACATCTTTTTGGAAATAGCGGTCAGCAGAACCGACAGCCATGGCGCCAACAGAGCCCATGCCGCGATAGGATTTGTAAGACCGACCCTGATAGAGGAATACCTCGCCGGGGCTTTCTTCCGTTCCTGCAAAGAGCGAGCCGATCATGGCGCATTCCGCACCCGCTGCCACTGCTTTGGCAAGGTCGCCGGAGAATTTGATGCCCCCATCGGCGATCACTGGGATGTCCGCCTTCTGGGCTTCTTCCACGCAATCAATGATCGCTGTGAGCTGCGGCACACCGACACCGGCAACAATCCGCGTTGTGCAGATAGAGCCTGGGCCGATACCAACCTTCACCGCATCTGCGCCCGCATCAATCAAAGACCGTGCGGCTTCTGCCGTGGCGATGTTGCCCGCGACGACCTGAACGTTGTTTGAAAGCTTCTTCACCCGCTCCACAGCTTCTGCAACATGAATCGAATGCCCGTGGGCCGTGTCGATTACGATCAGATCAACACCAGCATCGATCAGCTGTTCAGCGCGGTGGAAGCCATCATCCCCAACGGTAGATGCGGCTGCAACGCGCAGACGACCCTGATCATCCTTACAAGCGTCGGGGTGTGTTTGGGCCTTTTCCATATCCTTCACAGTGACAAGGCCCACACAGCGATACTGATCGTCCACTACGAGCAGTTTTTCAATCCGGTGCTGATGGAGGAGCTTGCGGGCCTGATCCTGGGTCACACCCTCTTTCACCGTTATGAGGTTCTCATGGGTCATAAGATTACGGACAGGCTCAGCAGGATTGTCGGCGAAACGCACATCGCGGTTGGTCAAAATCCCCACAAGCTTTTGCGTTGAGGGTTCGACGACTGGGATGCCGGAAATGCTGTGCCTCTCCATGAGAGATAGCGCATCAGCCAATGAGTGATCTGGCCCAATGGTCACCGGGTTCACCACCATGCCGCTTTCAAAACGCTTTACGCGTCTTACTTCTTCGGCCTGTTCTTCCGGGGTCATATTCCGGTGAAGAACGCCGAGACCGCCTGCCTGGGCCATGGCGATTGCCAATCGGGCTTCGGTTACGGTATCCATCGCCGAAGATATGAGCGGGATTCCAAGCTTAATGGAACGGGTGAGACGGGTGGACGTATCAACCTGACCAGGCATCACGCCGGATTCGGCGGGCTGCAGGAGCACGTCATCAAATGTAAGAGCTTCGCGGAACATGGGGCCAACCTCCGGCTACAGCGGGATAGTGATGTTGGCGCTGGTGTGTAACACCAGATCGGGAAATTGCAAAGGACGATATTGTGACACAGCCCTGCATAATGTGCGGGACAGGTGCACCGCGCCCTAGACCTCGTCTTCACCCTCTGCCTGGCGACCCCGAAAGCCGGTGGCCAGCACATACATTTCTGAAGAATCAGCCCGACTGGCCGCTGGTTTCACGTGCCGCACGGTCTTGAAATCCTGCTTCAGCATGCGCAAAAGCTCTTGTTCTGCGCCGCCCTGCAGCACTTTGGCGCAATAAGTACCGCCCTCGCACAAAACATCGTGGGCAAACTGCGCCGCTGCTTCGGCCAGCGCCATGATGCGCAGATGATCGGTCTGTTTGTGGCCCATGGACGCTGCCGCCATGTCTGACAGCACGACGTCAGCCTCACCGCCGAGCCATTCTTTCACCTTGGTGTCGGCATCTTCCTCCAGAAAATCGAGCACATAGAGGTCTGCGCCGGGAATCGCATCAACCTCCTGTAGATCAATGCCTACGACTTTGCCCCGGCCTTTATCCGAGCCCGTCCGGGCAACCGAGACTTGTGTCCACCCACCGGGAGCTGCGCCTAAATCGACAATCCGCCCGCCTTTTTTCAGGAAATGAAATTTATCGTCCATTTCCGTGAGCTTGAAGGCAGCCCTTGATCGATAACCCTCTTCCTTCGCGCGGGTCACGTATGGATCGTTCAGCTGACGTTCGAGCCACAGTTTGGACGAGAGCTTGCGCCCCCGCGCGGTTTTTACCCGCTCGCGAAGATTGCGTCGGCCGCCTTTCCGGCTGGACCCGCTTTTGTCAGCTTTCTCATTCATATTCGCTGCTCATGACTGCGTCTCTCCGGTAGAAGGAGAGCCACCCTGTTTTGCCTGTGATTTGCGCCTGCGCCGTCTTCTGCGGCGGCGTCGACCGCTTTGTCCGCGTGTTTGATCAGCTTCCATCAAAGAAAACAAGATGCCTTCTCTAAGGCCCCGATCGGCAACCCGCAGCCGGTCAGCAGGCCAGGCCTGAGATATGGCGTCCAAAATCGCACAACCCGCCAGAACCAGATCCGCCCGCTCCTGCCCGACGCAGGAATGTGCAGCCCGTTCAGCCAACGTCATGCCCAATAGGGTTTCAGTCACTTTCGACACATCATCAAGGCTCACCCAGGCACCATCCACTTGATATCTGTCGTAGCGTTTCAGCCCCAGGTGAACACCGGCAATGGTCGTAACCGTCCCTGACGTGCCCAGCAGATGAAACCGCTTCTCGGCGCACTTTCTGCCCTCAAGACGTTGTTTAAAAGGTGCCAGACGCTCAGCCACATCAGCAACCATGTCCTGATATAGCGCTTCAGAGACCTTGTCGCCCCCATAGGTCTCAGCCAAGGTCACCACGCCACAAGGAAGGCTCGTCCAGTCGAGAATTTCCGGCTTCGGCTTATCTTCGTGGTGCACCCACATGAGCTCGGTGCTGCCGCCGCCAATATCAAAAACCAAAGCCGCAGCATGCTCGGGGTCCAGGAGTGGTGCGCATCCTCCTACCGCCAGCTGAGCTTCGTCTGCCGTCGAGACGACATCAAGTTCAATGCCTGTTTCTTCCTCAACACGAGCAATAAAGTCCGCACCATTTGCTGCCGTGCGACAGGCTTCTGTTGCGATCGACCGCGCGCGGGTCACGCCCCGCCGCTTCATTTTGTCTGCGCAAACCTTGAGAGCCGCAGCAGCCCGGTTCATGGCGTCTTCGCTGAGCTGCCCTGTGGACGCCAGCCCCTCGCCCAAACGGACTATGCGGGAATAGGCATCAATGACCCTGAAACCGTCGCGGCTTCTTTTCGCGACAAGCAAGCGGCAATTGTTTGTGCCCAAGTCGATGGCCGCATAGACCGGGGGATCTTTGGGAGCGGCCGGTTTCAACTGCGCCGAACGTTCTGTTTGGGGTTCTGGTGCCTGTTTTTGCTCTTTGGCAGGCGTCTCAGCGGCGGGGTTGTTTGCCTTCTTGCGGCGCCGATGTCGGCGCTTTCGCTTTTTGGGCTGAGCCGCGTCGTCACGCGCGACATCCACGCCGGGTTTTCGCCCAGCGACCGCGTTCGATCCCTCCACAGGTCCCGCATCCGACCGAGATGCAGCTGCCTCCCCCGAAGCAGCCTGGGACCGATCTCCCGTATCCGTCACATCGATCCACCTGGGAGTACGGCGCTTGCAAAGCAATCCATGCTTTGTTCACCCGTCTCAACCAGGGTCCTTTAATCGTTGGTTGGGGAGAGCCTATCAGGTTCGTGAGATTGAAGGAATGGCTCGTTTCAGGGCTTTTAACATCGGTTGACGCGAAGGCGCGGGGCACATAAGTTCTGCCCCACTTCAGCCCCCGGAAAAGGGGCGTCGAAGCTGCCCGGACGGAGAATCGTCTAATGGTAGGATGCCGGACCCATTAGGCCGCGATTTCTGGCAACGGTTCTATTTTTTCAATGCGCTTCTCATCTTTGTTTATAGCCTCCCTCAAGTCATATGCGTTTTGAAGGTTTAGCCAGAACTGCGCAGACATATTAAACGCCTTGCCAAACAGCAAAGCAGTCTCACCCGTCACACCGCGCGTGCCGTTAATGATGGCCGTAATACGGTTTGTTGGTACTCCAATATGCTTCGCAAATTTATTTGCGGAAATATTTAGAGGAGCAAGGAATTCCTCTTTCAAAACTTCACCCGGATGCACTTTTGCCAATTTTGCCATTAGTGATAATCCTCTATTTTTACGTTGTGTGCTTTGCCGTTTTTCCAAATGAAGCAAATGCGCCACTGCCTGTTGATCCTAATCGAGTACTGGCCTTTTCTGTCACCCTTTAGCGCTTCCAGATGATTTCCCGGCGGGCTCTTTAGGTCCGCCACGTCAGTTGCGGCGTTTATCATTTCAAGTTTCCTATGCGCCACCTTTTCGACCGCTTTGAATCTTCTGGACTTGGCGAAGTAAAAGACATCCTCGGTTTCGCTGCACCCGAATGATGCTATCGACTCAAGCAGCGGCTTTTGTTTTTCGTTTTCCATGTGTCATATAGTACGTTTTACGTAATACGTCAAACCCTTTTTGAGATCGGGATAAAAAAAACCATCGCGCGAACCACGTTAAGGACACACCCCGTGGATTGACCAGCACTACCGCGCGCCCTATAAGGAGCGCCGTTGGTGACTTGCGTTACCAAATAAGTTACTAAATGGTCGAAACGATCAAATTACAAGGCTCTTGCGCAAAAACTAACCCGTTGATTTTAAACGATTTTTGATCGCATTTTGGGGAATCGTCTAATGGTAGGACGCCTGACTCTGACTCAGGTAGTCTAGGTTCGAATCCTAGTTCCCCAGCCAACCTTTCTTTCCTGAGAAAATGATACTCGACCTGTCTGTGGGATCTGCGGCCCGCTCAAAGGCTGCCTTCGACCCGCTCCTTCAGAGCCGCATTCATGGCTTCAAAACCCGCCTTTGTGTCGTCTCCGATGAAAGCAAAAATCGGATAGCTGAGGAAGCCGGAGAAGTTTTCTCCATGACGAAACAAGGTCGTGCCGCGATCCGTTTCCTCCAGCAGGAAATAGTGCTCGCCGTCGAAGATGCCTTTTACACCTGCGCTGCCGAGCCACCGAAGTTCGGTGTTTTCTTCTGCGACTAGCACGGTCGGGGAAAATACATTGGTAGAGCCTTCCTGGAGCTGCAAGACATTGCGCAGTTGTGCGCCCTCTTTGACCTCCCCCTCCATGGAGATGATCAAGGGATTCCAGTCTGCATGCCCCTCTGTGTCCGCCAGCACGGCCCAAACAGCCGACGCCGGCGCCGCAATTTCTATCTCTGTGTAAACCGATGGACCCGTCACCCTGCCAATCCCATAGATGGCAATGGCTGCGACGATGATGAATGCCGTGATCCTGATGAATTTCCGCATGTTCTTTGGTCCTTTTGATCGCAAGCCAGCCGGGCGGCTTTGATTTGTCGGACCTGAGAATTGTATATTTTCTTTCTTATATAAATTGGCATTTTCTTGATATTTTCTATAAGTATTTTAATATTTGATCATGTCCCTGCAGTTGGATCACATACGAACCTTTCATGCGGTCGCCGAATGCGGCTCTTTGCTGGCTGCGTCGCGACAGCTGGGCCTGACCCAGCCGACGGTCGGCCGTCACATTGACCTCTTGGAAGACTCCCTCGGGCTCTGCCTGTTCACCCGCGGGCGCGAAGGCATGCGCCTGACGCCTAAAGGCTCTGACCTCTTAAGCGCCGCCAAGGAGATGATGGATACAGCGACGGAGTTCGAGCGCGTAGCCGCAGGACTTGAAGACCGGATTGAGGGCACCGTTCGCATTTCCGCAAACGAGATATTCGGCACGCTGCTTTTGCCGGGACTGCTCGCCCCCTTTATCTTTGACCATCCGGAAATCGAGATTGAGCTCGATGTGAGCAATCAGGTGTCAAACCTTCTTCAGCGAGACGCCGACATCGCCATCCGGCTTTTTCGTCCGGCGCAGAATGATCTCATTGCCCGCAAGATCGCCGACCTACCGCTCGGGCTTTTTGCTCACCACAAATATCTTGAGCGAAACCCGGCTCCGCAAACAGCCGCTGACCTGAAAGATCACGTGCTTATCGGGCAGGATCGCAACACCGGTTTGATCAGCGCCTATGAGGTAGCGGGAATAGCGCTTCGGCCAAACGATTTTGGCTTTCGGTGCGACAATGACATTGCCGAAATCAACGCGGTTCGCGCCGGGATTGGCGTTGGCCCGCTTCATACAGGCATGGCATCCAAATGGTCGGACGTGACACAGATCCTGCCTGACATCCATGTGCCCGCGCTTGAGCTCTGGCTCGCCTGCCACGCGGATGTCCGGCACAATAAACGCATTCGGGTCGTGATGGACTTCCTCGCCAAAAAGCTAAAGACCCCCTATGCCGCCTCTATGCTCTGATCAGCGATCCAGGTTCAGTCAGACGCCGCTCCGGTCTCGCTCGCATAGAGCTCGGGCAGAAGATCAGACAGATATCCCATCTCTTCTATCGCATGAGTCATCAGATCGACCGCCGCTTCTTCGTCCAGCAGGAAATACCGTGCGAGGGCTGTGTTGCCCAATAGGCCCTCAATGGATGCGACCGCTTCATTCCCCTCCCGGCGGGCGACATGCCCCATCCAGAAGTTGCTTCGCATCTCCGCCCCCCACGGCCTGTCGCGCACCACATGACACATTTTGGCGACATAGATTGGCTCTTCCAAGAGTCCGGCCCAGGCGCAAAGGACAAATGTGCCTTCTTCCAAATCAGGCAATGCCCCCAACACCTGCTCGGGTGGGACAAACTGGATCCGCAGTTTCTGCATCTCGCCACCGATATATTCTTGGACAAGGTGGCTTGCGCCGACAATCTCGCCGGGGGTTTTGTTTTCCCAATCCATCCAGACATGGGCCGTTGGGTGCCACCATGAATAATGTTCGCTTGTCTGCAGGAAATCAGTGAACCACCACTTCACCATCTCCGCTTTGACACCTGGCATACGCGTCAGGGCGGACACGTGATAGGTGCCGTCTGACAGTCGCTCCACACCTGTTTCGAGCCGGTCATATCCAGGCGCCAGCGCGTCATCCGGATCAATGGTGTCGCTGAAGGGCGCCCAGCCCCAAATAGCGATCACTAAAACAGCGCCCGCCAGGAATCCCATCACCATTTTCATTGTCTTACCTTTCTGTCTGGACATAGACAATTTATTCCATGTATATAGAATTTTCCAGTTTTTTCTACGATCATGGATTTTGTGTCGCGTGACCCCAAAAATGGAAGGATCTCCTGATGAAAGGCCCACGACTTCTCTTTGTACTCGGTGGTTTTGTAGGTTTAGCCACCCTCGCAATTGCTCTCCTCAGTGCCAATCGCTCTTCTTTGATTAACTGGCAAATAGAACGAGGGGTGCGGGAAGGCGTGGCCTCTCAAGAAGTCTCCCCGACCCGCTTCGAATTGATCTTCTGCGGTACCGGAACACCGCAATTCTTCCCGGATCGCTCCCAACCCTGTCTTGGGGTTATCGCGGCTGGAAAATTCTTCCTGTTCGACGCAGGCCAGAATGCATCCAGGCAGCTAAGCGCAACAGCGTCTCCCTTCACCAAGCTTGAGGCCGTTTTTCTCACCCACCTGCATTCTGATCATATGTCTGGTGTCGCCGACGTGCTGCACAGCAGCTGGCTGATGGGACGGCAGCATGATGTGAGTGTTGTCGGCCCTCCAGGCACTCAGCAGCTTCTCGACGGCATTCACCAGGGATATTCAAACGACATTGAGGAACGTCAGCGTGTGCTTGGCGTTGAATATCTCGAAACCACCGTGAACTTGGGCCAGGCCACAGAAGTCACCATCGACACTGAAGATGCTGCGGTGGTCTATGAAGCAGACGGTCTGGTTATTGAGGCCTTCCGGGTGGACCATCCAGATTGGTCTTATGCCTATGGATATCGCATTTCATTTGGCGGCAAGACGGTAGTGGTGAGTGGAGACACGAAATACACGCCCGCCATCGCCAAACATGCACAGGGTGCCGATATACTGATCCATGAAGCGGTTAATCTCGACATGATGGAACAGATTGCTTCGGCGCTGCGGCAGTTTGGTGGTCCTGTGAACCCTGACCGGCTCGCCCTCATCAGCGCTGTCCATACCCCGACGCTTGAGGTCGCCCGCGTCGCCAAAGAAGCCAATGTGGAAAAACTCGTGCTCACACACCTGATTCCCCCGATTCCACCAAACTTCATTGCCGAGCAGCACTACAGCAGCGGCATGGATGACATCTATGACGGCGAGCTGGTGATAGCCCGAGACGGGATGCGGATTACGCTGATAGAATAGAGAAATAGGTTTCCATCAAGGTATGAGTTCAGCATGGCACACACATCTTCGGAGCGATCTCGTGGGCGCCCCCGTTTAGAGAAATCAGATGACCTGCGCCGCGCCTTCCTGGACGCCGCGGTCGACCTTTTCGGTGCCCGTGGCTTTGATGGTGTCTCCTTGAGTCAGATCGCCTCAGAGGTTGGCGCCGATGTGGCGCTCACGCGCTACTATTTTGGCTCAAAGCACGAAGTCTGGATCGCGGCAATCAATCATTTGATTGGCCAGATTGAGAAAGACTTAGACGCCACCTCCAATGCCCCGGTGGGCAGCTATTCAGCCCAACTCAAAGACGCGATCCGGGATTTCATCGCCATGTCGGCGAAATGGCCCCAGCTTAGCCGGATCATTGTCTTCGATGGAGACAAGACCGACGAACGAGGCCAGTACATCGCTCAACATGTGGTCCGTCCCTTCTACAAACGAATGTCCAAATTGATCCGGGGCGCAAAAAAGGAGGGGGTGATTCCGAATGTTTCCGAGCGCACTCTCTTTTTCATGATCACCCATGGCGGCTCATTCCCGATGGCGCTCAGCGCGCTCACCAACTCTTTTCCTGGCGGAGACATCAAGACACCAAGGACGGTAAAGGCACATGGAGACGCCATTATTGACCTGATCTTCCACGCCAGTGCGACATGACGGGTCGCGGCACACCAAGTCTGATCGGGCTGGGCGTGCTGTGTATCCTCGCAGCCATCGCGCATGTGCAAAGCGCTGTCGCCAGCGATGTAATCGACATTGTCATCGCTGGGGACACGGGCTTTAACAGCGCTGGTGCGCGGGTGATGCCTGAGGGCGGCTACAAACAGGGGCAACTTGTGCGCCTTGAAGATGCACTTTCCGACATCCGGCATGAACTCAATGCAGACCTCGTGCTTGCCAACCTGGAAACTGCTGTTACGGCGCGGAACGATCTTCCCAGTGTCTCGAAGCGCTTTACATTCCGAACCCATCCAAAAGCCATTGAGGCATTTGTCGGTGCGGGCATCAATGCATTTTCGCTGGCGAACAACCATGCCCTTGACTACCGCCAGCGGGGCGCTGGAGAAACGCTCATGCACCTGGAGGAAATGCGCACAAAAGGGCTGCTTGCGTTTCCGGGCCTCGGCCGCACACGCGAAGCGGCAGCCGCCCCACATCAATTTTCTCTTGGCGCAACGCTGATGGCCATTGCCTCCATCGGTATTGGCGGCTGGGGGCTTCCGACGACTGGCCTAAACGCTGGCATGCTCACCTACCCAGACGATTTTGAGACTGTAAGCACAGCGCTGCAGGGAGCGAACGCAGAGCTGCGGATTCTTGGTGTCCATTACGGGCGGGAGTTTCGACCCGCGACGTCAGAAAAAACCCGCGCGCGGTTTCGCTCCGCGATTGCGCCAGATGGTCTGACAATCATTGCCGGCCATCACAAACACATCGCTACCGGGGTCGAGATGGTTGAGACGCCGGCGGGTGGCGTGGGGCTCATTTTCTATGGCCTTGGCAACTTTTTGCATCTGGGCATGCAGAATATGGGGCGTCATGATCTCTGCCATGATTTTGGATTGCTGAGCCGCGTCCGGCTGGCTCGTGCTGCTGATGGCGATCTATCGCTCATCTCTGTTCGCGTGGTGCCGCTGACGGATATGCACCGCGCAACCAAACCGTTGTCACCTAAACCAAGCGCTGTGCGGCTCGCGGTTCTCAATCACCTCTCAGGCCAGCTCGACGCACCGGAGCGCGGCGCGATAGGCTTGCGGTTTCGCGTACAGGAGGATGGCTCCGGACTTTGGTGCAACCCGCAAGCAGTGGCTGGCACATGTTCTGGAGCCACCGCTCTTACCGCTGTTTCGCAAAACACATCCGCGCGTATTGGACGTGCCTGTCGCCGGGTTCTCACCCGCTAGGTCAAACGATCGCCCAGCACATCCTCAGGCATGGCGTGGATCCATGCGGCGATCTCCTGCAAATGCCCGCAGGGGTCCACATCGTGGCAGCAATGACTGACGTCCAGCGGATTGTGCGTTGGCTCCGGCACAGGCATGCGCCCGGTCTCGCCAAAGATCGATGCTGCCGGTTTCCCCAACATGCTGACTGCCCCTTCGAAAACAACACCGGCAACCCGCACGTCTTTCAGGCGGTCAACATCCAGGTCGAAAGGATCATCTTCCAGAACGGCGAAGTCGGCTTTCTTGCCCGCAACAATCGATCCGATTTCATCATCCATTCCCAGCGCAAAGGCCGCATCTATGGTGATGCCGCGCAGAGCCTGCTCCAGGCTGAGCCGCTCCTCCGGCGAGACCTGCTGACCGCTGCGGGTAACCCGGGCTCCGGCACACCAAGCTAGGAAGAGTGGCTCCAGCGGCGCCATCATAAAGTCGGAATGAAAAGACACTTTCATATTGTTGCGCAAGATTGATTGTGACCGCACGAGCTGCCCTGCCCGTTCAGGACCCAGGTCAAGCTCTGAGAACGTGTCTGACAACGCGTGAATGTAATAAGGGTTCACGCTTGCATGCGCCCCAAGAGCGGCCATGCGCGTTGACTGCGCATTGGTATGAAAGCCCACATGATGCATCATAAAGCGGTGATCGAACCGAGGCTTTGCGTCCTGCGCCTGGGCAAGAGCATTAAGGACTGAGTCCATTCCCTTGTCACCATTGACGTGAACGTGGATCTGGTAGCCCGCTTCCCAGAAATGCTTCACGCCTTCGGCCAGCACGTCCGGTGACATGATCCACTCACCTTCGTGCCCATCAATATAACCAGGCTCATTCATTTGCATGAGCGCTGAGAACATAGCGCCGTCTGCGAAGAGTTTCACCGCTTTTAGGAAGCGTACGCGGCCCTCGTCTTTTCCGAGCAACTCATTCATCGCGGCTTGCCCGGCAGCAAAGTCGATCTTCGCATCTGGTGCGCCATTGCCACGCCCTGACGCCCGGTTGCTAAAGCCACGCCCATCAAAAACGTTCACGATACGGAGCGGCAACTCAGGCTGTTCGATGACAGCATCAATCGCCGCCAGCTCAAAGTCTGGACTGATGGTACCAAACAACATGTCCGCAGCGGTCGTGATGCCTCCCTGACGCATCAGGTCACAAGTAATGCCCAGGCCTTTGCGATACCAATCATCTTTGAGCAGCGTCGACATAAGCTTGCCCATCACCATCATGTTGCCGGTTTCAAAGAAATGACCCTGCGCAAAGTCAACCTGTGGATGATCGCCAACCACCTCCTCCGTCAACCCAAGAGCAGCCATTGCAGCACTGTTCAAAAACGTCTCATGAAAGGAGCGTTGGAATAAAACCACAGGCCTGTCTGGCGCAATGACATCAAGTTCGGGCCGCCCCCATCTTCCATGTTCAAGCGGCTGATAACCAAAAGAAATGAAGAGCTCTTCCTTGTCTGTCCGAGCGGCGAGACGTTCTTTTAGCCGCGCTTCATATTCTGCAGGTGTGTTTGCGGCGGGGTGAATATCGCCACCTGCCATGCGCCAAGGTTCCGGCGCTATAATCTCCATGGGTGTCAGCACTGCACCTAGAAAGGGGTGCACGTGATTGTCTATGAACCCCGGCATCAGGACCTTGTCGGCAAAGCGGTCGTCAACGGTGACCGCCCGCCCCTTGAACCAGGGCTCCATCGTCTCAAGTGATCCGACAGCCATGATCCGCCCTTCTGATACGGCAACGGCGGTCGCTTCAGGAAGAGAGGGGTCCATGGTGATGATTTTGCGTGCGGTAAACACCGTAACCGTTTGAAGACGTCGCACAGCGGATTTTGACATGATGCCCCCGAGTTCATGCTTTTATTTTCCGAAACCTAACATCTTTGTCCCCAAGGGACACCTTGTTCCCTTTTCCCGACCAGATTACGCTGTAACAAAGATGCCTTGGAGGCCTGTTGTTGATGGAATGGTCAGAGCTGCTCGACGGTCTTACTGCTGCATTGAGTTCCGCGGACACCTGGCTGCAGACACAGGTCTTTACCTGGCCGTCCCTCATTCAATTGATCTTGCTGGCGTCAGCACTTTTTGCAGCATTCCTTGCCCAACGCCTCCTCGCGACGCCGATGGATGCGATGGCAGAGCGTGCAAAGCGGGTCCGGCTTTTGGCCAAACCAGCAGAAAGACTGCAGCCGCTCATTCTGCCGCTCACGGCGATGGCGCTCGTATGGGCCCTCTTCGCGGTCCTCGTTCAGTTGGACCACCCCGCCGGTCTCTTCCGGGTGGTGGGCAACCTGTTTACCGCCTGGGTTGTCATTCGCCTCGTTAGCAGCTTCCTTAATCAATCGCCCTGGTCGCCCATTATTGCGACAGTCATCTGGATGGTCGCTGCCCTGGCAATTCTTGGCTGGCTTGATCCCCTTCGCACTTTTCTAGACAGCGCCGCCTTTCAAGCAGGCGACATGCGAGTCTCTGCACTAGGGGCGATCAACAGCCTTCTCATTCTCGCAGCGTTTCTCATTATCTCTTCCGTGCTGCTGCGCCTGATTGATGATCGGATGCGGTCAATGTCAGCGGTCACGCCGTCTGCGCGTGTTCTGCTGGTGAAGTTACTGCGCATAATTTTTATTGTGCTCGCAATTGTCGTCGCGTTGACAAGCGTAGGAATTGACCTTTCCGTTGTTGCTATCTTCTCCGGCGCCGTTGGTATTGGCGTGGGGTTTGGACTGCAAAAAGTGATCTCCAACCTGTTCAGTGGGATCCTTCTGCTTCTTGACCGCTCGCTCAAGCCTGGCGATGTGATTGAGGTTGGTGACGCCTATGGGTGGATCGACAAAATGGGGGCCCGCTACGTCACTGTGGCCACCCGTGACGGCAAAGAATATCTGATCCCCAACGAGGACATCATCACACAACAGGTGATCAATTGGTCTCACAGCAACAAAGCAGTGCGGGTCAAAATCGGGCTGGGAATCTCCTACGGCTCTGACGTGCGCAAAGCGATGGCCTTGATGGTCCAGGCGGCAAACGATCACGCCCGCGTTCTCAAAGATCCAGGGCATGATCCACAGGTACGCCTTACCGAATTCGCCGACTCTTCGGTCAATCTGGAGCTCCGCGTCTGGGTGACGGATCCGGAGAAAGGCATGGTGAATATTGCCAGCGACATTCGGCTCGCTATTTGGGACCTGTTTCGTGAAGAAGGGATTGAATTTCCCTTTCCCCAGCACGATGTGCATGTTGCCTCCGCAACAGGATTGGAAGCAGTTCTGGAAAAATACCTCAAAGACCGGTAAGAGCCAGAGTGCGTTCTCTTCCTTGTCCTTGCACACGCCGCGGCAGATCAAATGTCTGATTATTTCGATGTGATTGTTCTGGGAGCCGGTGGCGCTGGCCTCATGTGCGCCGGCATGGTCGGCCAACGGGGCCCCAGTGTGCTGGTTCTCGATCACGCGAAAAAGCCAGGAGAGAAGATCCGCATCTCAGGTGGCGGCCGGTGTAATTTCACCAACATCCATACTCAGGTAGAGCGCTTTCTGTCCGCCGACCCCTATTTCGCCCGAAATGCCTTGAGTGCCTATACTCCCGACGACTTCATTGCTCTTGTGGAAGCGTACGGCATTGCCTATCACGAAAAGACCCTTGGTCAGTTATTCTGTGATGGGTCCTCCCAACAAATCATCGACATGTTGCTCGCCGAATGTGCCAAAGGTGGGGCGGAGATCAGACTGCAATCGGAGATCAACTCCGTTGCGAAGAATGAGCGAGGGTTTACCATCGAGACAAACGGTGGCGCGCTAACATGCGGATCGCTTGTTGTTGCAACCGGAGGGAAATCAATCCCGAAAATGGGAGCAACCGGTTTCGGCTACCAGATTGCGGAACAGTTTGACCTTCCTCTTGTTACTACCCGTCCGGGACTCGTGCCCTTCACCTTCGATCAGACATGGAAGGACGCGCATGCAGCGCTTCCGGGCGTGTCGGTTGACGCGGAGGTCTCGACGGGCGGCACCTCATTCAGGGAAGCGCTGCTCTTCACACATCGAGGTCTGAGCGGCCCCTCCATTCTTCAGGCCTCCTCCTATTGGCAGGAAAGCACTTTGCTAAAGATCAATCTGCTTCCGGATGTCGATCTGTTGGCCCTGCTTACAGATATGCGCGAAGCGCGCGCCAAGACGGACATCGGTGTTGCTTTGTCGGAGTTCCTTCCCAAACGCCTGGCAATGTGCCTGACAGATGATCTAAAGGGGTACCGACGCCTTGCTGATCTATCGAATGAGCGCCTGAGGGGTCTCGCCGACAAGGTTCAGTGCTGGGCCCCTACCCCCTCTGGTACCGAAGGCTATCGCACTGCCGAAGTCACGGTAGGCGGGGTCGCCACCAAAGCTTTGCAACCCAAAACGCTGGAGGCCCGGTCTGTGCCCGGCCTCTATTTCATCGGAGAAGTGGTAGATGTCACCGGGTGGCTTGGTGGCTACAATTTCCAGTGGGCATGGGCATCTGGCGCTGCGGCGGCACGCAACCTCTGATTGCCCCTACCAGGGCAAGGCTTCCCCTTTATATGAGAAGAAGCCCCCTGATTGATCTGCCGATAGTCCGTCAATAGTTTTCAAAAGTCGCTCTGCTGCGTCTTCTGGCGACTGTAGCGTCAAACCGTTCTTAGCAAATGGTGAGGAAAGGTTAGTCGCGACAGTGCCCGGGTGAAGTGCAACGCAAACGGCTGAAGGCTTCTGTCTTTTCAACTCTATTGCTGCTGTTCGGACGAATTGATTAAGAGCCGCCTTGGAAGCGCGATACCCATACCAACCACCGATCCGATTATCACCGATACTTCCAACTTTTGCGGAGAGCGTCGCGAAGACGGACCTCCCCTCTTTCGGCAATAGTGAAAGGAAGTGCTTCATTAACAATGCAGGACCAATTGCGTTGACCGCAAAGAGCTGCGCCAGCTGTGCGCCGTCGAGCTGAGAGAGGCTCTTTTCTGGCATCAATCCACTCCCATGCAACATGCCGGTTGCATCAACAACTAGCCTGGGTTGCGCCCCTGAATGAGCTATTGACGCAGCAGCGGCTTGGATGCTTTCTTCAGAAAGCAGGTCGAGGGTCGGACTTGTAGACCGCCCGAACTCCCTAACCTCACAAAACCGGCCTGATCGTGTCATCGCTCGCACAAGCGCGCGCCCAATGCCACCTGTTGCGCCCACAACGATGGCGGCCCCGCCAAACGGAAACGACGTCAAATCGGTCGGTCTGGGCAAGTTTCACTCCGCTGCCTTTTGGACACCCCTTCTCTACGCTCTTCGCTAGTTGATAGATCAGTGCATCATCCTGCACCACGTCGTTTGAGCGCCTGTATTTCGTTCTCCAGTGTGTTCAGGAACTGCGACCGGTCCCGTGCTGTGAAGGCCGCATTATGGGTCTGCGTATTATTACTTTCCCGCAAATGCTGTTTTAGTTCCCGCATGCCAAGCGCCATGCCGATATTTTCTTCGCTGAAAACCTTGCCCGTCGGGCCGATCACCTTTGCCCCATTCTCAAGACAGCGTCCCGCCAATGGAATATCGGCGGTTATCGCAATGTCATTTTCTGTTGCGCGTTCTGCAATCCAGTCGTCAGCAACATCTGGTCCTTCAGGCACAACAATTTGCTGAATAAGTGGATGACGGCGCGGCCGCATGCCGGAGTTGCTGACGATGAAGACCGTCAGCCCATGCCGTTCGGCGACTTTCTCCACCTCGTCTTTAACCGGACATGCATCCCCATCAACATAAATTTGAATCACTCATACCCCTCTTAATACTTCGTCGATCATTGCTGACCCTGAGTGCCACCACTCTTAAGACCTTTTGCCATATTTTACAGCTGCCATTCTCCATACGTTAACAAAAGATCAAGATGTGACCGCCAGCAGGTCACGAACGCGGTTGATTAACGGCAAATTATCTTCTCAACAGTAGAAGGTTAAATAAATCTGCATTCTCTGTTTGAGGCCGGGGACATTTTAACACATGCATAGTCGCCAAGAAGGACTTACCGAGTTGGGTGAGGGTGGGCACGCACCACCGATACTCTCCAATCGGGCCCGTGGAGGCGGCGACGAGGCACCGACAGGATCGGGTTTATCCTACGATATGCACCCGATCAGAATGGGCTTCCTAGACCACAAGGCCGAAGAAGCATATCGACAGGACAATTACGAACGACAGATCGGGTTCACGCGGTTTTGCATCGTGGCGGGTGCTGTCATCATGGCAGCCTTTGGCATACTCGACTATTTTATCGTCCCTGACATTCTTTATCAGGCTTGGTTTATCAGACTCGGCATCGTCTGCCCGCTTCTTCTCGGGATCGTCGCCCTCTCATATGCGCCCTGGTTTAGCCACCGACATCAGTTCTGGCTCTCTTTTTCTATGGCGACACCTGGGCTTGGTGTTGTTGCCATGATCGCGTTGGCAGATGCGCCTGGCAGTTACCTTTATTATGGTGGCCTGATTGCCATTATTTGCTTCAGTGCCTGTCTCTGGCGTCTGAATTTTGTGTTTTCGCTCGCTTGGGCCCTGGCCACATTCACGGCCTATGAGGTGGTGGTGCTGTTTATCAATCCTCAACCAGAGAACGTGTTGATCAACAATACCGCATTCATGCTTCTGGCCATTGCGACCTGTAGTTTCTTGACCTATGTGCATGAACGCCAAATGCGTTTTGCTTTTGTGGACAATGAACGGTTGAAATCAGAACGCGAACGATCTGAGGAGCTTCTGGAACAATCAGAGACCGCGAACCGCGCCAAGAACGACTTTCTTGCGATCATGAGCCACGAGCTACGCACGCCTTTGAACGCGATTATCGGCTTTTCGGAAATCATCGCTACGCAGATGTTCGGGCCGATCAACAATGAACGGTATGCGGACTATGCAGGAGACATTCGCAATAGCGGCTCGCATCTTCTCAGCATCATCAATGACATTCTGGATCTGTCAAAAGCTGAAGCTGGCAAGCTGGAACTGGACGAGGACGCACTTGATCCTGTGGAAGCGCTCAACCAAACAATGCGCATGTTCCGGCCGCGCGCGAGTGAATTAAAGATCAAACTGACATTCCGGGTTCGCGATGACATTCCCTGGCTATTGGCTGACCCGCGCCTGTTCAATCAGGTGGTTATCAACCTCACCTCAAACGCGTTGAAGTTCACCCCTGAAGGTGGCCAGGTGAGCGTCGAGCTCGGACTTACAGACGCCGAAGAGCTTGAGCTCAAAATCGAAGACACGGGCATCGGCGTTGACGAGGATGATATTGAACGGATCTTCGAACCCTTCGTGCAGGTCGAAAATGCGATGAGCAGAACGCAGCAGGGAACAGGTCTTGGCCTGCCGCTCGTGCGGAAAATCATGGCACTGCATGGCGGCGACGTGCGTTTGGAAAGCCGAAAAGGCTCCGGGACGAATGTGCGGGTCACATTCCCCCGCAGCCGTTTCGTTGACGCCCCGTCTGAAGACGGTATGCGCTGGGCGACCTGACCGGTCGCCAACAGCGCCAGCTTCACTCTGGCTTGCGCACAGTCATGACGTAAACGCATTTGGTCTTGTCTTCTTCAAGCGAAATCCGCTCACAGTCCAGACCATCCACCATGTCCCACATTTCATCCGCCGTCCTGTAGACCAGGCTCCAGTCGGTGATGAATTCAAGCGGCCACATACACGTCTCTCGACCCGTTTTCACATTGGCGAGCACCATGTATCCGCCGGGAGCCAGTTGATCGTACAGATCGTGGGTCAATGCCTTCGCGCGCCGCGCGGACAGATAGTCATAAAGCCCCAGGCTGTAAATCATGTCCTGAGGGGGCAGTGAGTTGAACAGCGGCCCAGCCTTCAACAGCTGCGCAAAAGACGCTTGCAGGCATTGTATCCGCGCCTTGCCACCATGACGGACCACCTGCGGGTGTGCATGCTCATAAGCATAGGAGAGAGCATCATGATCTTGATCGATCAGCGTGAAGTTGACCGGCCGGGCCAAAGTATCTGTCTTCAGAAACTCGGCAACTTCGTAAGCTGATCCGCAGCCAAGGTTGGTGATGTTCATCACATCGCTGCCAGCGGTTTCGCGGACCTTTTCGCCAATGAATTTCTGGGTCATGCGCAGGCGGGTACCAACACATTCGCCTGTCTCAATCCCGATGCGATGCAACAGTTTCTCGTAGGGTGTGTCGCCGACTTTTTCCCACCGATAAACGTAGTTCATAATCTGATAGTCACCAGGATAGCCCAACGGCTTCTCGTAACAGCGGCGCATCACAGGGCCTGGCATAAAGTCGGGCGTCAAAACTTGTTCGGTATAGCGTTTATGCTCAGCAAGCGCGATGGGGTCGCCCAGCATCGGAAATGTGATGTCATTGCCGCGATACCACAACTCTTTCCACTGCGGGACCATCTTGTCTTCACACGCGACAAGGGCTTCATGAAGTTGCTTTGCCCTGTCTTCTTCTGACACATCACCAAGCCTCTCCTCAAAGCGAGAGAGCAAATCCCGGTAGGAGCGGAACAGATAAATGATCTCCGCGGCAAGCTCCTGGTACTCAGGCAGGATGTTTGAGGCTGTCCCAAACTGAGGATCAGAAAGCGCGCGGGACAAAAGAAACTGGTCGTGATCCGTCACCACGGCCGGAATGTCGATATAGCCGGTGGTCAGCTCAACAGCGACAGTCGTGCGAACGCCACTTGGTTCAATGCGACGGATCCGGCCTGAGCCTTCATAAAGTGTGTCGTCTGCGATGCACAGACGTACCGGGATTTCATCCCCTAGCCGACCATCCCAATAATCCAGCTCGCCGCTTTGCGCGGCAAGCCCTGTCATCGACACATCTTTCAGTGCGGCCCGGTCGCCCCCCAAATCAACGGCAGGTACGATGTCCTTAAAGAGGTGGTCAGCCCGATACCGTTCAGCGCGGTAAAAAACCTTTCGGCCTTTGGCGCCCGTGAGCTGCTCATATGTACGCATTATTACTATTCCCCGATGAGCAAAACTAATTTTGCCGTTTCAATATAGAACATCCGAATCCGATTTGGTTACAAATTTCCAAGCTTAACTATAGATATGCAAGGCCTTAGTGACGTTTCGTTTCGGATCACTCCTTACCTAGACTTGCAATTTCACTGCCACCTTTATCTAATAACCGTAGCAAGGGCGGCAATAGGAACCAACAAATGCCGAGGGCCACCACAACAATGATGGAAGTTTGAATGCCGAGCGATCGGTTGATCTGAAACCCGGACAGAGACAGCACAATAAATCCTGCCGCAAGTGACACACTGGTAATGACCATCGCAACGCCCACCGTTGAAAATACGGCTTCAATTGCCGCAGCGGACGACGCACCAGCCGCGCGCTGGCGTCGATATTTCATCAGAAAGTGAATTGTGTCATCCACCACAATCCCCAATGTCATTGTAGTGATTACCGCGCCCGCGATACCGATATCCTGAATAAAATAGCCCCAGAGCCCAAACCCGACTATTGCGGGCAGCAGGTTGGTCGCAAGGCTCAAAGCACCGAATGCAAAACTGCGCAGAGCGAAGGCGATGATCAGTCCGATAATCAGGATGGACACGAATGTCCCGGTAATCATCGACCGGATATTGTCATTGGAGAGGTAGGCGAACAGGACATTGATACTGATGCCCGTTGTCGCTGCCTGCCCCGGTGCATGCATCGCCAGCCAGCCGGTTGCGCGTTGGTGCAAATTCCGGATCTCGCCCGATGTGAGCCCCCGCATGATGATTGTCACCCGACTGGCGCTTCGCGAGACATTGATCCTATCTGTCATGGATGCGCCATAAGGCAGCGATAATTCGTACAGCAGAAAATACTGAGAGATCAGATCGGCATTGTCGGGAATTCCATCGCGCGAAGGTTCTTCCTCAACCCGCATTGCTTTATGAATGCGCCGCGTGATCTCTGAGATGTCAGCAATGCTGGCAACGCCGGGCTGTTCGCCAAGCCAGCCGGTGAAATCAGCCAAAAAATGCTGGTATTCCGGCGTATACACGCCACCATCAATACCGGTCTCCAGGTCGAACTCCATAATGTTGAGACCTGTGAGGCGCTCTTCTGCAAAGTCCGACGCAACACGATATTCGAACCTGTCATCGAAATAGCGCACAAAATCGTCATCCAACCGAATTTGCCCCAATCCGCCAATAGTGGCCAAAACACCTGCGGTCACCATGATCAGAAGGAGCCAGCGAAGCCGGTTGATGCTGCGCCCGACAGCAGCCATCAAAGCCCCGGAGCGGTCTTTCGAGGGCTTCATCGGCAATAATGTCAGAACGGCGGGCAACCAGGTGAAGGTGAGCAAATAGCTCAGAACAATGCCCGCAAAGACGATATTCCCCATATCATTGAGCGGAGGGGCATCTGCCCTGTTCATGGCAAGGAAGCCGACGGCTGTTGTGAGATTTGTCAGTCCGACAGCGGCGGCGTTTGTTCTGATGGCCTGTTTGATTGCGGTTTTGTTGTCGGCACCAGATGCCAGCTCATGTTTCACAGCAATGACCACATGGATGGTCGATGCGAGAGCGATCGATATCACAATGATGGGTGCTGCGATTGATGCGGGTGTAATGATATGGCCAAACCAGCCGGCAATTCCCATGGAGGCCAGACTCGCAACCCCCAGAATAGACAGAACAGCAATGGTCCCGTTTCGCGACCGCAAAAATACGGCGACGATGATTGCCGCAACAATCAGCGCAACCGGTACCAACAATTGGGCATCAACATGTGAGGCCTCATTGAAGGTTGTCATCAACATGACGTTGCCGGTCAGATGCACCTGCAAATGTGGATAGTCCGCTTCAATCTTTTGAACGAATTGATGTGCTGCCTCGGTTATCTCCTGCACTTCGGACGAAGCAGACTGTGGCAGTCTGAAATTGACATTGACACCGGTCGTCCGACCATCGGCTGAAAGCAGCCGATTAACGACCAGCCGATCGTTCAAGGCCTCTCGCTCAATCGCCGCCGCTGCGCTTGGTGTGAGTCGCCCAGATGACGGGACCATCTCCAATACTGAGAAAGCGTCCTCATCTGACACAATGCGCGGGAAGTTCGAGAGGCTCTCTACTTGAGTGGAATGAGGGAGGCGCCAAGCCTGGTCCGTAATATCGACCAGCGCCTCCAGTGTTTCAACTGTCGCAATTCGTCCGTCACGTTCGTCGCGGGGACTGATCACAAACAGGATATTGTTATTGTGAGAGAACTTGCGCTCAAAACCACGCAGCTGCTGCAACAACTGGTTTTGCTCGGAATAGAATATGCGGGTGTCGAACGATACGGTGAGGTTCTTGCCGCCCGCGATCATTCCTAAAAACAGGACCACCCAAACGACGAGCACCAGTCTAGGATATCTTTGACTGGTATCGCTTGGCCAAATACTATTCAGGTGCCCCACTCCACTTCACTTTACATGCCTATGACTTGGTGGTTTCTCGCTGCGGCGAAAAACCTGATCTTTCGTTCTGATTTGTGAGAGCGTGCCCCGACAGGCGGGCTTCCTTCAATAGTTCTTTGTATTTGGAGAAAAAATAAACGCACTGTGTGTTCGATCACCGGCAAAAAAGGTGTGTTTTTGCACCTCTCATGAAATATTAATCAAATAAAGGCATGGTTTCATCTAATTGGGGCAGCTGAGCACATGAGTGACAAGGCGCCGGAACTGCGACGAAACACTTGATTGATGTCTGAACTAGCCACAATCAGCTCAGCGGAGCTTCGAAAACTTTCCCAGCGGGAGTTCCTAACCGGCCTGTCGGAGATGTCGCCGAGCGCGATCGACCGTTTCAAGCGCATGCGAAAACTCAGCACCGAACATACCGAGGCGCTGACCACGTTTCTCCGCCAGCACCCGGAAAAACGATTGACAGCCCAAAACAGTAAGGCTCCAGCCATCGCAGCGAAGGTCAAAGCGAAAACGAAAACGAGCGCTCCTACACCACACCCAAAACAAGCCTCGACGAAACAACCGGTGGATGATGACGGGTACGTTCAGCTGTGGTCGCGTGTCCGAGCTTGGTGGGATGGCGAAGAGTTTGCTTCGCACCCCCCTGAGCCCCCTGCCAAGAAGCCGCGTATGCATATTGACCCTGCTGACACCGCCCCCATCGACCCTGTCGCAGAGCGCCTTCAGATCATTCAAAGCATATGGGGTGACGGCAACTCACTGCCCGGCGGTGATTCCATGACGCTCGACTTGATCGAGGCAGCCAAGCCTTCATCCGACATTTTGATAGCCGATTTGAGTGGCGGTCTTGGCAATAGTGTGCGCCATATGGCGTCCACACTTGGCGCGACGGTGCATGGGTTTGAACGCGACGAGGATCTAGCCGCTGCAGCTCACAAAGTCTCCGAAGCGACAGATGTCACGGAGCAAGCATCAATTCTTTCTTTTGATACAAAGCAGCTTGATAAGGTTCTGGACAAGGACCTCTACAATATCGTTGTCGCAAGAGAGTTCCTCTGTTTCCTCGATGACAGGAAACAGGCCCTCTCAGTGATTGGCGAATCCCTTTGCCCAAATGGCTCTTTCGTGTTCACCGACTTCGTCCTCGCCAACAGAGCGACAGAGAACAAGTCCGTTATTGAATGGCGCCAGGCAGAACCAGCCAAACCCTATCCCTCGACAGCAGACGAGTATCGAGAACTGCTCCTGGAACTGCGCTTCGATGTAAAATCCATGGACGACATCACCAGCAGCTATATCTCAGCCATTCAGACCGGCTGGAAAGCGATGGTCGAAAGCCTCAAATCGGGTTCCTTCTCGCGTACCTATGTGGACACGCTCATGGCGGAAGGCCAAGTCTGGCTCGCGCGCTCCCGCGCTTTAGAAAGTGGCCAGCTTCGCGTCGTTCACGGTCGCGCGGTGATGCAGCGCGGTCCAAAGCGCTCTCTGACCGACGCCATGTCGATTGACTAGGTCCTGAAGAGCCAGACTCCGCTGGCAGCCCCCTGATTTCGTTACAAAATTTTACAATTTCTTCCTTGTTGCGACTTGGCGTGTGATATATCGATCCTATATATAGCCACGATACGCAGCCCCCAAAACAGCGTGGAAGCCTCATTTCATCCCTATGAGGCTTTAATGGAAGAATGGACGTCAAAATACTCTGCCTTGGTGCACTGGATCTCGGTGACGCCACGGGATATGAGATCAAAAAAATGTTTGAGACCGGCATCTTTTCTCATTTCCATGAGGCGAGTTTCGGTTCTATCTATCCTGCCCTCACCCGCCTGACTGATGATGGATTGCTCACGTGTATATCCCAGCAACAAGGTGGGCGACCGGACAAGAAAATCTATTCAATCACGGCTGAAGGTCGGCGGAAGCTCGAACTGGCGCTTGCCAGGCCTCTGGCAGAAGATCGCTTCAAGTCAGAGTTTCTCTTTGTAATGCTCTTCGCTGATATGTTGTCGCCCGAGCGGGTGACCAGTCTGCTTGAAGACCGTGTCCAGGGTATTCAAAGTGAACTGCAAGAGCTTCAGTCGGAACAAGACAGTTGCGTAAATCCCGGACAAGAGTTCGTCCGGCGATATGGGGAAGCGGTTATGACAGCTTCCCTGAAGTTTATCGAAGAGAACAGACATCTGGTGGAAGACCCGGTGCGTAACAACGAGGTGGAGCCGGTGCGCTGACAAACGCCGGATTCTGAAACGACATGTCGATGCATCCATTGACAATTGAGCCCACTGAGCGGCTAAAAACAGAAGGTTGACTAAGATGAGCTTGCGGCGTTCCCATATATTGGCGCTGATTATTGCAGCTATCATTGGTGCATGGGTTTTGTCAGGCCAGATCGGCAATGGCGATGCTGAGGTCGTTGAGGTCAACGAAAATGGCGAAATCATTGAGCCCACCGACTCCGAAGAGACCGCTGCACGGATCCCTAAAGTTCGGGCCGCGATCTTCCATGCTGAATCTCGCAATACCGAAGTTGTCATTCGGGGCCGAACCGAGGCTGTCAGGTCTGTTCAGGTGAGAGCCGAAACATCGGGCACCATCGTCGAGCTGCCGGTCGAGAAAGGCTCGACAGTGGAAAAAGGCGAGGTGATCTGCCGTTTGTCCCTTAACGCGCGCGATGCCCGTATGGCAGAAGCAGAAGCCCTCATGCGCCAGCGCTGGCTCGAACTTGATGCCGCGCAGAAGCTGGCCGCACGGGGCCACCGGTCTGAAACGCAGGCGGCGGCTTCTCAAGCTGCCTATGATGCCGCAAGGGCGCAGGTGAAGCAGCAGGAAGTGGAGCTCAGTCACACAAGAATACTCGCTCCATTTGACGGCGTGCTGGATGCGCGGCCTGTTGAAGTGGGCGACTATCTTCAGGTATCGCAGCCGTGCGCAACGATCGTCGACATGGATCCATTTCTGGTGATCGGCCAAGTTTCCGAAACCGACGTCGATAAGCTTCAGGAAGGCACACTCGGCGTCGCTACTCTGGTAACCGGGGAGACCGTCGAAGGCAGAGTGCGCTTCATATCCACCACAGCAGATCCAGCAACACGCACCTTCCGCGTTGAGCTGGAGGTTCCAAATCCTGAGCGGAAGCTTCGCTCCGGCGTCACAGCTGAAATCCGCGTCCCGAGTGCAGAGGTTATGGCGCACCGTGTGCCACCTTCCATCCTGGGCCTGGATGATGCTGGGACCATCGGATTGAGAATTCTGGATGAAAACAATGTCGTGTACTTCCAGCGCGTACAAATATTGGCCGATGATCCCGAGGGTGTCTGGGTCACTGGCCTGCCAACGAGCGTGAAACTCATCACAGTAGGGCAGGACTTTGTGGTCCCTGGGCAGACCGTGGATGTGACCTATGAAGACGAGATGGGAGCTGCCTCATGAACAGCTTCATTGATGCTGCCATAGCGCGCACAAGAACCGTCATGACCTTGATGGTTCTGATGGTGCTCGCTGGCGTATCGGCCTACATCTCCATACCAAAAGAAGCCGACCCGGATATTCAGATCCCGGTTTTTTATGTCTCTATCGTCCACCAGGGTATCTCCCCGGAAGACGCAGAGCGGCTGCTCATCAAACCCATGGAGACCGAACTTCGTTCTATCGAGGGCCTTGATGAACTAACCGCTATCGCGTCGACTGGTCACGCCGGGATCATCCTCGAGTTTGACGTGAGCTTCGACAAAGACTCCGCTCTTGCCGATGTGCGTGAAAAAGTTGACCTGGCCCAGGCGGAGCTGCCTGGGGACACGGAAGAGCCCATCATTCGGGAGTTTAACACTTCCCTCTTCCCTGTTCTGATTGTCACCCTTTCCGGCGATGTGCCTGAGCGCACGCTGTTTCAACATGCCCGCGCCCTACAAGATGAAATTGAAGGCAATGTACCGACCGTCTTGCAGGCTGAGCTTGTTGGACACCGGGAGGAACTGCTTGAAGTCATCATCGACCCAGCTCGCATGGAGTCTTACGACGTCTCCCAATCTGAGCTGATCAACGCCGTATCGCTCAATAACCGTCTGGTTGCTGCTGGCGCTGTCGATTCTGGAGAAGGTCGCTTTTCTGTGAAGGTGCCTGGTCTTTTTGAAGACAGGGACGATGTGCTCAACCTTCCCATCAAAGTATCCGGCGATGGTGTCGTCACCCTTTCTGACGTCGCTGATATTCGCAGAACCTTTAAGGATGTGGACTCCTATGCCCGCTTCAACGGTCAGCCAGCCATCGCTTTGCAGATCACAAAGCGTATCGGTGAAAACATCGTCGATAACAACCAGCAGGTTATCGAAATCGTCGAGACTTTCTCGGAGAGCTGGCCAGACGAGATTCAAGTGAACTACACGCTGGACGCATCAACCTGGATTTTCCGGGCACTCGGTTCTCTCCAGGCCTCCATCATCACGGCGATTGCGCTGGTGATGATTGTCTGTGTTGCGGCACTGGGCATGCGCTCCTCGATCCTAGTGGGTATCGCCATCCCGACCTCGTTCATGATTGGCTTTCTCTTCATGTCAATCATGGGCATGACCGTGAATATGATGGTGATGTTCGGGATGCTTCTGTCCGTCGGTATTCTGGTCGACGGCGCTATTGTAGTTGTCGAATATGCCGACCGGAAAATGGCAGAAGGCCTGGATCGTCTCGAGGCCTACTCACTTGCCGCAAAACGCATGTTCTGGCCGATTGCTTCCTCCACAGCAACGACCCTCGCGGCGTTCCTGCCTATGCTGGCCTGGCCAGGGGTTAGCGGCGAGTTTATGTCCTACCTTCCGATCACATTGATTGTGGTCCTGACCGCCTCCTTCGTTACAGCCATGCTCTTCCTGCCCGTTCTTGGGTCGCTGGTAGGCAAAACAGAAGATCAGGACAGCGATATTCTAAAAATGCTTGCAGGCGCCGAAACCGGCGACGTGCGACTGCTTCCCGGACTGACAGGGTCATATGTTCGGATGTTGGACAAACTGGTTCATCACCCCCTCCTGGTCCTAAGCGGTGCCAGCGTCATTCTTATCGTTACGATGGTTGCTTATGGCTCCTTCGGGAACGGTGTCGAGTTTTTTGTCGATACTGAGCCTGAGCAAGCAATCATCTTGGTGGGTGCACGGGGCAACCTGTCGGCGACCGATATGCAGGGTCTCGCTCAGGAGGTTGAGGAGATCGCCCTGTCAACAGCAGGCGTGAGAACTGTTTTCTCCCAAGCCGGTACCTCTGTTGGCGGCGGCGGCCCCGGCCAGGGTGGCGATCGCCCTGCCGACCTGATCGCTGAGATGATGATCGAACTCGACAAGTATGAAACACGTCGCAAAGGCGCCATCATCCTTGAAGAGATCAGACAGCGCTCTGCAGACATTCCGGGTATTACTGTCGAGGTGCGCAAACGCGAAGACGGTCCGCCGACGGGCAAGGACATTCAGATTGAGCTGACCTCAGACGATGTGGGTGCGCTCTCACGCACCACGGAACTCATTCGGCAATATGTTGACACTACGGACCTTGGTCTGATTGATGTGGAAGACTCGCGGCCTCTGCCCGGAATTGAATGGGTATTGTCCGTTGATCGTGAGATGGCGGGCCGGTTTGGAGCCGACATCACGACCGTCGGTGCTACCGTGCAACTTGTCACCAATGGCATCCTTATCGGCAATTATCGGCCTGACGATGCAGAAGACGAAGTTGATATTCGTGTCCGTTATCCGAGCGAATACAGAAGCGTGGCGCAGCTGGATCAGCTGCGTATCCGCACCAATAACGGATTGATTCCCATCAGCAATTTTGTCTCGCGGGAACCACAACAACAGGTCTCCACCATTGAACGCATCGACGGGCACCGACGCTACATGATCAAGGCCAATACGGGCATTGATCCCAAAACAGGCGTCAAAATAAATGTCGATGCCAAAGTATCGGAACTAAAAGAGTGGGTGAAAACACAGACCATTGACCCTCGTGTCACCGTCAAATTCCGCGGTGCAAACGAGGAACAAGCCGCAGCTGGTGACTTCCTCGGCAAAGCCATGCTCGCGGCGCTTTTCCTGATGTTCATCATCCTGCTCACACAGTTCAACAGCTTCTATTTTTCTGTTCTGACCCTCTCAACGGTTGTGCTTTCAACGGTTGGCGTGCTGCTTGGCATGATGGTGACTGGGCAGACCTTCTCCATCATTATGACGGGGACTGGAGTCGTGGCGCTTGCCGGGATCGTGGTGAACAACTCGATTGTGTTGATCGACACTTATCAACGCCTGCTGCGGGACGGAATGGATGAAATTGAAGCGATCCTGCGAACAGCCGGGCAGCGTTTGCGGCCTATTCTGCTGACGACGATTACAACCATGTTTGGTCTGCTTCCCATGGCTATTCAGGTGAACGTCAACTTCTTTGCCCGAGAGATAACCTATGGTGGTCCCGTTGCCGCCTGGTGGGTGCAGCTTTCAACCGCAATCATCTTTGGCCTTGGCTTCTCAACACTGCTGACCCTGGTCCTGGTTCCGGTTCTGCTGGTTGCGCCCAGCCACTTTAAACGGTCCTTCCAGGAACGTCGCTTCCTGCGTAAAGACCCGGAAAACTGGCGACACTCTCAGCCCGCCGAATAGGCACGCGAGCAAGATTGCTGAGTTGTTTGGATAGAAAGGCCCTGCTGATGAAGCGGGGCCTTTTACTTTGAGTCTGCCAGAAACTCGTCTTCGTCATCACCGGACACGAAGGCGGTTCGCTTTTGGTGGTGTCGGTAGCGCATCGTGCTGACAGGCAGAAAAGCCAGGTACCCGACTGCAAGCACACTCAGAGTAATCCAGGGATAGCTGAAGAGCACCGCAACAGAAAGAGCAACACCCAACAGGACGGGTAACATTTCATCGCGACGCACCCGCATCCCCAGCCGTTTGCCGGAGAAGGTTGGGATCTTGCTCACCATCAAAAAGGCAATTCCCGCGACATAGGCCGCTACCAGCACCGGCACGTCTTTTAGGAAATCAACACCGATGAAAGAGAGATAGAGCGGCAACATGACGAGACCAGCCGCCGCCGGTGAGGGCACGCCGACAAAATAGTTCGCGGTCCAGGCAGGTTTGTCCGGGTCTTCCAATGCAACATTAAATCGGGCCAGACGCAGCGCGCAGCAGACCGCAAACCCCAGCACCACAATCCAGCCAAGTCCGCCCAGGCCATCCAATGTCCATAGGTACAACAAAATGACCGGGGCAACCCCAAAGCAAAGGAAATCTGAAAGGGAGTCCAGTTCCGCACCAAACTTTGTTGTTCCCTTGAGCAAACGCGCGACACGACCATCAAGACCGTCGAGGATCGCTGCCACGCAGATGGCTAGAACAGCCAGCACAAATTTCCCATCGAGCCCAAATCGAATAGACGTCAAACCCGCACCAAGCGCCACGACAGTGAGGCTGTTTGGCACGAGACTGCGGATCGGAAGGGTCTTGAGGCTCCGACGCTGATGGGCCTCTGCCGCGCGGTCACGCGATCCGAATGGAGAGATTGCCATGGTCTTCTCCTCTGTTCCGTCTGCTTAGAGCTCGCACTTGCAGTGTCCGCCCCTTAGCGGATTTCTGCAAGCCTTGCGGTTTCGTCCGACTTGGTGTCTACGAGCACCGTTTCACCCGCAATCATGGTCTGGCCCACAGAAACCAAGGGCGCTTCGCCAGGTTCAAGGTAAACGTCGACCCGGCTGCCAAAGCGGATGAGGCCGAAGCGTTCACCTGCCTGCAGCGCATCCCCGTCTTTCACTTCATTAACGATGCGGCGGGCGACAAGCCCGGCAATCTGGACCACGACATAGCTTTTGCCACTGGCGGTGTCGATCACCAAAGAATGGCGCTCATTGTCGTCACTTGCTTTGTCGAGATCTGCGTTCAGAAAGAGGCCTGGGCGATACGCCGTGCGCGTTACCGTGCCGGAGACCGGCGAGCGGTTCACATGGCAATTGAACACGTTCATGAAAATGCTGATCCGCGGGCGGGCCATTTCGCCAAGCCCCAGTTCTGGTGGCGGCGCTGCTTCCGTGATGAGACTAACCACACCGTCGGCGGGAGAAATGAGCAAACCGTCCCGCGCCGGGGTCAGGCGGTCTGGGTCGCGGAAAAAATAGGCGCACCACGCGGTCAAAATCACGCCGAGCCAGCCAAGCGGTTCCCATAGGAGGAAGAGAAGCAAGGTGATGGCGGCAAAAATGAGGATGAACTTGTGCCCTTCTTTATGAATTGGCACGAGAACAGAGGTGATTGCGTCCATTGACGGTTCCTGAGTTACAGCGTATCGCGTTTTATCGGAGCCCAAAAAAGCGCCAAGATTACGCGTTTTTCGGCACTTTTAGTGGTTCATATAAAACGCGAAGCGCTTTGGATTATGCGGCCGCGCCGCCCTTTTGGCACCTTACCGCGACGGCGGCTTGAGGTTAAGCGCTCTCTTAGACGATTTGGGGAGCGTTTTGGGGTTCACTTAACGCTTGTGTTTCTACCGCTTCTTCCAGTTGGCGGTTCCACATGTCTGCATATGTCCCACCCAGTCCCAAAAGGTCCCGATGGCTACCCCGTTCGATGATCTGGCCTTTTTCAAGAACCAGGATCTCGTCGGCATCCACCACTGTAGAAAGACGATGGGCAATGATCAGGGTCGTGCGGTTTTCAGAGATAATGCGGAGTGCAGTCTGGATTTCGCGCTCCGTCGCGCTGTCGAGTGCGGATGTCGCTTCATCCAGCATGAGGATAGGCGGATTTTTAAGGATCGTCCGAGCGATAGCCACCCGTTGCTTTTCTCCACCAGACAGTTTGAGACCCCGCTCCCCAACCTTCGTGTCGTACCCTTTGGGCAAGCCCGCGATGAAATCTGAGATCTGAGCGAGACGGGCTGCTTCTTCCACCTCCGCATCAGTGGAATCCGGCCGACCGTAGCGAATATTGTAGCGAATAGTGTCGTTGAAGAGCACTGTATCCTGGGGAACGATGCCGATGGCGGCCCGCAAACTGTCCTGGGTAACCCTCGAAATCTCCTGACCATCAATGGTAACCGAGCCCTCCTGCACATCATAAAAGCGGTACAGAATGCGGCTGATGGTCGATTTCCCGGCCCCCGAGGGGCCCACCAGCGCGACGGACTTGCCAGCTGGCACCTCAAATGAGACGTGGCTCAGAATACCGCGATCCGGATCATAGGAAAAAGAGACATCGTCGAACCGGATTGTACCGCCGAAGACCTTTAGCTTTTCTGCTTCAGGCTGATCGACAATTTCGGGTGGCACGGCGATCAATCCGAACATTGTTTCCATGTCGACCAATGCCTGCCGGATCTCCCGATAGACAGATCCCAACAGATTAAGCGGCGCCGACAGCTGGATCATAAAGGCGTTCACCATGACAAATTCACCGACGGTGAGATCGCCCGCTGCTACACCATAGGCTGCCATCAGCATGAGCGCGATCAGGCCGAACGTGAAGATGAGCGTCTGCCCTGTATTCAAGACCGAGAGCGAGGTGGAGGTGCGAATGGCAGCGTCTTCATACCCTTCCATCGCTTTGTCATAGCGGCCACTTTCATGGTCCTCATTGCCGAAATATTTGACCGTCTCATAGTTGAGCAGGCTGTCAATGGCCTTCGTGTTGGCTTCTGTATCCCGCTCGTTCATTTCGCGTCGGATGGCTGTGCGCCATTCTGTCGCCCAGTAGGTAAACGCAATATAGAGAGAAACGACACCGCCAGTGACCACGGCATAGCGCCAGTCAAAATTCCACCAAAGGATACCGGCGACAAGCAGCAACTCAATGAGGGTCGGAAAGATGCTGAACAAGGAAAAACGCAGCAGAAACTCGATGGCCTTGGTGCCGCGCTCGATAATGCGACTTAAGCCGCCAGTGCGGCGCTCAAGATGGAACCGGAGAGAGAGGGCATGAATATGCTTGAAGGTGCGCAGGGCCAATGTCCGCACGGCGTTTTGCCCGACACGAGCAAAGAGCCCGTCACGCAACTGTGCCATGGCGATCATCATGATGCGGGCCACACCATAGGCAACCACAAGAGCGACCGGCACCGCGACAATCGCAGCTGTGCTGCCTCCATCGGCTGTCAGAACATCGACAGCATCGCGATAGAAAAACGGCGCGTAGACGGTAAACGCCTTGGCAGCAAACATGGCGATGAAAGCCAGCACAACACGCGTGCGCAGATCTGCCCTGCCTTGCGGCCAAAGAAGCGGCAGCACAGAGCGGTAGGTACTGGTTGTCTTCGGAGGCAAGGAGAGATTAACCGGTTCGCTCATTGTCCCAATGCGTGGCGTCATGCGCCCTCCTCTGATGCCCGTTCACTCTATCGCTTCGGATTTTCGCAGAATGCAGAAGAAAATACCCCGGCCTGAGCGACCGGGGTGGGAAACAAGCGTTCTCTTTATTTAGGGCCTATGCCCCTTCGTGCCAAGGGGCCCGTTCCTGCCGCGCCCAAAGGCACTAAAGACGGCTCTATTGGGCAGGGGTAGAGAGAACCTGTCCTGGATAGATCAAGTCAGGGTCACGGATCTGGTCCCGATTCGCCTGATAGATGGTCGTATAGCGAAATCCGCTGCCATAGAGCTGGCGAGCAATGTTCCAGAGATTGTTGCCAGGCTGGATGACCACTTTGCCCTCGGCGATCTGGCGGCGGACGTGCTCCGCCACACCGCGTTCGAAGGGCACCTCGACACGGGCAGACACCTGACCGTTAGCATCCAGCTGGTCGATCCGCATGGTGTAAGTGCCGGGCGCCACTGCGCCATTCGGGCGGAGTTCCCAGCGGCCTTCCACATCTGCTACGGCATCCCCGATTGGTTTGTCATTCAGGTAAATCCGAACAGTGCTGTTTGGTTCCGTGATGCCGGAAACAATAACGTTCCCATTCTCATCATAATCAACGGCTTCCAGCACCAGGTTTCCCGCATCAGATGGAACACCTGGACCCTGGAGGACGCGGCTGGCCTTGCCGGGCTCTGCAAGCACGACAAGTGCCTGACCGCCTTCCTGTTCTGGAACAGAGACGGATACAGACTGGATGGAGTCGATCTCCCTACCGTCCGGGTTGCGAGCGGTCAGCGTGAGTTCCACGTCGCCGGGCGCAAGTGGTGCATCCAGAACGATGACCCACTCGCCGCGACCGTCAGCGTCGGCGGTTGCAATGGCGGTTCCATTTCTTTTGAGCGTTATCGTAGCTCGCGGTTCTGAGCGACCTGCAATCACAGCCATGCCGTCTCTTTCGACACGGACAATGTCGAAGGTCGGAACAGTTTTCTCAGCGATTTCTTCTGTCGGCGTGGTCTGTTGAGCCTGACCGGCTGGGGTCGTGGCAACCGTTTCGGTTTCTTCGTCCCCCCCCATAAACAGGAACAAAGCAACGATGATGGCGATGATTGCTGCGGCTGCCGCACCGCCAATGGCTAGGTTTCGCGATGACATTAGGCACAGACCCCTCTTTCGGTTTCTTCCGTCTTGGTTATTCTGCCGGGCTATTCTACCGGCCCATGCTACCTGGCTAGGGGAAAAATGCTTCCTTCAGCCATGTGCATGGTTAATACCTGTTCCGTGTTGGGACGCAGGCCACAGTAAACAATAATCATAACGTTAGAGTGCAAATACGGCACCAATTTGAAGCCGTCGGACCAAAAAGAACCAGGAGACTGAATGCCCCGCCTAAACGTCTGCGTCTATTGCGGCTCAAGCAAAGGGGACGCGCCAGACTTCTCCGAAATGGCGGAAAGCCTGGGCCGAACCTTTGCTCAACACGATGTGGGGCTCGTCTATGGCGGTGGTGGCATCGGCCTTATGGGCATTTGTGCCCGAACAGTGATGGCTGAAGGCGGTCACGTTACCGGCATTATTCCCGATTTTCTGCAGACCAAGGAGATCGCGTATAATGAGGTGAGTGAGCTACTGGTGGTTGGTTCCATGCACGAGCGCAAACAGAAGATGTTTGATCGCGCCGACGCCTTCCTCGCTCTGCCCGGCGGCATTGGCACCTTGGAAGAAGTCATCGAGATGCTCACTTGGGCACAGCTTGGACGTCACAACCGCCCCATCCTCTTTCTCAACCTCAGCGGTTTCTGGGACCCGCTGATCGGCCTCTTCGACCACATGATGGATCAAGGCTTCGTTCAATCATCCATCCGTGCGCAGTATGCTGTTGTGGACCGGGTGGAAGATGTGCTGCCGCGGATCGAGGCGGCGCTGTAGCAAGGACACACGCCGGGTGACGGAGCCGGAACAAGTGTCCCGGTTCCGACGTTTGTATGGTCAGGCGACGGCCTCAAGCTTCACTTCACCCTCACTTAAGAAACAGGACTTGGTGAAGAGCGACAGATCGACCGGATTGGGCGTGCGCACATCTGCCAGTGTGGGCAGGTCATCTGCCACCAACTCATATTTCCGGTCTATCTGAGATATTAGAATGATGATGTGGCCGACCTCTTTAGCGAACCTTCTTAGCGCCGCGATCTGCTGATTGATCTCGGGGCTATTACGGCGTTGGTCCAGGATCTGCAGATAGTCGATAGCGACGACGGTGCCGCGTGGTTTCTGTTTCAGCCGCTCAATGATGTGATGGGCATCAATATCGTCGGACGTGTCCAGCATGAACACATCGCTTAAGTTTTGAGTGTCGCTCCCAATGGCCTGTAGCCGGTGCAGAACGTCAGCTTCGTTGTAGTCGAGGGTAAAAAATGCACCCTCCGCACCACCTTTCATCGCTTCAGTGATGAGCTCGAGCGCCATCAGGGTCTTGCCGTGTTCCGGCCGGGCACCCAGCAGCACCAGGTCACCGGGCTCCAACTCTGACAAAATGTGCGAAGCGGGACGCTTAGAGGCATAGCGGCTTGCCAGCAGGCTCCAGCTGTCATAGCCTTCTTCCTTGGCAATCTGGTTAAGTGCTTCGTTAACCGGGACACCGGTTCTGCGCGACAGGAGTTTTGCCTGACGTTTTAATCGATAGATGGGTGCAGATAGTCTCATTTGAGAACCTCCATTGCGAGCGGTCGTCACAATCCCTCCTTATGTGCCTGCTCGAACAGATGGTTCGATGAGTTGGGTACCCCACATGTGTGATGCTTCCCCAATGGAGGGGGGAGGCTCGGGCCAAGCCTTGAAGAAGGCTAAGCCCGTCCGGCAGGCAGATCAACGATTCGCTCTTTGGGATTGGTCAGGCCGCCCGTGCGACGCGACGGAGTTCCCGCTCGCGCCACCAAGTATCCCAGCTAAAGAGCGCGAGCCCCGCCCAAATGAGCCCGAAGGTTACGAGATGAGTATCGGTCAGTGTTTCGCCATACATCCACACAGCGATCACCAGTTGAACCGTGGGAGCCAAATATTGCATCAGGCCCAGTGTGGCGAGGCGAATGCGTTGCGCCCCGTAATTGAACAGGAAGAGCGGGATGACCGTCATGGGCCCCGCCAGGATCAGCAGGAAGACAGTCCAGGACCCTTCGTGCATGAGGGTTGTTCCCTCGCCGCTTTCCATGAAGGCCAGATAGCCTATGGCGAAGGGCAGTAGGATGATCACCTCAATGGAGAGGCCTTCAAGGGGGTCAACATTCGTGATCTTCCGCAGATAGCCATAAATGGCGAACGTCACTGCTAGGAAAAGAGAAATCCAAGGCACCTCGCCAAAATCAATGGTCATAATGATGACGCCAATCGCCGCCAGCACGACTGCGGCGATCTGCGGCCGCGTCAGTTTTTCCGACAGAAACGCAACACCAATCAAAACGCTTATGAGCGGATTGATGTAATAGCCAAGGCTCGTTTCCAGCACCCGTTCTTCGTTGATGGAATAGATGAAGACGAACCAGTTGGTCCCAATGATCAGGCCTGTCGCACTCAGCGTGAGGAGAAGGCGCTTGTTCGTGAGCGCCGCGAAAAAGGCAGTCCGACGCTTGAAGAGGAATATCAGCCCCACCGTCAGGACCACGCTCCACAGTGAGCGGTGTGCCAGTACTTCATAGGGGGACACATGGGTCAGCTGCTTGTAGAAAATGACAGTAAGACCCCAGAACGCATATCCTGACGCAGCGCCGATGCCGCCGAGCATGGCCTGTCGGCCTGCCTCTAGTTCAGAATTCGCACTCATCCCAGCCCACCATTGGCGAAAGCCACTAAAGCGGGCTTCCGCGTGTTTGCACCGGGCTAGAAATCAGGCGTCTTTTTCGGGCAGCGGTCCGAAGAACCCGTACACTTTAGAAATCATCCCGGCATCATTCGTGACAACCGTATCAGACCCCACGGTTACCAGATCGCCCTCACTATGTATTGCCCAATCGCAGCGACACAAGCTGTGATGACTGTCCACACCGCTTGCGCGCGAACACATACCCTCTGGCACAAGCTTTTGCCGGAATTCATCGACCATCTCCACAAAGGCATCAATACCAGTGACGTCGTTAGCGGGGTCGACAAAATGCACATCCGGCGCCACCGCTTTTTCAAAGATGTCCGCGGACAAACCCCAAAGCGCTACGATCCTGATTGATCAGGCGCCGCAGGTACTGGGTTGGGAGCGGGCGCGAGACCTGGAGGCCAAAACGAGCCTCGGTCTCATGACGGCGGGCCTGAAGGCGGCGAAAGAAGTCGGCGAGATCGACGTACCCTCAATTGAACTCGCAGCGCGCTTTCTCAATGCTGTCCTGGCAGAGGCGGCGTTGGTGGCTCTCCACAGCAGCAGACGGGTGCCTCAAAGCGAATTGGAGGCGTCCATCCGACACTTCATTGTCAGCCTGTCTGCCAAACAATAGCGGGTCAGCGTCCAGGCTGTTTGAGCGTTGCCTGACTGTCTGACGATAAGGGCGCAGGTGCTCCATCGCGCAGCAGTTTGTAGGTGATGCTGTCCGTCAGGGCCTGGAAAGATGCGTCCACAATGTTGGGGGATACGCCGACCGTGAACCAGCGGTTGCCGTCTGCATCCGCGCTTTCGATCAGCACGCGGGTGACCGCTTCTGTGCCGCCCGTGAGGATACGCACCTTGAAGTCCACCAGGCGGATTTCATCGATATAGGACTGATACTTGCCGAGGTCCTTGCGCAGCGCTTCATCAAGCGCGTTGATCGGGCCATTCCCCTCGCCAACGGAGATGAACTGCTCTCCGTCTACAACGACCTTTGCCGTTGCTTCTGAAACCGTGACCAACTCTCCCACGGCATTGTAGCGACGTTCGATAAGGACGCGGAATGAGTTGACGGTGAAATATTCAGGCACCTGCCCCAGCATCCGACGCGCCAGAAGCTCAAAAGACGCCTCCGCTCCGTCATAGGAATAGCCCAGATATTCCCGCTCTTTCACTTGGTCGAGCAAGCGGTTGATGCGCGGGTCTTCGCTATCAACATCGATGCCCACAGACTCAAACTGTGCCAGCACATTGGAGCGGCCCGACTGGTCAGAGACCGAGATATGGCGCTTATTGCCCACACTTTCGGGCTCCACATGTTCATAGGTCGACGGATTTTTCAGGATCGCCGAGACGTGAATGCCAGCCTTTGATGCGAAGGCGCTCTCGCCCACATAAGGCGCATACCTGTCTGGTGCGCGGTTCAGCAATTCATCCAGCGTGCGTGACACATGGGTCAGGTCTTTAAGCTGCTCTTCCGTAACACCGATCTCAAACTGATCGGCCAATTCCGGCTTCAGCAGCAGCGTCGGGATGAGCGATACCATGTTGGCATTGCCGCAGCGCTCCCCAAGCCCGTTAAGCGTGCCCTGGATCTGCCGCACACCCGCGCGCACGGCGGCGAGTGTATTAGCCACAGCATTTTCCGTATCGTTGTGACAATGAATGCCGAGCCGGTCTCCGGGGAAGTCTTTCGTCAGGTCCGTCACGATCTGTTCAACCTCATGGGGCAGCGTACCGCCATTCGTGTCACAGAGGATCGCCCAGCGTGCGCCTTCAGCGAGTGCTGCCTTCACGCAGGCACGCGCATAATCCGGATTGGCCTTATAGCCATCGAAAAAATGCTCACAGTCGATCATGGCCTCGCGGCCCCGCGCGATGATCGCGCGCACGCTATCTGTGATGGTCTCCAGATTTTCGTCATTGGTGATGCCGAGCGCGACATCCACGTGAAAGTCCCAGCTTTTGGCGACAAGACACACGGCCGAGGCTGAGCTGTCGAGAATGGCGGCAAGACCCGGGTCATTATCCGCAGACCGCCCCGCCTTTTTGGTCATACCAAAGGCGGTAAAAGTCGCATGCTTCAACCCTGGATCATTCGAAAAGAAATCGGTGTCGGTCGGGTTGGCCCCAGGATAGCCGCCTTCCACATAGTCCAGCCCAAGTTTATCCAGCAGGCCCGCAATGAGCTTTTTGTCCTCAACGGAGAAATCCACGCCCTGTGTCTGCGCGCCATCGCGCAATGTCGTGTCGAAGAGGTAAAGCCGTTCTTTGCTCATAATCGTTTTCCATATGCTGGTCGCATTTTTCGAGCTGCAAAACCGCTCTACACATTTGCTGAAAATGCTCAACGGACAAATGTCCGCCCAACCGTGTCCCCTGTGTTGCCACCGGCCGGTTCTTAACGTCTGAATTTCTGAAGAAAACGTGCTCGAACGGCGGCGGCCAATGCTATTAGCCGCTGATAATCAGACCCTTAATAGTGATCGCGTTGATGATATTCATCGGATCGGTCTCGCCGTTAGTGCCTGAATTCAAGCCTTTTGTCCGCCCAACCGGGCCAAAGCCCGCTCGCGCCCTAGAAGAGGTAGCAGGTTTGCAAGCTCAGGTCCATGGCGAAGGCCGGTAAGCGCCAGCCTGAGCGGCATGAAGAGCCCTTTGCCCTTGCGCCCGGTCTCATCTTTCAGGGTGCTTGTCCAGGTCTTCCAAGTGGTTTCATCCCAGGGTTCAACAGGCAGAGCCGCCGCCGCTGCCGTGATGAAGTCAGCATCTTCTGCTTCGATGACGGGCTCAACGGGTCCATGGGCGACGTGCCACCATTCAGCCACCCCGTCAAAGAGCGTAAGGTTGGGGCGCACCGCGTCCCAGAACTCCGCTCCGCCGTCTATGCCGCGCTCCGCCAGACGTTCAGATACCTCTTCGAAGGGCGTCATATGCATGAGGGCTGCGTTGACCCGCTGCAGTTCCTTCATATCAAACCGATGGCCAGAGCGACCGACCTCACTTGGCACAAACTCATCTGCCAGCACACCCAACTCTGTCCGTGCCGCAGCAGCATCAGACGTGCCGAGTTTCGCCAGGAATGACGTCACGGCCATGGGCTCAAAACCCGCCTCGCGCAGTGCCTCAATTGAGTATTCGCCGCGCAACCGTTTTGAGAGAGGCTGGCCCTCTTCATTGAGCAACAGGGAGTGATGGCCGAAGATAGGTGGCTCCGCACCCAGCGCCTGGAACACTTGCACCTGTGCGCCCGTGTTCGTCACATGATCCTCGCCACGGACGATATGGGTAATTTCCATGTCGATGTCGTCCACCACACTGGGCAGCGTATAGAGATAGGACCCGTCGCCCCGGATGAGGATCGGGTCAGACAGGCTTTTCGTGTCGACCTTTACGGGGCCCAAGAAGAGGTCATCAAATTCGACCACTTCCGGGTCGAGCTTAAAGCGCCAATGGGGTTGGCGGCCTTCTGCTTCAAAAGCCGCTTTCTCTTCATCTGTCAAGTTGAGAGCCGCACGGTCATAGACTGGCGGGAGCTTTCGGCCCAACTGGCGTTTGCGTTTGCGGTCCAACTCATCTGGCGTTTCGTAGCAGGGATAGAGCCGTCCCGCGACTTTCAGCTTCTCCACCGTCTCCGCATAGCGATCAAACCGATCCGACTGGCGGAATGTCTTGTCGTGGGTCAAACCCAACCAGGTCATATCCGCGACGATCTTGTCGGCATATTCCTGTGTGGAACGTTCCGTATCGGTATCATCCAGGCGCAAAATAAAGGTGCCGCCTTCCTTCTTCGCGAGCAACCAGTTGAACAGGGCTGTGCGGACATTGCCGACATGAATGGTGCCGGTGGGGCTCGGCGCGAATCTAAGACAAGCAGTCATGGGGTTCCTTACCGCGCGTCGCGATAACCGTTGGTGATGGGGTAGCGGCGGTCCCGCCCGAAATTACGTAACGTGACCTTCACGCCAGGCGCCGCCTGGCGGCGTTTATATTCTGCAATGTAGAGCAGATGCTCGATGCGTTTTACAAGCTCCCTCTCGTGCCCCCGTTCGACGATCTCCGCGAACGGCATTTCCTTCTCAACTAGGCACTCGAGAATATCATCAAGCACCTCATAAGGCGGTAGAGAGTCTTCGTCCTTCTGATCTTCGCGAAGCTCCGCCGACGGGGGCTTGGTGATGATATTGACCGGGATCACTTCGCCTTCCGGCCCGAGGCCGATCGAAGGCTTATTCGCGTTCCGCCAGCGACAGAGTGCAAATACCTGAAGCTTGTAGAGATCCTTAATCGGGTTGTAGCCCCCGTTCATGTCGCCATAGAGGGTGGCATAGCCAACCGAGACTTCCGACTTGTTGCCTGTGGTCACCACCATGCTGCCAAACTTGTTCGACAGCGCCATCAGGATGGTGCCCCGAGTCCGCGACTGAAGGTTCTCCTCCGTCGTGTCGGACTGAGTATCAGCAAACATAGGATCAAGCGCTTCAAGAAACCCCTTCACCGGCCCTTCGATGGGCACGCTGTCATAGCGCACGCCGAGTGCTGCGGCACATTGTTCTGCGTCGCTTACGCTTTCATCCGCCGTGTATTTATAGGGCAGCATGACGCAGTGAACTTTGTCCGCGCCCAGCGCATCAACGGCCATGGCCGCACAGATGGCAGAGTCGACGCCGCCGGAGAGGCCGAGCACCACACCCGGAAATCTGTTCTTGGTGACATAGTCGCGAAGGCCCAAAACACAGGCATTGTAGATGGCTTCATCGCCATCTGGGATTTGCGCTGAGGCTTCCGCTGCACAGACCCAGCCAGTACCTTGGCGGGACCAGGTGGCAACCAGGACATTCTCTTTCCAGGCCGGCATATGCAATGCCAAGGACAGGTCGGCGTTCAGGACAAAAGATGCGCCATCAAATACAAGCTCGTCCTGGCCGCCAATCTGATTGAGATAGACGAGCGGAAGGCCCGTCTCGTTGATCCGAGCAACGCAGTGCTGCATGCGCGCGTCGTGCTTTTCTGTGTCAAAGGGCGAGCCATTTGGCACAAGCAGCATCTCAGCGCCGGTCTCTTTCAGACATTCCGTGACATCTTCAAACCAGATGTCTTCGCAGACCGGCACACCCAGCCGGACGCCTCGAAACGGCAGTGGCCCCGGCATGCTGCCTGCTGCGAAGACGCGAGGTTCATCAAAGACACCGTAGTTTGGCAAATGAACCTTATGACGCTTGCCAACAATCTCACCGCCGTCGATCAGGACCATGGAGTTATGAAGGCCTGTCTCTTCGCGAGACGGTGCACCGATAAGGTATCCTGGGCCGCCATCGGCTGTGTCTCTCGCGAGCTCCGCCAGTGCCTCATCGACGGCAAGCTGGAAGGAGGGCTTTAGCACCAGATCTTCCGGCGGATATCCGATCAGAAAAAGCTCAGGAAACATGATCAGATCGGCGCCTTCTGCCGCAGCATCGGCACGGGCAGCTCGGGCTTTCGCCATATTGCCTGCAATATCGCCCACAGTTGGATTCAACTGGGCGAGGGCTATTTTCAACTGATCGGTCATGGAAAGGCTTCAGACTCAACTCTCTGTCAGATTGGAGACGTGTTTCTAGCTTGCTGTTCGTACATGAACAATAGGGACCACAATTTACGTAACGAATATGGGGTTTTACAGGTGGTGCATCCCCCCCTCCCTGTCTATATGCTGGCGCCAACAAACATTGAAAATAGGGAGAAATAGGATGGCTGAGGCGACAAATCGCCAGATCCTGCTGGTCGAAACACCAAAGGGAAAGCTTGGTTCTGAGCACTTCAAGATGACTGAAACAACGGTGCCCACTCTCTCAGATGAGGGCGCCCTTTTGGTGCGAACCCACTATATCTCCCTTGATGCGGCCAACCGTGCCTGGATGCAGGGTGCGACCTATCGCGATGCTGTTGAATCAGGCCAGGTGATGGCCGGGGGCGCCATCGCAGAGGTTATTGAAAGCAAGTCGTCCGACTTCGCGGCTGGCGACCTCGTGTTCGCCGACACAGGCTGGCAGGATTATGCTGTGGTTCCCGCGAAAGCCGCGCAGAAGGTGCCTTCGATGGAGCCAAAGACGCATCTCCTGAGCGTTTACGGTGTAGCAGGCCTCACCGCCTATTTCGGACTTCTGAATTGCGCCACGCCAAAGGCGGGCGAGACCATTCTGGTTTCTGCGGCCGCGGGCTCTGTCGGCACGCTCGTCGGACAAATCGCCAAAGCCGCTGTGCCAGATTGCACGGTCATCGGCATTGCTGGTTCAGATGAGAAATGCCAATGGCTGAAAGATGAGCTCGGGTTCGACGCCACTGTGAATTACAAGGCCGAGCCAGTCTTCAAAGCACTGAAAGCCGTCGCACCGCAGGGCATTGATGTTTACTTCGACAATGTGGGTGGCGACATTCTGGAAGCGGCCCTCTTTCGTATGAATAATTTCGGCCGCATCGCCTGTTGCGGCGCTGTTTCGCAATATGACGGCGCGCCGCCCTCGGCAGGTCCTCGCGGTGTTCCGGGTCTCATTGTCACCAAACGCCTCAACCTGCGGGGCTTTATTATGTCCGACTTCCCAAATGAACGGGAAAAAGCATTGAAAGACCTGGAAGGTTGGGTTGCTGAGGGCAAGATCAAGGTGCAGGAAGATATTATTGACGGGCTGGAAAATACGCCGACTGCCCTGGTCGGTCTTCTTGCCGGTGAGAACCGCGGCAAGCGCATGGTCAAAGTCGTCTGAGACGGCTCACATGAGCGACCGATCTAATTTCCTAATCTTCATGCCGGACCAGTTGCGCGCCGACTGTGTCGGTGCGTTTGGCAACCCGGTTGTGCACACGCCTCATTTGGATGCGTTTGCCCATCAAGGCGTCAAGTTCACCAACGCTTTCTCGCAAAATTCCGTCTGCAGCCCCAGCCGTGTTTCGATGTTCACCGGCTGGTATCCTCACGTACGGGGCCACCGTACGCTCACCCATCTCATCAAACCCTGGGAACCAAACCTTCTGAAGCTCCTGAAGGATGGCGGCTATAACGTCGCCTGGGCAGGTGCACGCGGCGATACGTTTGCGCCTGGTGTGCTTGAGGAAAGCACTCATTTTCACGGCTTCACAGCCTACCCGTCCATGTTTTTCGAGTTTGACAAAACACCCCGTGAGGATGCTCTGGCTCGGGCCTTCTATCATGGCGAGCGGAAGGGTAAGGACGGAACCGGTGACGGACCGTTCCTTGATCTTGATGAGGCCAATCTACAAACAGCTATTCAATGGCTGGAAGACGCGCCCGACGGACCGTGGGTCCTTTTCATCGCACAGATCTTTCCACACCTCCCGTTTGAAGTAGAGGAACCCTTTTTCAGCCTTCATGATCGTGCGGACATGCCTCGGCGTGCGCAGGCGGACCTCTCGACAAAACCCCGTTTCATGCAGACGCTCAAAGACGCCCATGGCCGCAACCGGCTTAGCGACGATGAATGGAAAGAGATCGTCGCAACCTATTACGGCATGATTTCGCGCATTGATGCACAATTTGGTCGGCTGATGGATGCACTCAATGCCAGCGGTCAGGCTGACGACACGATGACGCTCTTCTTTACCGACCATGGAGAGTATGCGGGTGACTTTGATCAGGTGGAAAAGTGGACCAGTGGGCTGGATGACTGCCTCGTTCGCAATCCGCTCATCGTCGGTGGGCCTGGCGTCACACAAGGGGGTACCGCAGAAACGATGGTGGAAATGGTCGACCTTCTCCCCACCCTGCTTGACTATGCGGGCATTGATGCAAACCACACGCATTTCGGGAAAAGCCTCAAGCCGGTTCTTACCGATCCCACAACACCGCACCGTGAACTTGCTTTTTCCGAGGGCGGCTACACAAGAGACGAAGCCGATCTTGTAGAGCAGGCCGATTTCCCTTACGACCTAAAGGCAGGCCTACAACAAGAGGACCCGACTCTTGCCGGAAAAGCCATTTCTGTTCGCAGTCAGGACTGGACCTATATTTATCGATTGTATGAGAGTGATGAGTTTTACAACCGGACGCACGATCCGTTGGAGGAGCGCAACCTCATCAATGACCCAACGCACCAAATAACAATCAGGGAAATGAAAGACCATATCCTTACCTGGATGGTCGAGACCGCAGACGTCATCCCCTGGGACACAGATCCAAGAAACTGAACAAACCAATCAATCACCAACCTAACAGGAGACAGATATGTCAAACATAATCAGCAAAGAAGTTCAGCTGGCTGCCCGGCCAGATGGCGAACCCAAAGAAAGTGACTTCCAGACCGTTGAGGTTTCCGTCGGATCACCAGGCGCGGGCGAGTTCCTCGTTCAGAACCTCTGGATGTCGGTCGACCCATACATGCGTGGCCGTATGATGGACCGGGAAAGCTATGTGCCTCCCTTCCAGATTGGCGAAACCATGGATGGTGGCTGCATCGGCAAAGTGATCGAGTCCAACAATGAAAACTTTGCCGTTGGCGACTATGTGAACTCCATGAATGGCTGGCGCGAATTTTATGTGACCGACGGCTTGATGGTGAACAAGATCGACCCTGCCATGGGGCCGATTGAAGCAAACCTCGGCACGCTCGGCATGCCCGGCATGACAGCCTATGCAGGCCTCTTCAAAGTAGCTGGCCTCAAAGATGGCGAGAATGTCTTTGTTTCTGCAGCATCAGGTGCAGTAGGTGCTGTTGTCTGTCAGCTTGCCAAAGCACATGGCTGCTATGTGGTTGGTTCCGCTGGCTCGGACGACAAGTGCAAATGGCTTGAGGAGGTTGCGGGCATTGACAAAGCAATCAACTACAAGACTTGTGGTGATCTGGATGCAGCGGTACGTGATGCATTTCCGAAAGGCATTGATGTCTATTTCGAAAATGTCGGTGGCGCGCATTTGCAGGCGGCGATCAACTATATGAACCCGCACGGGCGTGCAGCACTTTGCGGCATGATCGAGCAGTATAATGACAAAGAGCCGCGTCCGGGCCCCAACAATCTCATCCAGATTGTCGGCAAGAGCCTGAAGCTTGAAGGCTTCATCGTCTCAAACCATCTCGACATCATTCCGGACTTCTACGCAGAGATGGCGAAGCTCATTGGCAGCGGCAAGATGAAGACCGAGCAGACCGTTGAAGAAGGTATTGAGAATGCGCCCAAGGCATTCCTCAACCTCTTCTCCGGGGCCAATTTTGGCAAGATGCTGGTGAAGATCAGCGACGACCCATCTGCATAACCCGGCTGGCTTTTCGCCATTCGCATTGCTAAAATTTGAAGCCCGGCGGCATCTGCTGCCGGGTTGTCTTTTGGAGGATCACGATTGTGCCGACGACCAACCAACGCTGGGTGCTTGCATCCCGACCTGAGGGAAAACCCGCTCCTGAAAACTTTCGGTTGGAGGAGGTTGAACTCGCTGATCCAGGCGAGCACGAGCTGTTGATTCAGGCAAAATACATTTCCATTGACCCCGGCATGCGATCTCGCCTCTCTGCAGACAGCTATGCGGCTGCGCTGCAGGTTGGCGAAGTCATTGAAGGCGCCATGGTTGGCGAAGTCATTCAGTCGAACAATGAAAAATTCGCCGTCGGGGATCTGGTTACCGGTGGCTTTGGGTGGCAATCCCATGCCCTGTCAAATGGCCGGGGACTGGCAAAACTTGATGCGTCCATGTTCCAGGGACCTCTTCGGGTCACAGCCGCGATTGGCGTTCTCGGCATTCCTGGGCTCACCTCCTATTTCGGCCTCCAGGACCTTGGGCAACCGAAGGAAGGCGAAACGGTTCTGATTTCCTCCGCAGCCGGACCCGTCGGCGCCACGGCTGGACAGATCGCAAAAATGAAGGGATGTCGCACGGTCGGCATTGCGGGCTCTAAAGAGAAGTGCGCTTACGTTACAGGCGAACTCGGTTTTGATGCGTGCATAAACTACAAGGAAGTCACCAACCTGGAAGAGGCGATCAAGGGTGCCTGCCCCGGTGGTGTCGACATTTATTTCGACAATGTAGGCGGTGAAATGCTGGACGCTGCCATCGCCAATACCAATGAGCGCGCGCGGATTATTATCTCCGGGGCGGTATCGGAATATAACAAAGCGGAACCCCGGGGCATTCGCAATACACTGCGCTTCATCACCCACCGTTTGCGGATGGAAGGTCTGGTTGTGTTTGACTATTTCAAGCAGTTCCGGGACGCCCAGGCCGAAATGGGCGGATGGATCATGCAGGGTAAGCTGATCTACACCGAAGACATCAGCGAAGGTCTGGAGACCGCGCCCGCTGCCTTTGTGGGGCTCTTCGAAGGAGAAAATTTCGGGCGACGGCTTGTCAAAGTGAGCTGATTTCCTCACGAAAAGTTCAAATTTCTTTGGTACCGCCTTCCCTCGGTCTGTGAAAAAGTCTCAAGACATTCACGACATGACGGTGTGACCATGCAATCAGTGAAAGAACGGTACTCGGCGGCGGCTTTCGAACGGGAAGACGCTCTCTGTTGTCCGGTCGACTATGACCCGAAATATCTGAAGATCATTCCTCAGGAAGTCCTGGATAGAGACTATGGCTGCGGCGACCCGTCTACCTATGTGCGGTCTGGCGAAACGGTTCTGGATCTCGGCGCCGGAGGCGGCAAGATCTGCTTTATAGCAGCGCAGATTGTAGGGCCTGAGGGCAAGGTCATTGGCGTTGACGTGAATGACGACATGCTTGAGCTCTCCCGAAGCGCACAACCCACGGTCGCGGAACAGCTCGGCTATGACAATATCGAGTTTCGTCATGGACGGATCCAAGACCTAAAGACAGATCTGGATGCGTTGGATCATTGGCTGAGCGCACGTCCTGCAAAATCCGCCGCGGATTATAAAGACCTTGAGGCGCATCTCGCCACAAGTCGACAGACGCAGCCCCTCATTGCCAATGACAGTATCGACGTGGTCGTCTCCAACTGCGTACTCAATCTGGTATCAGATGAAGAGAAACCTCAGCTGTTTCGTGAGATCTTTCGCGTGCTGAAACCTGGTGGCCGGATTGCGATTTCCGATATCGTTTCCGACAAAGGCTCTCCTGAACATCTAAAAAATGACCCAGACCTCTGGAGTGGCTGTATTAGCGGCGCCCTCACTGAGAAAGGCTTTGCCGACGCCCTTTCTGAGGTTGGCTTCGCGGGTGTGAGACTAGACAAGCTTGAACAGACACCCTGGCAGGTTGTTGAAGACATTGAATATCGGTCCGCAACCTATGTGGCTCACAAGCCCGCCCTTGCCACCTCTGACGAAGAAGAGCTGAACGTTATCTATACAGGCCCCTGGGAACAGGTCACCGACGAAACTGGTCGGACCTACGGGCGCGGCGCCCGGACAAAGGTCAGCGGCTCAGATGCCAACCGCCTTCGTAGCGGTGCCTATGCGGGGCATTTCGTGATCTTTGGCGAAGAACACGACGGCAATAGCTGCTGCTAACAAAAAAGGCGGGCCAGTCTAAACTAGTCCCGCCTCTTCTAAATCACTCTCTTGCCGTCAGATAGAAACGACCTTGTTTTCCGGCGTACGGCTGTCGCGTTCTTTCTTTAAGCCCTCGGAAATCAAGAAGGCAAGCTCCAGCGACTGACTGGCGTTGAGGCGCGGATCGCAATGGGTGTGATAGCGATCTGACAGATCTTCCTCGCCAATGGCCTGCGCCCCGCCCAGACATTCGGTCACATTCTGACCGGTCATCTCGAAATGGACGCCACCCGCATGGGTCCCGAGATCACGATGCACACTCATGAACTGCTGCACTTCGGCGAGCACCCGGTCGACCGGGCGAGTCTTGTATCCAGTTGAGGCTTTGATCGTATTGCCATGCATTGGATCGCACGACCAGACCACCTTGCGGCCTTCTCTCTCAACCGTCCGAATAAGCGTTGGCAAATGTTTCTCAACATTCTCCGCACCGAAGCGGCAGATGAGTGTAAGACGACCAGCCTCATTGTCCGGGTTCAGCGCATCAATCAGGCGCAACAGATCGTCGGGCTCCATAGACGGGCCGCACTTCATGCCGATCGGGTTTTTCACGCCGCGACAGAATTCCACATGGGCGTGGTCCGCCTGACGGGTTCGATCTCCGATCCAAAGCATATGTGCCGACGTGTCGTACCAGTCGCCTGAGGTTGAATCGACGCGGGTCATGGCCTGTTCATAGCCCAGCAGCAAAGCTTCGTGGCTGGTGTAGAACGACGTTGTCTGCAGTTGCGGCACCGTGTCCGCATCAATACCGCAGGCACGCATGAAGTCGAGCGCTTCTGTAATGCGCTGAGCGACATCCTCATACCGCTTCTTGCCCTCGCCTTCGCCGACAAAACCAAGTGTCCAGCGGTGGACATAGTCAAGATCGGCATATCCGCCTGTCGCGAAAGCCCGGATGAGATTGAGAGAGGCTGCTGATTGGCCATACGCCTGCAGCTGACGGCGAGGGTCCGGTATGCGGGCTTCTTCTGTAAATTCGATTCCATTGATGATGTCACCGCGGTAACTTGGCAGCGTTACATCACCGATCGTTTCATTGTCGGACGAGCGGGGCTTGGCAAACTGACCGGCGATACGTCCCACTTTCACAACGGGCACCGCCGCGGCATAGGTCAGTACCACCGCCATCTGTAAAAGCACGCGGAATGTGTCTCGAATATTGTCCGGGTGAAACTCAGCGAAGCTTTCCGCGCAATCACCGCCCTGCAACAAGAAGGCGCGGCCTTCGCAGACTTCTGCCAGATCCTTCTTCAGGTTCCTGGCTTCGCCTGCAAAGACGAGCGGTGGGGACTTCGCAAGGGTCGCCTCTACCTCTGACACCACGGCCGCATCTGGATAGGTCGGGACCTGGAGAATAGGCTTCTCTCTCCAGCTCGAAGGGGACCAGTTTTTCGATGCGCTGCCGTCTGGCATGGCTAACCTCTTGTAAAAAAGCACTTATTCGCGAACCTTCTATCGCACATGGCCATCCACGCCACGCAAATCGCGGCGCTTAGGCGGGTGTGCCCGGAAGGCGGGATGTTATAGGCCCAATCAGTTCCAATGAAAAGGCTAAGTGCTTGAGATGGTTAGTTCCTTTGGCCATTTCAATCGCTATCAGCTGCTTATGAGTAGGCGGCATTGGTCTCATTTTGGGGGAATACCGCCTTTCTCTACCCTCATTTCTCGCGTTTCCGGACGGAAAACCGGAAGCCCACTTTTCCTGAAAACGCTCTACCCTCATTTCCGGCGATTCCGGACAGAACCTGCAACCTGCCGCTCGACGAGGCACTCGCCAAAGGGCTGCTTAGCGAAGTGCTACGCGGTCTGCGGCCAGCAGATTAATCCGCAGCCTTAAGCTCCGGTGCTACCCATTTTTCTTTCATGGTGACTAATTCTTCCGCAGCCGTCGGATGAACCGCGACGGTCATATCAAACTGAGCTTTTGTGGCTCCCATGGTAACGGCAATGCCAATGACCTGGATCATCTCGCCCGAGTGCGGACCGATAATGTGACAGCCCACAACCTTGTCTGTTGCGGCATCGACGATGATTTTCATCATGGTCTGTTCATTGCGGCCAGACAGAGTGTGCTTCATGGCTCTGAACTTCGACTTATAAATATCAATGTCAGAGAATTCCGCACGGGCCTGCTCTTCTGTGAGCCCCACAGTTCCAATCTCAGGCTGAGAGAACACAGCGGTCGGAATGATGGAGTGATCCACGGCCTGGGGATTATTGTTGAACACCGTCTCTGCAAAGGCTGCCCCCTCGCGGATCGCGACCGGGGTCAGGTTTGCGCGGTCGGTGACATCGCCCACAGCGTAAATGTTTTCCACATTCGTCTGAGAATATTTGTCGACGATGATCTCGCCTTTACGACCTGTCTCAATGCCAACTTCTTCGAGGCCCAGACCCTTGGTGTTGGGGTCTCGGCCAATCGCAAACATGACAAGCCCTGTGTCCAAGACCTCGCCATTGCTCAAATGCGCCTTGTAGCCATCGCCTGATTTCTCGATTTCAGTGAAGACGCTGCCGGTGATGATCCGAATGCCTTTTTTCTCCATCTCTTCATGAAGGGTCGTGCGCAGGTCATCATCAAAGCCCCGCAGAATTTCCTCGCCGCGATAAAGCAGGGTCGTTTCAATGCCGAGCCCATGGAAGATACCCGCGAACTCAACGGCAATATATCCGCCGCCCGCGACAATCACTTTCGCTGGCAATGCATCTAAGTGAAATGCTTCATTGGAGGTGATGGTGTGCTCGCGTCCCTTGAGACTCTCATCCACGTTCGCCGTGGCGCCCGTCGCAATGAGAACTTTGGCGGCGGTCACATCTCTATTCTGCCCAACCAAGTGCACGGTGTGCGCGTCCTTCAGGACCGCCCTGCTCTCGATGATCTCCACGCCTGAATTGTTGAGATTGCGGATATAGATCTGATTGAGGCGATCAATCTCCTTGTCCTTGTTGTCGCGGAGTTTTGCCCAGTCGAAACTCGCCTCCGGCACAGTCCAGCCGAACCCAGCCGCATCCTCAAATTCTTCGTGAAACTGACTGGCATAAACAAAGAGCTTTTTGGGAACGCAGCCGCGAATGACGCAGGTGCCGCCAACACGATATTCTTCGGCGACAGCTACTTTTGCCCCATGTGACGCCGACATGCGAGCTGCTCTGACACCGCCGGACCCGGCTCCAATCACGAAAAGATCATAGTCAAAATTGGTCTCAGACATGGCGCAGTCCCTTCACGCTCTTATTCATTTTTCCGGATCGCTCGGATGCAGAGGTAACCCTAGCTCGGCTCTACCAGATGTGTGCCGTCATCAGTTCCAACAATAGCGACACTTGCAATCCCGATAAAAAATCCGTTATCGACAACGCCCGGGATTAGATTGAGCGCCCTCTCCAACCCGTCCGGGTCAGGAATTGCGCCGAATTTGCAGTCATAGATGAAATTCTCGCTGTCGGTGAGAAACGGCTCGCCATATTCGTCTGCCCGACGGTCGATGGTGCCGGTACATCCAAAATCTGCGGCGACGCGCTTGATTTTCTCTTCCGTCGTTCGGCATCCAAACGGGATAACTTCGATCGGCAGTGGAAACGCGCCAAGAGTTTCGACCTGTTTGGATGCGTCAGTGATTACAATCATGCGGTCCGATGCGGTTGCCACAATCTTCTCCCGCAACAAGGCGCCACCGCCGCCTTTCACCAGCCGCAACTGCGCATCGAATTCGTCTGCGCCATCAATGGTGATATCCAGGTGCGGCGTGTCAGAAAGCGTTGTCAGCGGAATACCGAGCTCTTCAGCCAATGCCGCTGTTCGGTCCGATGTGGGCACGCAGACAACACGAAGCCCGTTTGCAACCTTTTCTCCCAGAAGCCTTACAAGATGTTCCGCTGTGGAGCCCGTGCCAAGGCCGAGCTTCATGCCGTCCTCAACGAAATCGAGCGCGCGTTCCGCCGATCGTTTCTTCTGGTCGTCTGCGCTCATTCTGCCCTTGCCTCTCTGCGAGGCAGATCAGAGACCGGCCATCGCTACATATTTGACCTCTAGGAATTCCTCAATGCCCCATTGGCCGCCCTCGCGACCGACACCTGATTCCTTCCACCCGCCGAAGGGAGCCACTTCTGTGGAGATGATCCCTGCATTCACGCCCACCAGCCCGTATTCGAGGGCGGCGGCGACTCGCCAGCAGCGGCCAATATCGCGGGCATAGAAATAGGCCGCAAGGCCAAAAGGTGTGTCATTCGCCAATTTGATGGCTTCTTCTTCCGTTTCAAAGCGGAAGACCGCCGCAACTGGGCCAAATGTCTCTTCATGAGCGATTTTCATATCCGTTGTGACATCTGCCAGAACTGTTGGCTCGTAGAATGTCCTACCCAGCGAATGGCGTTTGCCGCCGGTCAGGAGCCGCGCGCCTTTTGCGACCGCATCAGACACATGTTCCTCTACCTTTTTCACACCGGCCATATCAATGAGTGGTCCCTGGCCCACCCCTGCTTCAAGGCCATTGCCCACCTTCAGCTCCGCCGCTTTGGCGGCGAGCTTCTCTACAAACTGATCGTACATGCTGGAATGCACCAGAAACCGGTTTGTGCAAATGCAGGTTTGGCCCGTATTGCGATATTTGGCCGCAAGACCACCTTCCACTGCGGCATCGACATCGGCATCTTCAAAGACAATGAAGGGGGCATTACCGCCGAGCTCCATCGACATTTTCTGGATGGTGGATGCACCCTGCTCCATCAACAGGCGGCCGACTTCCGTGGAGCCGGTAAAGGTGAGCTTTCTCACTTTGGGGTTTGAGGTGAGCTCACCGCCAATCTCGCCGGATTTGCCCGTGAGAACTGAGAAAACGCCTTTGGGCACACCTGCCCGCCCAGCCAATTCCGCCATGGCGAAGGCAGACAGAGGCGTTTGCGTTGCCGGCTTTGCGACCACCGTGCATCCAGCGGCAAGAGCAGGCCCTACTTTCCGCGTGATCATCGCAGCAGGGAAATTCCATGGTGTGATTGAGGCCACAACGCCCACCGGCTGCTTTAGGACGACAATTTGGCGGTCGTCCGAGGGGGCAGGAACAATACTGCCGTGAATGCGTTTGGCCTCTTCAGCGTAGAACTCCAGAAAAGAGGCTGCGTAGGTGATTTCACCCTTGGCTTCGGCTAGCGGCTTACCTTGTTCGCTTGTGAGAATGATCGCTAAATCATCGGCGTTCTCCATCATCAAATCGAACCATCGCCGCAAGATGACGCTTCTCTCTTTTGCTGTTAGCGCCGCCCAGGCGGGCCCCGCGTTATAAGCTGCATCAATGGCTTGCTCTGTCTCTGCCCTGCCCAGAACCGGCACTTCCGCGATCACCTCGCCCGTTGCCGGATTGGTGACTTCCGTCTTTGCAGCGTCCTGGCCAGTCCAGCTCCCATCAATGTAGCAAAGAGAGCGCAGGAGATTGGGATCGCGAAGGTTCATGTGGCGGAGTCCTCTTAGTCAGTTCAGCGGACCATTGCTGGCCCTATTCATATCATCTTGCGCATTCTGATGCAGGTGCATCAAGGGCCTATCTCCCTGCGTGGTAATATTCGACACAAAATATTCGACACACAGCCCCAATGGGAGGACCATGAGCTGTGATGATTGAGACAGCTGCATTTTCCGATACTTACACAACCGCTCGAGACCGCTTCGGGGAGGCAGCTCTGGCGGCTGGTGGAGATGTGCAGCAGTTCGTGAACCCGAATGCAACGGGACCGGCGGGCGAGACACTCTCTCTGGATGCGGCCTGGTTTGGCCCCAGAGACGCCAGCGCGGTGCTGCTCAACACCTGCGGCACCCATGGTGCGGAGGGATTTGCGGGATCTGCTGCCCAACTGGACTGGATCCAGAGTGGTGGGCCCGCTTCTCTGCCTCCCGGTGTCGCTGTCCTCATGCTTCATGCGGTCAACCCATTCGGTTTTGCCTGGTGCCTGAGAGGCACTGAAAACAATGTCGACCTCAATCGGAACTGGCTCGATCATGGTGCCGTGCATCCTGAAAATCCGCTTTATGAGCAGATCCACCCTTTGCTCTGCCCCAAACGGATCGACGAGAAAGCGATCCAGCGTCTTTTAGATGAGGGAGCCCGTCTGATTGCCAAACATGGCCTTTGGTCCATTGAAGATGCGATCAGTCGCGGCCAATACACGCACCCTGACGGGTTTCACTTTGGGGGAACGTCTCTGGAATGGTCGACTAAGACCCTGCAGACAATCGTGCAGACGGAGTTGGCGCAAACTCGCCAGGTTGCGTTTATCGACTGGCACACAGGTCCGGTAGGTGACGGGGAGCTCATATTTCTCTGTTTTTCCCCAGCTGGCAGCTCCGGACTTGCACAGGCCAAACATTGGTGGGGCGCTGACGCACTTAGCTCTGAACATGTCGATCAACTTTGGGGTTCTAAACGCCCTACCCGGCACGGCATCCTTTTTTGGGGGATCGAGGAGGCTGTATCGGACCATGCGACGTTTGCAGGGGCCGTGGTGGAGTTCTGCTCTGCAAGCACCAAGTCGAACGCTGCCGACGCTCTTCGTGTCTCGATGCTTGAGCGATGGCTCCGGTTTGAAGGCGGATTGGATGCCCCTGAGGCGGCATCTTACCTTGCTGAGATTCGCGAAGATTATGCGCCCGAACGAGAGAGTTTCCGAACGAATGTCATCCGGAATGCACGGATGACCTATGCGCAGACACTCGCCGGGCTTGCTGAATGGCGTGGCGCTGACGCAGCGGATTAGACTCTCTAGGCGTGTTCTTTAAGAGATTGAGTCAATAAGTTCAGAATTTGAGTCAGCGCGTCGGAGGCAAAAGCAACTTATCCTCATCCAATCTCTGAGGTTCTGGCTGGGTCAGAAATTGAGTCCGGCTACTGGAATAAGCGGTTGAAATAGAATCTCTTTATGACTTATCCACACAGCATGTTTTCTCACCGACCGATTGGCTTCACATCATGAGTTCCTCCGCAGTTGTTCTGTTTGATCTCGACGGCACCCTTGCTGACACAGCGCTCGACCTTTGTCACACCATGAATGTGCTGCTGAAGCGCCATGGACGCGCTCCCGTCTCCGACGATCAGATGCGCCCCATGGTGGGAGCGGGTGCGCGAAAAATTATGGAGCGGGCTTTTGCGGCGACCGGCGCGCCAGCTGATGAAAATCAGCTCGACCTGCTGTTTGAAGAATTCCTAGAGTATTATGGAAGCCATATCGCTGACCACACGACGCTCTTTCCTGGCGTTTTGGATCAGCTTGAAGCGCTTCGTGCGCGTGCAATCAACCTCGCCATCTGCACCAACAAGGCGGAGCGGCTGACGCATCAATTGCTGGATACGCTGGAAATCGCGCATTTCTTTCCGGTTGTGATCGGCGGCGACACCCTTGATGTCAGGAAACCCGACCCGCGTCATCTAACGGAGGCCATTGTCCGGCTTGGCGGCGACCTCGGCGGTGCGGTGATGGTGGGAGACAGTGGGCCGGACATTAGAGCGGCTCAGGCGGCGGCTATCCCCTCCATCTGCGTGACATTTGGCTATACCGACATAGCGGCTCCGGACCTCGGCGCCGACCATCTGATTGACCATTTCGACGCGTTGCCGGATGCGCTAAAAACGCTCCGGCCAGAACATTTTTAAGTTCCGTCAAAAGAGGGAGTTCTCATGACAAACCTGCAGGACCTGGATTGGGACTATCCTGAGCCCTTCTTCATCGAACGTACGGTCGGACCCGGCGACATTGATGGGTTCGACCACACCAACAACACGGTTTACCTCCAGTGGCTCGACCAGTGCACCTGGGCCCACACGGAGGCTGCGGGACTTTCGGCTGAAAACTGTGTTGATCTCAATCGGGGCATGGCGGTCATTCGTCATGAGATCGACTATCTGATCTCTGCAAAACTGGACGATCACTTGGTTATCGGTGACTGGGTTACCGTCAACGATGGACGGCTGCGCGCCCAACGCCAATATCAGATCATCCGCGTGAATGATGGCCGCACGCTCCTGCGGGCAAAAACTGACTATGTCTGCACCGACCTCAAGCGTGGACGTCCCGCCCGCATGCCGGAGCAGTTTGTTTCAAACTACCCGGTTCTCCCGGGCGTCGCTGCAAAACTGGCGTCAGCCCCCAGCTCAGCAGAGGGTTAGCATCTCGTCGCCATCAACCAGACGTATGGCCCGATAGTCGCATTTGCCCGTGCCGCGCTGGAAAAGGGAGTTTGCGATCAGCCAAATCTGTACGACCTTTTCCGGAACGTCGCCGCCAATGGCTCGTTCATAGTCCCGGCGGATCGACCGCTCTTCGGAGAGCCATTTTCCGACATCCTTCTTGGTCCGAATGACCCAGTGGGTCTCACGCTCATCCCACCAGGCGAGCGGGCACTGAAAAATCGTATCCTCAAGCAGTGCGGCAGACCACATATAGGTCAGATCCAGACCATTATCGAACTCAACCGCGATGGAGAGGTAGTCGTGAGTAGGCTCGATATCCTCCGGGAGTGTGGACGGCAGTTGGTGGGCGATCCAGTCCCATTTGAGCTTCAGCGTGTCTGTCAGCGGACGCTCTGCCGGGATCTGCAAGATCCCAACATCCTCATGTGTGGTGCAGTGAATACAAGCATCGTCCTGCTCCTCGGCGGATTGGTATAGCTCGCCGTCGCCAAGCCGCCAGAGATAGTGCCAGTTCTCAGGCGGGGTGCCTGGGTTCGTGATGTGGTCGACACCCTCTTTCAGCAGGTCAGCCAGCGGCTTTTCTACCTTCGCAGCCAGATCCTGGAGCGCGTCAGCGGCGTTCCCTTTAAACTTCAGAACGGCGACGTCGAGTTCACCCTGCGGACCGACGGGCACTTCACCACCCAAAAATTCACCTTGCTGATTTTCCCAGACGCCAGGCCCCGCGGCTATCAAGCGGAGACGACCAGAACCCCCCGCCACGATTGTGGTGGCATTGGAGGTCACTTTGAAAACATTACCGTCACCTATCCGCACCCACAAAGCTGCACTCGGCGGCAGCCTAATATCCAGCGGTTTGGACATCCAGAAGACGCCCTGCGCCAACAAGGTGACTTCTTCGCCTGCTGAGACGGAGACACCGGTGTCCGTCCAATCGCTGCCCTCAGCCGACAGCGTATGGAACGACGCGTCCAAGACCAAA
>NZQM01000172.1 GCA_002695905.1 Parvibaculum sp.
ACCTCTGCTCGGCTAAGAGTTTCTAATGGTTCTTTCCGTTTAGCATTGCATATACATTTGTCTTAGATGATGATCTTTATTTAGTGTCTACAGATTTTAAATTATATGCCCTTAATCTGCAGCCAAAAATTCTTAATCAAACAAGTGCTGGTTACTCAGACTCAACTTCTGATCTATTTATAACGAGCACTTATGATAAATCCTCTTCACTTTTGCAAACTCAAATTCATCTAGACGCTGCAGAATTTATTACCGCAGGTACTTACAATAGTGCTGACAATACAACTGCTGTCAGCTGGCCTAATTATGTTTCCTACGGAACTAATACAACTGATATTTATTGGACCTATGCTGTTGATGCCGATACAGGTGAGATGTTTAGAGCAAAATCAAGGACTGGCAGTGATTTTGTTTTTCATGGTAATTTTGCAGGTAAAGCAATTGTAATTGGCCTTGCAATAGGTGCTGGTATAGAGTTCCCTATTATTTATGTTCGTCAAACATCGGGTAACAAGACAACATCTGATGTGACGGCTTCACTTATTGTACAGCGTGTGCATTATTACTTCCAACATGTATCTAATGTAGATCTTTATCAGGTTGTTCCTGGTCCTGTTTCTACAAGCTATAAACTTATAGAATTCTCTGATACTAATATAGCACCTATCAATAGATATGAATCTGACAAGCCACTTGGAGATTCACCTGTTACTTTAACTATTCCATATTATCAACGTAATACCAATGTGTCACCACTACTTCTAGATAATAGTCCTGGACCTTTTAGTCTTACTTCAATAACTTGGGAAGGTGATTACACACCTATGAATCATAAACGTGTCTAAGTTTATCCATCCAATAACTATGCAGGCTGCCTATGAGGTGGCCTGTAATTTACGTCCAGATGATTACAGAGAGGTAGTAGAGGGACATGGACATGACCCAAAGCTCACTCTACCTATAGGTGCTAAACAAACAGACTCTGTTTATTTCACAGTGCCATCAGGAGTGATCGCTGGTGCCGCAGGTGTAGGTAACAACGGAGAGATCTGGATGTTATGTACACCTGCCATATCTAAATTCCCTATTACGTTTGCACGGGAAGCTAAACGCTATATCGAAAGCCGACCTGAAGAGTTGCTTTGGAACATAGCAGATAAACGTAATACAACACACCTCAAGCTTCTCAAGTTCTTGGGTTTTAAGTTTCTACGGGAACTAACTCATGGACCAAACAATTTAACCTTTATAGAATTTTGCCGTGTGCGAACCCGTTAGCCTTGGTTTAGGTCTATTGAGTGCCGGTGCTTCAGGGCTTTCAGCTTATGCTGGACATCAACAAGCCCAAGATCAAGCTGCTGCTCAGAACAGATCAATTGCTAACCAAGCAAATCAAAGAAATCGTAAGTATGAACTAGACAACCTACGTGGCATTGCTGAGTACAATCAGGATGTTATGGATGTTCGACGTGAACAAGACGCTCAGGCATTAGCGTTTGCTGGTTTTGCTGCTGAAGAAGAATTAGCTAAGGACGATCGGATTAATAAATATTTAGTTGAAGATCAAACATTAGTTGCAAAGTTACTAGGAGAAAAATCTTCTGTTAAAGAGGGTGGTCGATCTCGTAGTTACGGAAAGAATGCTGCCAAAGAAATTGGAAGACAACGAGCAATGATGGTATCTAACCTTACACGTTCTGATATTGCTAGTAAGCGTAATGTCGATAAGGCACGTAAGTCGGCTGATGCACAGAGACAGAAACTCTTTGCACAAGTTGCTACTCCATTCCGTGCTGGTCCTGCCCCAAGTCAGAACATTGAATTTGTTAAAGGACCTAGCAAGCTTGGTCTTGCTGCCAACCTTGCTGGTGCAGCAGTTGGTGGTGCAAGTACCTATAACAGCTTTGCACCTGAAGGACAACAATTGAGTGACTTAGTATGACGTATTCAGGAATTACATCTGGGTCTAGGGACTTCAATCCAGACCCCACACCCGCTTATTCAGACAGACTACGTGACTTACACAACTCACTAGAAAATAGTATTGAGCGTAGAAACCGGTCTGTTAATGCTAATGATCAGGTACGTGAGCTTAATGCATCAAACTCAGGTCAAGGTCTAGAGGCTCTATCTAAGTTATCTTCAACTTTAGGTGATGTTCTTGGAGATGTCCAGAGACAACGTATCAAAAGGTTTGAAACAGAAGCTACTATTATGCATGAGCTTGGGCTTGATACCCAAGAAAAGCTTGATGAACAGCTTGCAAAGCAAGATGAACTAGAAGCTGAGCTTGAGGAATCCACCAAGGCTACTGACAAAATTGTTGGCAAGGCTGAAGAGAATGGTGAACGTATGTCTGTTGTTCAAGGCATTCGTCGTCTCAACGGTTATCACATCGCTGCATTAAAAAGAGCAGGTATTGTTGATGATGTTAATGAGTTTAACTCAAGCCTAAGCGAAAGATCTGCCGCGTACTTTGCAGAGAACAATCTAACGCACGAACAAAAGATTGCTTATATTAAATCTCAAGGTGCTGACTTCTTAAATGGTCTAGCTGAAAATTACTCTACAAGTCTGATTGCCAAGTATGCAATCCCTGCTTATACCAAAGCTAAGAACAGTGAGATCAAGCTACTTGAAGATTCTAATGATCGTGACCAGTCAACAGCTATACGTAGTGATGCTGAAGCTGATTTAATCAACGGTGGTACTTTAGAAAATTTTATATCTAACGTTCGCCATACCAAAGATAATCAAGGTAATTATCTTGGCAGAGCAGGTGCATTAGAGCAGCTTGCTGAGATCAATAGAAAGCAAGGGCAGGCTGGTAGGTTTATTGATCTTGAAGGATTAGGTGAAGAGCTTGTAAATGGTAAGCCTTTTAAGGCGCACCCAAGGTTTGCAAAACTAGAGCAAGATCAGACAGAAATAAAGGCAGGTAGATTTCAACAAGATGAACAACTAAAGAAAATTGCTATTCGTCAAAAAGAAATAGACTTTAATCGCATTTTACAAGAAAATCCTGGCGTAAGGTTTAGTGCTGAACAGATCTATCAGATGCAGCAGGATGCGTCTAAGGATACTAACTATGCTATTGCACCACATGAATTTCAATTTTTTCAGCATTATTTAACACGTACTGAGAACCGTGATAATGCGGCTGATGAGCAAATTCTTTTAACACAACTGCAGGTTGGTGTTGGGCGTGGTTATCTAATTCAATCTGACTTGGATAATGTCAGTCCAGAACTTGCAGCACAGTACCAGTCAAAAGTTGATGATGCACAGGCTAATGGTCTTGCCAAGCCACCTCCAGGAGTTACTAAAGCTGCGGAAGGTCATATATCTTCTATGGCAAACGAAATTACACAAGAAGCTGTTGGTGTTGATGATGTAGGTTCTACAAGATATCAAACAGTAATTGCAAATGTACGTAGTGAGTACACACGTTTGTATCAAGGATATATTATGGATAGTGCTACACCTGAAAAGGCACATCAGCTTGCCAGGAAAGATCAGCTCGAACTATTAAAAACAGTTCGTGATGAAATGCGAGATAAGGATGGCAATACATTTACTCGTTCTCAGCTTTATCACACCATTGGTTTTGGCAATGATGTTGAACTAGACCACCGTGCTGCGGAAGAAATTAATAACGGAAGAAAATATCTTCAACAATACAGCAACGGAACTTTTGACCTAAGTACAACTGTCATCCCTGGAACTGAAGCTCATCTTAAGCAACTTGAATCTTTTCAAAATACTGGAGAACTACCTGATTATTACAAAAACCTTGCCCGTGGCCACAAAAAACTTACTGCTTGGGACCTTGCTAATATGCAATACCGTGCACATACCGGAAAAGAACTTGGGAAAGATTCCCGCAGGGAGGCTTATGAAAAAGCTGAGCCTGCATTACAACAAGTGTTAGCTGCTCCATTTAATACCAAGTCTCGGATTTTTAGAACACAAACTGATGTTGATTACAATCAGTTGGCTCTGAGTAACGCTACAACGGCATCTCCTACACAACCTTTGAGAGATCTTGTAATGTCTGGTGAAGGCAATTTTGACTCAGGTAACAGAGGTTTTGCTGGTGATTCGCCTGGAGGTGTTCCTGGTCTTCAGTTAAAAACAGTTGGTGAATGGAGAGGACTTTATAACGAAGGCTGGAATGCCTTAGGTGCTATTCAATTAATTTCTTCTACTTTTGATGGTTCTATCCAAAGGCTGGGACTATCTGATGATGTTGTCATGACTCCAGATGTACAATTCCAAATCTTAGATGAAATACTTTTAGGTGGCGTTAAACGTCCTCGTTTGTCCGCTTACTTAAATGGTACGTCTGACAATATTAAGGCTGCCGCTGAAGACTTTTCACTGGAATTTGCTTCTGCACCTAACCCTAATACCGGAATTACATCTTATCCAAATGTTGGTAACAACGCAGCATCAATGAGTCTCGATACTGTTTATGCAATCCTAAAACAAGTCAGAGAAGCAGTCAAAACACGTGGAACTACTCAATGAACTATCCTTAAGACATAAACAGATGAATGATTGATCCAAATTTAATTGATCCTCAAGAGATCCAAAATCAACTTGACGGTTATGCAGCTCGCGTTCAAAATAGACGCGACCAAGAACAAGCTGAAGAGGCTAGACTTCTTCAAGAAGAAAACAACGAGGATGAAGAATCTGACGTTAATGTTGTAGATGAAATTAAACGTGGCACCGTTGGTGGCCTAGCACTATCAGCCAGCTCTTTGCTTTCTTTTCCTGAAAGGATGGTTGATATGGTATCAGGTCGTCTTGGTGAAGAGATACAAGAAACAGGAGAAGCTCAAACTGACTTTGATCCTTTAGGAGTCATTGGCTACTTAGAGGATATTGAAAAGAATAACATTAATAACACATGGTGGGGTGAGTTTCTTAAGCAAGGTGTTCACTATGGATCCATTGCATTAACTGGTGGTGGTGCAGGTATTGGTAGAGGTATCTCTAGTATTGCTATTAGAGGTGCTGCTCTTGGTGCAGTATCCGACCTTGTGTCATCACAATCTCAAGAAGCGAATGCCACTCAAGCCATTACTGATAGCAAGATCTTAGAACGTATTCCTTGGGCTGGTGAGTTTCTACAGTCTGGATTCGACTCTACTATTAATCCAGTGTTGGGGACAAAAGATGATGAGCACCCATTCTTTAAAACTTTGAAGAATATGGCTGAAGGTGTTGGTCTTGACTTTGCAGTCAGTAAGATTATTAGCCGGTTTTCTGACGGTAAGAAGATTGATGCTGATCGTCTTAAAAGTAGGGATAACCAACTTAAAGAATCTGCCACTGCTGAAATTGCAGATGATGTACGTGCACGTGAAACATATGTCAAACAATTAGAAATACAGGGACTAGATCCAGTTGAAGTGCCACCTGCTGGTCAGCCTGGTAATACATTCCGTGCTGGTAAAAATAAAGCCCTTGCTGACCCATGGCAAGGTAACCCAATCTCAGGTAAGAAACCCTTTGATGTAGCACAGCAAGCTGACACTCTTGGCAAGTCTTGGCCTACACCTGGTGCTGGTTCTACTGACAACGTATTTACGTCACGTCAACTTGAGACCATGGCACGTTCTGTTGATGTAACAGAGACAGAGTTTAGGCGCATTGCAAAAGATCTTGTTAGTAGTGATCGTTATCAGCAGATGTTGAAGGACGCTAAGAAAGCTGGTCAATCAATGCGTACTACTCATGGTGGTGCTTTTGATCGAGTACGTGAAGCAATGGGTCGTGATTACTCTGATATGGATCCTGATGCTTTCTGGGAGGCTATGTCTCGTGATACCGATACCATCGGTGGACTTAGCTCTTGGAATAATGAGGCAATCAGAGCTGCAGATATTATCAATGCTTCTTTGTTCAAACAAGTACGAGACCTTGGTATTGGTATGAGAGAAATCTCAGGTGTTGCTGACATCCTTGATACTGATGGTCCTATAAAGGCTGCTGCTGATCGTTTGATTGTTGGTCTTACTAATGTTAAACGTTCTCGTTTTCTTGCTGGTGCAAAACTTCAGGGTCTTGACTTTGATACACCTAAAGCAAAAAAACAGGTAGCTGAAAAAGTTGAAGCAATGCGCTCTGAATCAGAAGAGGCATTAACTACATTCCTCAAGCTTGCAAAGGAAAATCCTAACGATGACATGACTAAGGCATTGTCAGAGTTCTTTGCTATGTCTGATGATGTACATAACCTCACTGACTTTGACGCCTACATGCGTGCCTCCTTACGTGGAGGAAAGTTCAACGGTAAGAAGTACGGTAACCAAGCTGTCAGAGAACTAGGTTCTGTGATGGTACATAGCATCCTTAGTGGTGTTAAGACACCCGTGAGAGCAATCATGGGTACGGCTACTGCGTCTTTCCTTAGACCGTTGTCTGCTGTCATTGGTGCTTCGATGCCAGGTGGTGATCGTGCTCTTGCACGGGCAAGCCTTGCTGGTGCTAATGCTTATATCCAGGCAGTACCTGAAGCATTCCAACTGTTCCGTCGAAACCTAAGTGCTTACTGGGCTGGTGATATTGCCAACATGAAAACTCGCTTTACTGAAGGTGTCACACGTAATGACCAACAGTGGGCGATCATGGGCAAATGGGCAGAGACCCATGGAAATGAAATGGATCTAACTGCTTATCGTTTTACAGATATGATCCGTACCTTAAACGATAAGAACTTTCTTACTTATGGCACCAAGATTATGGGTGCTACTGACGATGCTTTTACCATGCTTATGGCTCGTGCCAGGGCAAGAGAGAAGTCTATGTTGGATACAATGGAGTCCTTTAAAAAGGGTGACATTGCAGAGATTACACCTGAGACACTGAAGGTAGCTGAGAATAATTTCTACTCTAAGTTGTTAGATGAAGATGGCAACATTAATCTGAAGAGTGATCTTTACCTTGAGTCTCAAGTTAAGGAAGCTACTCTTACAACTGAGCTGTCTGGTGTTGCACAGAAGCTTGAAGGTTTATTTAACTCAGCACCTATGCTGAAACCCTTCTTTCTATTTGCACGTACAGGTATTAATGGTCTTGAGTTTGGCGTTAAGCATATGCCTATCCTTGAGAAACTTAGTAAGGAGTACCGCAACATTGCTAGTGCAACTGTAGATAACCTCGATTCAGTAAGACAATATGGTATCGAGTCAGCACAAGATCTAATCAATGCACAAAATATTCGTAAAGGACGTTTGGCTATTGGATCTGGTGTCACCTTTCTGGCCAGTATGTATTACGCCAATGGTGGTTTGACAGGCAATGGTCCACAGGATCGTCGTCTTCGTAAGCTGTGGATGGATACTGGCTGGCAGCCACGTTCATTCAAGGTCCCTTCACCGGCAGGTGATGTATGGGTCAGCTACGAATCATTTGAACCGTTCAATAATATCCTTTCTACCATTGCTGATATTGGAGACAACATGTCTCTTATGGGTCCTCAGTGGGCTGAGCAAAGCTTACTTAAGGTTGCTTTGACCGTTGGTGGTGGTGTTACCAGTAAGTCTTATCTACAAGGTGTAGGTCAACTAATTGATCTAGCTAGTGGTGAGCCGTATCAGCTACAAAAGATTGCAGGTAATATCGTAAACAACACGATTCCACTTGCAGGCTTACGTAATGATATTGGCAAGACACTGAACTCACCTATGCGTGAGATCAACAAAGATATTATTAGTTCTATTCGTAACAGGAACCTTACTTCTGAGTTTGGACCTGGTGAAGATCTTGCTATCAAATACGATGTATTGAATGGTGAAAAGATTAGAGATTGGAACTTCATGGAAAAGATGTATAATCTTATCTCTCCCGTAGGTATCAGTCTTAATAATAGTCCTGGTAGAACCTTACTTTGGAATAGTAACTATGACTTACGTCTTGTCTCTTATACCTCCCCCGATGGACTTGAACTAAAGGATCATCCTAAGCTTCGCTCTGAATTTCAAAAGTATTTAGGTAAGCAAGGGTTAGAAGCCAAGCTAAATAAATTAGCTGATCGTCGTGACGTGCAACTGTCTGTCAT
>NZQM01000173.1 GCA_002695905.1 Parvibaculum sp.
CTTGTTCCCGAGAGACCAAGTGTATCCGTATCATAATCTAATCCGAATGCCCCTCCGCCAGTAGGTTCAGTTAGAGTAATAGGTGTAGTAGCAGTATATATAGTATCAGTATTAGTCAAAGTTATACCTTCGGCAGAAGACCCATCAAAAGTAATTGAGTTTGTATTTGACCCATCAACATAAGTTATAGTTAATATATTAGGGACTTTGACTACGGATAATTCGTGCTGTAATTCAGTATTAGGTAGTAGAGTTAGTGTTTCATCTTTGAGTAATCCGAATGACCCTGCCTCAGTCCCAGATGTAGTTTTGCTTATAGGGTCAGTAGCAGAATATAATGTATCTGAACCACCAGTTATAGTTAGAGTTTTAGCAACAGAACCATCAAAGATAGTATCTACCCCACCCTGAGTTATAGTTAGAGTATTAGGGACTTTGACTACGGATAATTTATCTGATTGAGTTGTTAGTGTAGAATCTTTATCTAAACTTATTACATTCGTCCCTGATATAAGAAGAGGTAGAGAAGCAGTATATTCAGTATTAACATCATTAATAGTTATAGTTTTAGGAGAAGACCCATCAAACGCCGTAGAAACTCCTGCCCTAATTATAGTCAGAGAATTAGGGACTTTGACTACGGATAATTCATCAGATATATTTGTTGTTAGTGTAGCATCTTTACCTAAACCGAATGCCCCAGCATCAGTCCCAGCAGTAGTTTTAGTAATAGGAGCAGCAGCAGAATATAATGTATCCTTATCAGTTATAGTTAAAGTTTTAGCAACAGAACCATCAAAGATAGTATCTACCCCACCCTGAGTTATAGTTAGAGTTTGAGGCACTTTTTTTACAGACAACTCAACAGGGTTCGCCCCTATATTTTCTAAGGTAGTAGTAGAAAAACTTAAACTTACAGCATTCGCTCCACCTTGTTCTCCTACATAAATAGGAGGCACTCCACTAACTCCACCTCCTAAATCTATACTTTTATCAGCAGACCCATCAAACTCAATAGTAGTATCATCTATCTTTGTTATAGTTAGTTTATGAGGCACTTTTAAAACTGATAGTTGTGTCCCTGTCCCTCCTGTATTTGTAATTGTATCTTCATCTGTATCTGCTGATATTACAAACCCAGCGGATACATCTATCCCACTACCAGCAGTATAAGAAGGTAATGATGCGGATATAGTAGAAGCAGTTGTCCCATCAAAAAATCCATCAGGAGATATAGTTATATTAGTAGATTGAGTTAATCTTTGATTACCTATAACTCCATTACTAACCCATCTCATAGGTTCATCTGCTCCACCTGAGGATAATACTTGACCTGCCTGTCCAGTATCACCATTCGCACCTACACCTAACCCATACTGAATATCAATTGTAGATACATCTAATTCTAAAAGTCCGTCAGTTGTATTACCATCCATTATATACTAAGATAGATTAAATCTTTTTTTATAATCTCTAACAGCATCTTTAAGATTTGTTTTGTCCCCCCATAACAGATAATAAGATAAATAACCTGCTCTTGTATAATCTCCTGTTTTTAAATCTTTCTTATGTCTTGCTCTGTAATTTTTTCTAATAGTTTTATCTTTGTGGTCTAAGTATGTCCCTTTCTTAGGATTTTTTAAACCGAAGTGAGTTGTCCGTGTCTTACCACCATCATAAGTAAAAACTGCCTTAAATCTTTTGTCTTTCTTATCACTATTACTTACTACAAGTTTGACCATTATATATATACTAATGTTTAAATTTTACATTATACTTATCAGTTATGCTTTTATCTGCTTTACGAACTTTTGCCCCACCAGTTATATACGCATACATTCTACCCCTCGCCCAACTATCAGCGGATTGATTAGGTCTGCTCCCTGAACTATAAAAAGCACCTTCGCCTTTCTTATAGACTTCATCTAACGCTTTGTAAGGGATGCCTGTAATCTTTGCTATGTTTCTCTTACTTCTACCGCCCTTCATCTTATCTAACTTGTCTCCGTATAGTTTATCAAATTTGATTGTATGCGATGATTTACGAGGTTTGACTTTTACCTTAGGTCTATCCTTCTTCTCAAAGATAGACTTAATCTGCTTTTGTCTATCCGCCTTAGACAAAGTATCAGGTAAATATCTTTTAGGTATATCTCTTGTTTCGCCTTTGTAGGTAATCTTTACCATTATAAGATTAGACTATATATTAATTCAGGAGGGACTCTATGCTTTTTATCTATATCTCCTATCCAACTAACATCTCCTAAGTGAGCATAATTATCATCATCCATACTATTACAATCTTTTTTACACTTTCTCGCTTTGTATCCAGTTAGATTAGTAAATATACAAGTTCTTTTTCTATATCCCCAGTCAGCATACTTACAATAATCAACTCTATAATAAGGTATATCTTTCATTATAGGTCTTTTTTTTAACTCTCCTAAATACGGATTTTCTATAAACCATAATGTAGGTTTAAAATAATCTATAATCTCTAATGTTTTACTAACTAACTTATCTGCCTCTACCCATCCTTCACTTACTTTTTGTTTGTTAGACCAAGTATATTTTAAATTACTATACTTTTCACACGGAGGAGATGCCCAGATTATATCAAAATTATCACCCTGAGGGTCGGTCGCAGAGCGACTCTTACACTTTTTATAATCCCACTCCATTATATCACAAGTTATATCAGACCTACCATCTATATCTACACTCAAACAATCATAACCTATATCATCACAACACTTCTTAAAACTACCTGTCCCTGAAAATAAGTCTAAGCAATTCATCTATAACTTACATTAGATATTTTAGTCCAACTTCTAATAAGTGGGCAAAATCAAACACGCCATTCGCCAACTATGAGAAAGATATAACAAAAGTCCCTCTCTCTATCTTAATCTCACTCGGTCTATCACACTTACATACATAAGTATAATACTTACCTCCTTTCTTATATTTGTCTTTATTCTTACGATAATATATTTGATTCTTACTTAATTCAGGCATTATATAACTTAATAAAGATTTTAATTAGAAAAATCAAACGAAAATATAAAGTTATTGTAAAAGATGGAAGAAATTATGAATGAGGTAGTTGATACTAAATCTATTGAGCGAACTAATGTTGAGATGAAAGTTGAGGAGCAGAAACCTAAACCAGTTAAGAAAGAACGCTCGCAGGCACAGAAAGATGCGTTTGAGCGAGCGAGAAAGAAAAGGGCAGAGAACCTTGCTCAGAAGAAGTTAGATGAAGAGGCGATGGCGGAGGTAATAGCATTAGAAAGTGAAGAAGAAGAAGCACCCCCTCCTCCTAAAAAGAAAAGGGGTCGCCCTAAGAAAAGTAAGATGAAAAAGGATGAAGAACCTGCTGAGCAGTTTATCCCACCACAACCAGTTAATCCTATGATGATGAACCGATACGCACAACAACCACCTACACAAGATTACTTTAATCCTTATGCGTATTATCATCCTCAACCGCCAGTTAATCAGCAACCAGTAGTTAATAATCATTACTACTATGGAGAACAAGAAAAGAAAGTGAATGAGTTTGTCCATAAAGAAGAACCTAAGCAACAGAAAGTTCAGTTTCATCCTCAGGAGTTAGTCCAAGAATATTCATCAGAAGAAGAAGAAGAGGTTGTATATCCTCCTGACCCCAGACTTAAATTTAGGATGGCGGGATAATTACCGAAGGTTAGAAATTACAAAGTAATTTCTCTACATCTTATACTTATAATGGATATAATGTTTGTAGAAAAGTGGGAGAAAAGTAGATGGAGAGCAGATAGTATATACTTACAGAAGTATCACGACTTAATAGTGCCGAAAGAAAGACAAGAAGAATATAAGGGGCAACACTTTAAAATTTACAGAAAAAATAATGTTAGTAAGTTATATAATGACCAGCATAAGCGAGGAGACGTTAGATGACCCTATAAATATAAGTAAGTATAAATTTACTTGTGATGATGCTGATACAAGTATCCCTAAACCTCTACCCCAGCAAGGTGGGTTCGCTATGCTACTTGTAGGCAAACCTCGTAGCGGTAAGACTAATTTATTACTTAATCTTACGACTAAGGCACACAAGAATTTTAATAGAAAGTTTGACCGAGTATTTTTATTTAGTCCATCCGTGAATACTATGGAGGATGACCCTTTTGAGTTATTACCTGATGACCAGAAGTATGAAGTAGCAAATCAGGAGAATATAGAAAGTATGTTAGAGATGTGTAAAGATACAGGAGATAAAGTATTACTTATACTTGATGATTGTATATCAGATATAAGAGGTAAAGGTAAATCAGAGATAGAAAATTTATTACATAGGATATTCTTTAACAGAAGACATCTATGTGGTAAGGGTGGGAGTTTAAGTATTATTGCTACAAGTCAGACTTATAACAAGATTGACCCTAAACTTAGAAAGACTTGTTCTCACCTAATATTCTTTGAGAATAAGAATAAGAAAGAGTTAGATAGTATTTTTGAGGAGGCGATACTTATACCGAAGAAAGAGTTTTATGATGTATTAAGATATATCTATGACCGAAAGTATAGGTTTATGTATATTGATACAACCTTACCTGATTATAAGATGATACACAAAGACTTTAACCAGTTAGTTATAAAATCTCCGAATATCTTAGGGGATAATTATTTCGCTAATGCTGAACTCTAACGTCCTCCTTGATTTAGTCTGATTTTCTCCTCCTCCTCACGCTGTTGCCGTATTACTTTCATACACAATACTGCTTTTTTTAAATCTTCATTCATCTCTCTATTTGCTTCTTGTAAAGACTTAATATAACCTATCCATTCATCTCCCGTATGAAAAGGCATCCCTAATTCTTCTTTAAAATCATCAAACTGAGTATCTTGTCCGCATTCTATAATATCTACAAGTTGCTTTTTAGTCATCTTCATTAAATTACTCATCTTTTCTATTATAACTTATTATATTTTGTTTTTTTTAAGTAGTGCGTTTAATTCACAATAATTTTATATATCTAAGTTTATAAAATATGAGTAAATTTTACAAACCTCCTCAAAAAAGTAGATTTGATTTTAATTATTATAAGTGGAAGAAAGGGAAAGAGACTGAGGATGCTATGAGACCTTATATAGAAGAGTATTTTGATTGTAAGTTTGTGAGACAAGATGATGGATTAGAGATAGACCCTAATAATCCTCCACCAGAAGTTTTTGATAAGTTAGATTTTAGGAATTATGAAAAGAAGATAATTGTAGAAGTAAAAGGTAGGACTTGTAATTCTAATAGATATTATGATACTATCATAACTACAAGTAAAATTGATGAAGGAGATATAGAGATGAAAGATGGATGGAAAGTATATTATTTATTTAAGTTTAGGGATAAAGCAAAACTGATTAGACAACCTGAGAAAGTAGAATGGAGTAAAAGAATTACAGGGACGTTTAGTATCCCTCATTACCTAATACCAGTAAATACTATGGATGATTTTAATATATCTCATAAGTTATAGAATGGGTAGATTTATAGAGATGAGAGATAAACTTGTAGGACATCTTATAGGAAAACCTGTGGGACAAAGACCGAAACCTTCTCCATTCAGTAGCGGAATAGGTTTTGAGGGTAGTGGAGGTGATACTCCTAAAAATCCTTTTACGCATCTGAGAGACCCTAATAAACCCATACCGAAGGATAGTGGAATAGGTTTTGATGAGAGAAAAAATCCTATGAACTTTCGCCCAACAAAATAAAATATATACTTATTATATAATGAGTAATTTTAAAGATAGAGCATTACGTTTCGGAGCAGGAATAGGAGCGGTAGGATTAGCAGTAGGAGGTGCTATGATGGGATACGCTCATCATAACAAAGTTCAGAATGAACACGTAGCAAGGTCAGGGATGGCGGAAGCAGAAAGACAAGGTAAGATAGATGATATAAATAGTTTGATGGATGCTTATAATAAACAGCATCGCCCTAAAAATAAAAGTTATAGGAAAGAAAGAGGTATGCCTGAAAGAAAATCTTAGTATATATATAATGAGTAGTTTTTTAGCAAAGTCTCAGCGTGTTATTACAGCAATCAATAATGGTATAGCAGGTATTAATGTAAGAAATCCACCAGCATACAAACCTGTCCCTGAACAAAGAAACGATAAAGACCCTGATATATATTCAGAAGCATCAGGAGGTCAGGACAGCACAAATACATCTCCTCAAACTCCTTTCAGACCTATGGGTGGAGGTCAGGGAAGTATTAAAAAAGCAGGGTGCGTATCTTCTTGTGTAGCGGTAAAAGGAACAGATAGAGCAGGAGTAAAATATTGTGAGAGTATGTGTAATAAGAAATACGGCAAGTAAAATAAAAAATATTATATAAGTTATAATATAATGGGACGTTTAGGACGTAAAATAAAATCAGGACTAAGGGCAGGTTTAACTACCGCAGGAATAGTAGGAGGTTTATATTTAGGATATAAGAATGCTTTTGATGATAAGCAGATAAGTCCAACTGAGCGAATAAGTAATGTTGTAGAAGATGCGGAAGGAGTAAAAGAATTAGCACAGCAAAAAGCACAACAAGTCCAAGAAGAAGCAGAGAAACTCAAAAACGCATCTAAACTTGACAAAGCGAAGGCGGGAGCACAAGTAGTAGGTAATCAAGCAGTCCAACGAGCAGGAGCGTTAGAGAAAGAAAAGGCACAGCGAGTAGCGGATATGGTGGCGAATAGGCAAACTGCTCAGGGTAAAAATCAAGCAGGGGCGTTAGACCAAGCGAAGAATGAAGCGACCCAAAAGAAACTTGTAGCAGAAAGTATAGAAAGAAACAAAACATTAAAAAGACAAGGTATAGCAAACTGCGAAAGACAATTCGGAGGTAAGAGTATATCAGCACAGGCGAAATATAGGAAGTGTATAAAAGCAAATAATAAAAAATATCCTAACTAATATACCCTAAGAGGTTGAGATATTAAATCTCTTACAAGTTATATATATAATGAGTTTAAATTTAGCAAAGCATCACACAGACCCTACCAGCAGGCAAGGAGCGATGGAGATGATGGCGTCTGATGACCCAGCAGTAAGACAAAGGGCAATCCGCTTTCTAACTGATACTAAAACGATAAAACCTAAACAACCTCCTCCTGAACCTTCTATGAGTATGGAGGAGTTTAATGAACTACAAGAGAGACAAAGACTTAGAGAAGGTGCGAGAGCACAAATAGTTAGAGCAAGAGAGAGTATGGAAAGACAAGCAGTTAGAAATAGATTAGAGAGAGTTAGATTTATTAGAGAAGCACAAAAACGTTCTAAAAGTTTAGGGTTTGCTAATCACGGAACTTATATATAAGTTAAGGTAAAGATGGGTCTATTACAAGATTTTAATATTAATGAACTCGCTGGTGCTACTGGTCTTATACTGGGAGCGGTTAGTGGTATATTAGTGGTTATATTTAAGAGTAGGTGCTATTGTAAGTTTAGGGTAGGTTTTACTGATAATTGTAATATCTGTATGTGCGAACGGAAACCCCCACCAGACCCAGTTGTAGAAGAGAGTGATGAAGAAGCAGTTATACCTAAACCTACTGATACTCCTGCTCCTACTCCTCGTCCTGAGGCATCAGCACCGCCATCAGCATCGCCATAATTTAAGTCTTTTAACATTATATAGAAATTTGATATTTTGTAAAAATTTGATTCTACAATTGATTAAAATAAATAGAGTTAAAAATTTGATTTTGTATAATACACAAAATAATATAAAGAAATAAATATATAGTTGTATATATAGAATGGTCAAAGTAAGCGTCATCCCAGATATAACTTTCAGAGGTCAAGTTAAAAATTATGGAGGAGACGGAAGAGAGATAGGAACATCCTATAAAGAACTTACTTTTATGAACTCTCCTATTACTCTTGATATACCTGAGGCAGAAGCAATCACTATCCCTATGTTTAAGTTTGCTATTCGGAAACGCTTAGCGGATATTATTGAGAAAGTTATTGAGGAAAACCTGTATAATGATATAGGTAGTCTTATCGGTGAAGAAGGGTCGCCCCCTCAACTTATCGTAATCCCTGATGACTTTTACTTCGGTTCAGATGACCCATTAGTAGCAAAGAGAGAGAAACAGAAATTCTTAAAAAGTATTATCTCAGCATCATTCACTATTCTTACAACTGATAGAATCGGTGGAAACATCTTCTTCGGTCAGGAAAGAGTATGGGATAATACTGCTCCTATCTATACTGCTATTAAAAACTCAACCGCCTTTGAGAGTAACGATACTGAACTAACTTGTGCTTATGCCTATCTCATTAATCGGTATTCTATGAACAGCAAGGTTAAAAAATATACTACTGCTTACAATACGACAGGTAAGCGTGGTGAAAAGACAACTGGGAAAGAGTTGATTGATTACTGGATTA
>NZQM01000174.1 GCA_002695905.1 Parvibaculum sp.
CATGCCAAAAATTCTACTCGACCGCATTGCCCACTTCTTCGATCACTATAAGGATCTGGAAGAAGGAAAATGGGTGAAGGTGGAACGCTGGGGCTCTGCCGAAGAAGCCATGGACCTCATCCGCAAAGGCATCAAAGCCGCCAAGAAATAGGCACGCCTTTCCGACAAACAAAAGTCGGCCTCTTAAGGCCGACTTTTTTGTGCGGAAAACAATGTGCGATGTCTGCCTTGGAACGCCAGGTGATGAGGTAAAGAAAGTCAGGGGCGCAGGTCTAGCTCTCGTTGTCTGGCTATTTCCCTTTCGACATTTCGGACGAGATTGCGGCCGACGGTGTAGCAATAGATCGCCGACTGAACAAAATCAATGTCCACACCTCCCGTGCGTTTACGACCGACTTTGGTCTTCGTTGTGCATGTAGGAACTCGGTGCAAATCATCTTGGTTTGTCCGAACAAAGTCGATCAACGAGCCAAGGCGACCGGGACGGTCATACTGTGCATCCGACCACTTAACCTCAACGGCCCACCACGGCTTTTGCGTTGCAGGGGCCCGGTAGACAAGATCAACTTCGCCTCCGTCCCACCTTGCATAACTTAATCGTCGGATGTCCTCAGGTGAATGAAACCATTGAGAAAATATTGCAGTCTCGACAAGGGCACCCATAGCTTCGTCATCATCATGAATGGGTCCAAACAATGCGGCGCGCAGGGACGGCGTCGCGAGATAGACTTTAAAAGAAGTCGCCCGCTGGAATTTTCGCGCACCCCTATCAACTCTATCAACACGTTTTATGAGAAATGCGGCTTCAAGGTATTCGAGATATTTCTTAAGTGTGTTTTTCGCGACATTGGCAGATTTTGATAAACCTTCCAACGTAACCTCTTGTCCCGTGTTGTAGGCAAGTGTCATAAAGAGGCTATTGAGTTCTTGAATATCTCCGATGCCATAAAGACTGGGCAAATCTCTAAGCAGTACGCTATCGACGATGTCCGATCGAATGTATCGATCGGCATTTGCTCGCACTGCTTCTGACACTACAAGCTCGGGATATCCGCCAAACGTCAAATAGTCTGAGAAAGCATCATTGAGGTTTCGGATATTGTCCGTGGCATATTTTGTTTTCTTTTGATTTGTCGCAGCGTCAGTTGTTTCCTGGGAAGTGATCAACTTGTCTGTTAATCCGAGGAAATCAAGAAACTCAGAGAACGTGAGGGGTGGGAGCATAAAGTCCGTGAACCGTCCTGCCCCTGACTCCTTACTCTTCATGCGAAGCGCAGCTGCAGCAGACCCTGAAACAACGAAACGCACTTCTCGATAGGTGTCGACGAGAGACTTGAGATGAACCTCCCAATCTTTGAGATACTGCACTTCGTCGAACAGAATGTATTTCGGGCTCGAAGATTGAGCACTGAGGTCGTCAACAAACAGTCTGAGAAGCTTTTCAAGAGCAACCCGATTGTATAGAGGCGTGTCCAAAGACAGATATAATACATCCGTCGCCTTAACGCCGGATGCCAGCAATTTCTGGACAAGGTGAAAGAGCATAACCGTCTTGCCCACGCGGCGGGGACCCATGAGCACGACGGCCCGCCGCACGTCATGGTCTTCTACGAGCGCGAAGAAAGCATCAAAATAGGCGCGGCGTTGCATGCCAAGAACATCAGAGTGCGTTTCGCCGGTCTCCCACCAAGGATTATCAATCCTCATCCGGTCTTGGATGTCTTGCTCAGAGATTTCTATCATTTAGGATCACCCTTCTGATCTTAAATGATATTGGACAAAAATTAAGATCAGGTCAATGACCTTAATTGTCAAATGCTCGATCTAGAGTCACTCCAGTGACTTTATCCGTCGGCTGAAAGCGCCAAAACACGGCTGATTTCCGTGAGAGACCGGCCGCTCTCTTTCCGCCAAAGATTGAAAGCGTCCTGAGTAGCCTTGAGCGCTATTTTGGACGTCGGTGCCTTATCCACCACACCCGCCTGCTTCAAAGCGGCCACAACAGAGGACGACATGATCCAGCTGTCAACTCCGGAAAACCGCAGGAAATATTGAGCAGACCCACCGGAGAGATAACTCCCGCGTTTCTTCAAAACCTCCAGAAGATCGATGTAGTTTTCAGGCTTGGAATTGGCAAAAAACGCACCGGCACTGCCATGCTCCTGCACAAGCTCTGTGACCAGCCGCGCATTTGTGATCGTGGCTTTGATCTTCGCGCCATTGCGCACGATGCGTTTGTCAGAAACCAGACGTTCCAGATCTTCATCCGCATAAAAGGCAACCCGCGGCGGAACAAAGCCCTCAAACGCCTCCTCAAATCCGGACCACTTATTGTCGATCACTTTCCAGGAAAACCCCGCCTGAAAAACAGCCCGAGTCATGCCAGCAAGCCACCGGTCATCGGGTATCTTTTTGAGCGTGGCTTTTGATTTCGGCGTGGAAAGCTGCGAGGCGACTTCCCCTTCACCGCCATGGCGTTTGCAAGCCCGTTTGTAAATCACATCGAAAGACTGCATCCCAACCCCCTCCCATTCGGCGTCACTTAAGGCAGTGACCAGCCTGGCTCCTCCCCCATGACATGGCCTGCAATTTCCTGCACCAAAGGCCCTGCCATCGATGAATTGGTGAGTACAACAATGCCAGCGCGTCGCCCCTGGTCAATCACCAGAAGCGATTGAAATCCAGGGTTTGAGCCCCATTGCCAGCCTGTAAGGCCATTCCGGCCCTCACGCGTCCCAAACCCCAAGCCCCAACCTATTCCTGCGTCGATCGTAACAGTTTCCTGAAAGACGCGGTCTCGAAGCTCAGACCCAATCACATCACCGCGAAGCACCCCTTCAACAAAGAGACCCAAATCATGGGCACTCGCGCGGAGCGACGAAGCAGGGTTGATTGTGTCCCCCGCCGTCGCAGGCACTGGCGTATTTCGCTCCATGAACAAAAGGCTGACGGTGAACACAAGCCCGACCGCGACAGCGATGGCAACCGGATTGGTCTGCTGCCCCCCACGCGACAGCGTACCGTCTGCGGGCCCCAAAAGACCGAGAAAAGCAAAGGCGGTGATCAATACCAGCACCCCTAGGAAAAATAGAAAGAGATAGACAAACACGCTGCCAAGAACAAAGAGCAGACCCCACCCACCAAGAAGCAGCCAGATGAGCCCAAACGTCCCTACGATCGATACAAAGACCGCCGGCGCGAAATCCACAGGCTCCAGCTTCAAGCGATTAAGACCAAACCGCACAACCAGGAAAGTAAGCAGGGCTGATCCGATGGAAAGGAGCAAAAGTGGGACAAAGAGAGCGAGCAATGTCTGATAGAAGGGGACAAATCCGCGAGCAACAGTTGGCACTAAGGGTTCCGCCAGACCATATCCCGATGACGCCATGCCGAACGGCCCTAACACACGAGCCCGCATGACGCTTTCAAATGGCTTCTCGTCAAGAACGGACATGACATGGCCCATATACATGTAGCCCACACCGGAATAAGAAAAAGCTTCGCCGGGCGTCGCCCAGCTTTCATCACTGCAACACCGAATAAAATTGGTGAGCCCCGATGTGTGAGTGAGCACATGGCGGAGCGTAATCAACTCATGGTCGTCACCGTCGCCAAGCCAAGGCTCCGCCAATTTGGCACCCAGTGGCGCATCCAGATCGAGCAAGCCCTCCCGAACCATCGACAATGCCCCGACAGCGGCAACCGGTTTCCCAAGCGAGGCAGCCTCGAACAGCGTATTCGCAGTGACAGGCTCCAATCCGAAGATATCCGCCGTTCCATAACCCTGTTCAAAAACGATCTGCCCGTCAGCAATCACGGCAATGGAAAGAGCACGCACGCCTTCCTCTGCCATACGTCTGGGAAGATAGAGTGACAGAGCCCGCGCCATTTCTGCGCGCGGCCAGCCCAACATGCCGCCATCTTGCGTGCCGGGAAGGACAGCCTGCACAGGCGCGCCCGATACAAAAACAAGCAGGGCAGCCGTGAGAAGCAATTTTATCTGATACACGAACGCCTCCACTTGGTGCCTGGTCCCAGGGCACACACCCTAATCCAGGGGCATGCGAGGTATTTGGAAGTTCAGGCGGAGCGCATCAATGCGCGCGATAATCTCAGGATCAAGCGGACCATTATTGACGCCCGCGACCAGGTCATTGAGTTCGTGGCGGTTCTTCACTCCGAGAATGACTGTATCAACACCAGGCATCGCCAACGCGTAACGATGCGCCAGGACGGCAGCATCCTCGCCCAACTCAGCAGCTAATGCCCGGTAGGGTGCCGCCTTGTCATAGTCGGCATGTTCTTCTGGTGCCGCCTCCCGGTCCAGCGCTGCCGTCAGAGCCCCAGCCTGGACAGCGCGAATACCCAAAACGCCAACGCCATTATTTGCCGCTGTTCGCGCAATGTTGCGCGGTTCCGGCGGCTCTTCAAATCGTTTCATGCTGCCTGCACTATCCATAAAGTTTGTCACCACCTGTGCTGCTGCAGGACGCTTGTCAGCGCGAAGGGCGTCCATAATGGTCTTTGGCAGGCCTGTGCCGGTGATGCCCCAATCTGCGATAAGGCCTTTCTCTTTCAACTTCTCGAAAGCCGGAATGAGAGTGTTTTCATAGAGCGACCATTTGGTTGCAAAAACATGCTGCACATCTGCGTTTTGAGCATAAATGTAGTCATCAGGACAAATGTTCGAATGCAGGAAAAAGAGATCCACACGATCGATCTTCATCGTCTTCAACGATCGCACGACAGATTTTTCAAGCTTCTCATAGACGTCGTCAGCTGGCGGCGATCCGACCTGGCACTTTGTCGTAAACCGCGCACCATCGGGAGGCGAGCCATCAAAGGCCTCGCCAAAAACCATTTCAGCCTCACCACGCCCATACATGGGCGCCGCGTCAAACAGAGTGATTCCCGCATCTGCCGCCGCGCGCACCGTAGCAACGGCCTCCTCCCGAGAGGTTTCCCCCCAGATCTGCCCAAGCCCACCGCCGCCAAGTGTGAGCAGGCTCACGGGCCAGAGAGATCCAAGAGTGCGGGTTTCCATCGAAAGTCCTTCTAGAGATCAGTAGGCGGTGCAATGCCGTTTTGCATGAAGGCCGCAACCACGGTGTTGCGGATGAGACAGGCAACAGTCATGAGACCGACACCACCCGGGACGGGTGTAATGGCTGATGCTCTGGACAAGGCTGCCTGATAGTCCACATCGCCAACGAGCCGCGTCTTGCCCTCACCCTTATCCGGCGCAGGCATGCGGGTGATGCCCACATCAATGACCACAGCGCCTTCCTTGATCCAGTCACCTTCAATCATCTTCGGTCGCCCTGCGGCCGCCACGAGAACATCCGCCTGGGCCACGATCTCTGGCAAGTTTTTGGTCCGCGAATGGGCAATGGTAACCGTGCAGTTTTCATTGAGGAGCAATTGCGCTACCGGTTTCCCGACAAGGTTTGAACGGCCCACAACAACCGCATGCTTGCCCGAAAGGCCTCCTTCAACAGTTGCTTTTGCCATGATAAGGCACCCAAGCGGTGTGCAGGAGACAAAACCAGGCAAACCAGCCGACAAACGCCCTGCATTGAGCGGGTGAAGCCCATCCACATCTTTCGCAGGGTCAATCGTGTCAATCACCGTCTGCTGGGATATCTGATCCGGTACGGGAAACTGAACCAGCACACCATGCACATCTTCATCTGCATTGAGGGCACGCACCCGGTCGAGCACTTCTTCCTCAGTGGCATCAGCAGGCAGCCTGAACTCGATAGAGTTCATGCCTGCTTCCCGCGTCGCAATGCCTTTGTTGCGCACATAAACCTCGGACGCTGGATCACCCCCCACTAGGACCACCGCCAACCCCGGCGTGATGCCGTACTCCTTCTGCAGCCATGCCACATGGCCAGCCACTTTCTCCCGCAATTGAGAGGAAAACACCTTACCCTCTATCCGTGTTGCTTCAGTCATTGTCAACAGGTACCCATGCCTATGTCACCAACCAGGCTCACCCAATCAAGCCTTGGGGCGGGCCAAAGAGATGCCTCGCTCAGAGGCCTGCCCGAACCGAGCCAAACAACTCGATTACAAGGTTCTGAAGGAAAATCAGTCCAAGAATAAGCACAACCGGCGAGATATCCACGCCGCCCAAGTCCGGCATAATCCGCCGGATAGGCCGCAGGGCTGGTTCTGTCAGCCGGTAGAGAATATCGACCACCGAATAAACAAAGCGATTTTGCGGATTTATCACATTGAAGGCGATCAGCCAGCTAAAGATGGCGCTGGCGACGACTACATATATGTAGAGATTGATAACCTGATAAATCAGGATGAGTAATGATTGCATAAGATTCGCCGCCTTAAATTCCACTTGCGCCGATAAGATAACCGCTTTCTACCATGGTTTTCCAGTTCGCATACCCCTTGATACCATCTCATTATTCGCGTCTAACCTTGTCGCCCACCCGCACATGTAAGAAGATGCGACTAGGGAAAAGCTTGCGACTGGCCTAAAGCCAGGGACTGGGGAAACAGTAATGTCCAACGTTGAAATCACCCTTCTGGGGTTGGTGGTGGTGAGCCTCGGTTTGGCTGCCTGGGCATTAAAGTATGGCTTGAAGGAACGTCGCCGACGCAAAGGACGTCCGCTCTTTGACGGAGACGCACTCCCTGAAGTCAACCCGAAGGACGTGGATAACATATTTGCAGAAAGCGACACAGGCACCGCTTTGACCGCGGAAGCGATTGTCATCGGCGAACAGGGATCACAGGCCTCCACGACCATTGACGAAGTCTGGGTTCTTGCGGCCCTGGCAAAAAAGTCCAAGACGATATTTGAGTTCGGTACCTGTACCGGACGCACAACCTACCTTCTAGCACGCAACGCGCCAGATGATGCCCGCATAGGGACCATCACGCTAACGCCGGACACTATGGACACCTACCGTGCAGAGAGCGACGACCCCGACAATGCGCGATGGACCCAGATTGCAAAAGAGGAAAGCACGTTCACCAGTTTCCACTATTCAGGAACACCCGTCGAAGGAAAGGTCGAACAATTCTTCGGCGACAGCAAAGAATTCGACGAAACACCTTGGGCCGATACATGTGACCTCGTCTTTATTGATGGCAGTCACGCCTATTCCTACGTGAAGAGCGATACTAAAAAGGCCATCAGCATGACAAAAAAAGGTGGTTTGGTTTTCTGGCATGATTATTCACCACCCTGCGTTGGCGTCTGGAAATATCTGAACGAACTCGGCAAAACCCACCCCATCAAGCACATCAAAGGCACGCGACTTGCGGTCCTGCGAGTTTCCTGAAGATTCGAAGCCCATCAGGCCCCCTTCAGTCGGCAAATGCGCACGCACGCGACTTTCTTAGTGGTCAAGCAATCCATCGTTTGAGAGACCGGCTGAGCGGATCATATATAACAAAGAAATTTGTAAATAAGACACCGTCAGTGCAGGGGACCCTGCGCAACCTGCATTAGCCCATTCACGCATTAGCCGTGCTATGGTTCACCCAATTCTAATCAAGCCGCCCCTGCAATAATCAAATCGGCGGCGCCTACGCATGGGAGTAAAAAATGTCCAAAGGACTGCAAATGCTGTCAAAGATCAGCAAGGCGGGAGAACTGGAGCTCTATCTCACCGAAGTTGATGTCCCGACACCGGCCAAAGACCAGGTCGTCATCCGTATGGAAGCTGCCCCGATCAACCCGTCAGACATGGGACCCATGTTTGGACCGGCCACAATCACCGACGGCAAGGAAACCATGGTTGGCGGAAAGCCAGCCTTTATGGCTCCTGTGCCAGAAAAACGCCTCGGGATGGTTCGCTCACGGTTGGACATGGCCGTGCCTGTGGGCAATGAAGGAGCAGGAACAGTCGTAGCCGCTGGCGAGGACGCGGCCGCACAGGCTTTGATGGGGAAAGTAGTCTCCACAACGTCAGGCGCCTCTTATGCGCAATATGTCTGCATGCCAGCGGCTGCTTGTCTGGTGCACAATGATGGCACGACGGCCATAGAAGCAGCCTCCAGCTTCGTAAATCCGCTGACCGCGCTCGGCATGGTCGAGACCATGAAGCTTGAGGGGCACAAGGCGCTTGTACACACAGCCGCGGCCTCAAATCTTGGTCAAATGTTGAACAAGATCTGCCTCGCTGACGGCGTCGAGCTTGTGAACATCGTGCGGAAGCAAGAACAAGTCGATCTCCTCAAATCGCTTGGTGCAAAATATGTCTGTGACTCATCCAAAGACAGTTTCTTCAATGACCTGACCGATGCGCTCGAAGCAACTGGCGCAACCATCGCATTTGATGCGACCGGCGGCGGAAAGCTCGCTGACACGATCCTGACCTGCATGGAGCGGGCAGCAAGTCGCGACGCAAGCGGTCTCAACACCTATGGGTCGTCGACCATGAAACAGGTCTATCTCTATGGCGGTCTGGATCTCTCGCCAACGGTCCTGAACCGTGGATATGGCATGTCCTGGAGCGTTGGCGGATGGTTGCTTCCCCTTTTCCTCGGCCGTGTGGGTCCCGAGAAGACAGCCGAGTTGCAAAAACGTGTCGCCGATGAAATCAAAACAACCTTTGCAAGTGCCTATACCGGCGAATTGTCGCTGGAAGAAGCTTTGTCTTCTGGCGCGGTGCAGGATTATGTCGCGAAAAGAACCGGCGAAAAATACATCATTCTGCCCAACAAGGGGCACTAGAGCATTCCAGATGAAGTGGATGCCGGTTCAGCTGGACATGCGGTGACACAAAGAACATAGGGGCCAGTTTCGACTTCATAAGAAACTGGCCTCCATGAGAGATCAAGATTTTTCGCAGAACGTCCCATCGGCTTGTGCTTCAGTCCCTGCAAACGGGAACCTCTATGCCTAGGCGCACGGTGAAATCAAGAAGCGCATTGGCTCTCGCCACCTCATCCTGTTCCTTCATGTTAAGTGCAATTGCGTCCTTGACCGCATGGGGCCAAAGGCGGCGAACTTCATCAACGGCGTCCTGCACAGGTGAGTGTCCTTCACAGGTAAAAAAGAGAGCCGTCTCTCTTCCGAGCGATTGCGCGTCAGCGAAGAAGCTGCGAACAGGCAATGCGGGATAGCTGGTCCAAATCGGCGCCCCGACAAGGACCAGATCATAAGCTGCAAAGTCGAGGGTCGGCATATCAATAGGCGGTAGTTTTCCCCGCACGCTGTCAAACCCCGCCCGCAAATATCCAAACGGTCCTAAGTGAAACCGAGGGCTGGTGATCTCAGCAATGTCCGCATCCAAAGCCCGCGCCAAATCTTCAGCGATGCCACGTGTTGCCCCGGTGCGAGAATAATAAATCACAAGCGTTTTCATGGGCATCAACTCTCAGGGTCAACAACCCGGCGATAGAGATGCCAGGTGGTATGTCCAAGAACGGGCAAAACAACCAATAACCCCAGGAAGAAAGGAACAGAGGCGATCAATACAGTCAGCGTGACGATCACCCCCCAAATCAACATCACCCGAGGACTCGCAACAACACCTCTTACGCTGGTGATCATTGCCGTCACAATATCGAGACTGCGGTCCATCAGGAGCGGCATTGAAAAGACGGTGATGGAAAAAAGGATCAGCGCAAGCGCTGCACCGACCACGTGACCAACGCCTAGGAAAATCAAACCTTCCTGTGTCGTCAAAATAACCGTTAGGAATTCCTGCAGGCTCGCAAAGGACACAAGCCCTAGAAACAGCGCGATCAGCAACCGCACCTGATACATCCAGATCCAAAACACAAAGAGCATCACAAACGCCATCCAGCCAAGCTCTCTGCGTCTCTGGGCCCACATGGCCGAAAACACCGAGGCAAGACTTGGCGTTTCATTGCGCTCCAGTGTGCGGCTTACTTCATAAATACCAGCAGCTGCAAACGGACCAACCAACGGAAACCCAATAGCAAACGGATAGGCCAGCCAAGGCACGTCTGAGGCAAATAGACTCAGCACGATAACAAGGCCAATCGCCGCAAATATTGCACCCAGTGCTATGCCGATAAGCGGTGCGCGGGCAAAATCAGAAAGCCCGAGCTGCAAACATTCCCGGACATCCCGCGCAGTCAGGGCATTGACCCCTGGCAGACTAGAAGCTGACTTTTGAGTTGGTGCCTCACCCATATCTACCTCCCCAGTTGATCAAGTGCCGCGTCGTCGCCGTCAGACCTTACCGAAATCTGTGCGATCGACTGCGTACGATTGTAAGCATCGCAGCGGAGGCCTACAAATTGCATTGTCGGAGATCAATTTGAGAAGGAAACTCGATCGGGCCGGCGTCGTGCCTTTTCCCAGGGCCAGCGGGCTGTCGCCGCACGCCTCTGAGTTTTTTACCTCAGAGGGTGGGCATTGGGGCTGCAGTTACGCAACCGCCCCAACATTTTTCGTGGGACTAAGCACCGGCGCATGAGACACCGGCAAGCGTTAAACGCTCAACCTACTCAATCGAAACGATTGTGGCGGTACCGGCAGTGCCAGTATTTGTTGTGTAAGGACCAGACTGACCGACGGTTGGTTCTGTGGAAGGGCCTTCGAAAGTTGCGCAGAGTTCTGCACCATCGGGGCCAGCACCGCAGATCGTGTTTGAGGCTTCGTCAAACGTATATGGGGCAGCGTCGCCTGTTGCCAGGTTTGTTGATGTGTTTGCTTCCGTGTCAAAAGCAAATGACACAGCTTCGCCACCAGCAGGTTCAAACTTGATCGTGATCACGTTTGCAAATGCGCTTGTCGCAAAGAGCAGAGCAGCGCTAAGCGCTACAATAAATTTGGGCATTAATTTGCCTCCCAGTTCTTGTCAATTACACGACCGCGCGCAAGCTTTGCGGTCGCTACGTAGATGACTTTTATAACCAGTTCATTCGTATAAAGACAGTCACCCGATCGCCTGTCTGGAGGGATTTTTTCTCCATCGTTCAGGCCCCGTTCATGTTGCACCACGGGAACGAGAGATCGCCTCACTTGCGAACCGAAGAAGGGCACGCCATCAAGCAGTTTTTGGCAAAGGCGATCAAAATAGGAACAAAATGGCATCACAGCGATTTCACATTTGAGAATGTGGCTAAACAGGCCCGGAATACCTATCTTCGAACCAACAAACTTATGGGGAGATCAACAGATGATTGATGTATATTTCTGGCCAACACCGAACGGTCGCAAGATCACCATCATGCTCGAAGAGTGTGAGATGCCCTACACCATCGTACCAGTGGACATTGGCGGTGGAGATCAGTTTAAACCGGAATTTCTACGCATCTGCCCGAACAACCGCATGCCTGCGATTATCGACAAAGAGCCACTGGGCGGAGGAGACCCGATATCCATTTTTGAGTCAGGTGCCATTATGGAATATCTGGCAGAGAAATCAGGAAAGTTCCTGCCCAAAGACCCTGCCGGAAAATATGCAGTCTTGCAGTGGGTGCACTGGCAGATGGCAAACCTAGGTCCAATGATGGGCAATGCCAATCATTTCAAGAATTACGCAAAAAACATTGTCGAAGACGAGAGCAAGCTGGAATACGGGCAGCGGCGGTTCATCGGGGAAGTCGACCGGTTGGCAGGTGTCATGGACACCCAGCTCTCCATCCATCCCTATCTCGCAGGCAAAGATTATTCCATTGCGGACATGATTACCTGGCCTTGGGCCATGTTCCTCAATCGCCTCGCCGCACCGGAAGGTAGCGATGGCGGCTGGGATGCCTATCCAAACGTCAAACGATGGGTAGACCAAGTAGGCTCACGCGCTGCTGTCAAACGCGGTCAGGCTGTCGGCGGGGACCTTGGCAAACAGGAGCTCACAAAAGAACAGGAAGAGGCGCGGCGCAAACTTCTGTTCAATCAAACCAATGAATCCGTTCGCAAAGCCCGCGAGGCAGCCCTCAAAAGATAGCCTCCCTGAAAGACCAAAACAGCGAGACGCCGTGGCCTGAGCCGCGGCGTTTTTTCGGGATCCGCTAGATTTCGTGCGACAAGGGGCGCCTGAAGTGCGGGAAACCACCCCTAATCCCCTCCGCACACATACGATTCTTTCCGGAAAAACAACAGGTTAGAACGACCAACGAACTCACTTAGTAAAATAAATTGTTCATTTAACCATTTTTTCAAATCAGGCATAGACCATAAGGAGTGCATTTGGAGCCAGATAACACACGCAATGACAACCACGCGGGAAGGCATACCGATGTCAGACTTAGAAATCGCAGCTGACGACACCAGTGCAAAAGACTGCACCGGCCCGCGCGCTCAGGCACCGCAGAAACTGCCAGGACAGGTCCTGACCGTTATATTTGATCAGGCGACGCAAAGCACCGCACTGGGCATAGAACGCGCCATCACGTCGGAACTTTCATCATGGGATTTGGTACTGCCGGTCGGACGAGACAGCTTCCTGATCCTGTTCGACAAGGATGACGTCGATACGGCGGCAAGAAAAGCGGAAATCGTGTCGCAGAAAATTCGGGCGGCAGCCGTCGGACAGTTTGTGTCCCAACTTGTCGACATTCGCCCACAAGGGGGAAAGCTTATGCGTACAGTCGTGGCGGAAAACGCCGCTCCGGCACACGGTCAATCAGCTGAAGCGGAAAATAGGTCCTGTGCAGAGAAACCCATTGGAGAAAATGGGAGCACCGACTTTGAAGTTGGCTACGCGCCCATGTGGAACATCCGCAACGAGGTGCTTATGGGCTATGCCGTTCTTCCTGTGATACGCAACACGCTGGAAGGCGACCTGTACGGCCGGAAGGTGTTGGGTGCTTCGACACAAGCCGAGCAGCTCTATGCGCTTGATACTCAGATGCTCAAGACCCAAATTGACACAGCAGAAGCCTTGCTGCCGAAAAACTTCACCTCTCTACTGGTATCGCAGATCCATTTCGACACATTGTCTTCTTCAACAAGCCGCAAAGCCATTCTGGAAATTGCCAAGAAAATCCCTCCCCATATGAAGGGAAACCTGATGGTATCGATCGTCGACATTCCCGCGAGCACCCCCTCATCAACCCTGGCGCAGAGAATATCGGGTCTGTCGGAATATTTCCGGGCAGTCTCCATTACGATTCCGAACTCAGATTTTCCGATAGCAGCCTGCGCGGCAATGGGCGCCACATCTGTGTCCTACCGGATTCCTCCTGACCTCTCCAATGCCGCCATAGTGGCAGAAGTCAGGAAGATCATAGGAGCTGCAAAGTCAGCAAAGCTTCTGACCGTTTTTGAGGAAGTCAGCGACCTCAACCTGGCGGTCGCACTCAAAAAGCTGGGTGGTGTCTTTATTACAGGAACCTGCCTAGGCGGCATAGAACAAGCCCCTGGAAACATGAAGCAACTCACCGTCAAAGATTTACAGGGCAGTTCGCAAGCAGCCTAGTCCCCTGCCCAACTGACCCGCCAGATCGTTCCACCTTCATCATCTGCGATAAGCAAATGGCCCTCCTGTGTTAAGGCAAGGCCAGCCGGGCGCCCCCAGACACGGGCAGGCGTTTCCCCTTCGGTCCAAAACCCGGCGACAAATGTTTCATAGGATCCAACAGGCTCACCATTTTCAAAATGCACTCGAACCACTTTATATCCCGTAGGTACAGAGGCATTCCAGGAACCATGGAATGCCACGAAAGCATCACCGAGATAATCCTCAGGAAACTGTTCCCCATCATAGAAAACAAGATCCAGCGCAGCAGAATGCGCCGCCAGAAGAACATCCGGTTCCAAAGTGGTCGCAACGAGGTCCGGCCGAATATCCCCAAATTTGGGGTCTGCGTTAGCGCCAAGGTAAGCGTAGGGCCAGCCATAGAAACCATCCTCTGTCACCTCGGTCAAAAAATCTGGAACAAGATTGTCGCCCAATCCATCGCGCTCATTCACAACAGTAAAGAGACGATCTGATTCAGGGTAGAAAGCAAGGCCAACCGGGTTCCTAAGCCCTGACGCGTAAACCTTTTGGGCGCCACTCTCCAGGTCAAACCGTTGAATGGTCGCCCGTGGTTTCGGTTCCTCGCTCACATTGCTTTCACTACCCACGGACACGAAAAAGCTTTTCCCATCGGGTGAGAATTTCAGCATGCGAGTCCAATGTCCGCCTGCATCACCGAGCGCACCTGCCCGCGTGATGGGACGCCTGCCCTCGGCGGCCTCCCGTCCCTCGAGGGCACCAAGCCACCAAACAGCCCGCTCATCCGCGATATAGAGATCGCCTTCGTGGATCGCAATGCCTGAAGGCAGACGAAAATCACGGGCAAATACTGTCTTCGTATCAACCCGACCATCGCCGTCCTGATCAACGAGACGCGTCACCCGCCCCACATTCGCTTCGGTGAGGAACACCGCGCCATCCGGCGCCACCACCATTCCTCGAGGATGCTGTAGCCCATCGGCAAAGAGCGAAACCTCAAATCCTTCAGGTACGCGCAACTGCGCGCCTGCGGGACGATCGATAACAACCGGACGATTTCCAACCGACTTCGTCGCATAGGGAGCGGGCAGATCATCCACACGAATGTGGTACTGCGTGCCGATGGCTTCATCTGCACCGATCGAGACACCGGATGCTTCCTCAATCGCCAGCGAGGGTCCCAGGAGCAAGACGCTTAGTCCAACAACAGCCCCAAAACGCTGCACGCCAGCAAGGGTTTTTCCTCCACATCGATCAAACTGCAATTGCATCACTGGTTGAAACTCTCCCTTTCCCACCAACCAAGATGGGCCATAGCTTGCACTCATATGCCGAAGCAACGCAATACCGACCGACCCATACGAATTCTGTTATGGCGTAGCTCGACAGGCTCAAAGCGACCATCTATTCACCGGTGAAATGCGGTGTCCGTTTTTCAAGAAAGGCCGCAATCGCTTCAGCCTGATCTTTAGATGTTGCCGCCAGCGCAAACTGATCCCTGTCCATATAGGTCGTGGCGTGGTTGAGTGCCTTCGCGGCCATATCGATGGATTGTTTTGACATTCGGACCGCAACGGGCGGCAGAGCGCCAAAACGTGCCGCAAGGTCAATAGCCTCATCCCGCGCTGACCCTGGCTCAACAACTTTTTCGATCAAACCCCAGTCTAGGGCATCTGGCGCTGGGAGACTTTCACCAAGGATGGTGAAGAGTTTCGCTTTGGCCGGCCCCATGAGGTTTACCAGTCGCGGATTGGAGTGCCAGCTCATATTCATGCCCAACGGAATTTCTGGCAAACGGAAATTGGCCGATGAGCCTGCAACGCGAATATCACATGCCGCCACCAGGGCTGAGCCCCCACCAATGCAGAACCCTTCCACAGCCGCAATGGTGACCTGCTCAAGGCGTTCCCATGCAGCACACATATTTGGACCGGCTTTGAGTGCGTGCCGACGATGGAGCAGGCCAGATGGACGCTCGGCAAGTGCCGGATCCTTGAGATCCGCACCAGCAGAAAAGGCCTTGGCCGTACCGGTAAGAACAATCGCCGAGATATCCAGATCATCCTCGAAACTGTCGGCTACTGCCGTCAGTTCCTTCATAGCGGCGACAGAAAGAGCGTTGAGGCCATCGCCCCGATCAAACGTCACCACTGCGACACGACCCTCGCGGGCAATGGAGGTGAAATCACCAAACGGTTCTGCTTTGTCCAACATTTTCCAACCCTAAAAGTTTGCTTATTTGAGAGTATTTGCCCGAAGGCCCGAGGTCAGCGCACAAAAAAGGGCCCCGGAAGTCCGGAGCCCTAATTCGAAAATACTCAGCGCGGCATTTAGCTGCTGCTGCCACCAGCAGCAAGCGCAGCTTCTGCAGTGTTTGGCATGATCTTCACACCCGATTCACCGAAAATAGCGATCTGATCTCCTGAAGCGCCGATAACCGCATTGTAGCCTTCACGGTCAGCACGGCTGATGGTGGTGAAGGATTTGCCCAGGTCGTCAGAATAGGCAATGGCACCATTCAGACCCGCAAGGACCACAGTACCGTTGGCAAGCTCAACGCTCCCGCCAAATGACTTGGTCACACCGGTTTCTACCTTCGTCCAAGTGGCGCCATTATCCTCAGTCCGGAAAACATTTCCGCGCATGCCGTAAATGAGAACAGATCCGTCACTCAGGCCTATGCCACCCCAGAAGGAGCCTTCATAAGGCGTTTGCAGGCGCTCAAACGTCACGCCCTCATCACCTGACCGGTAGACAGTTCCAAATTCTGCGGCCACCCAGAGCGATCCGTCTTTTGCGCGGAAGGAATCGTTCAGATGAAAATCATCCTCGCCACCTTCAACAATTGGACGCTGTGCCCAGGAAGCACCGCCATCTTTCGTCTCGAGGACATATCCGAATGCACCCATAGCCAGACCATAAGATGGCGTATTGAAAATCACGTTCATCAACGGCGTCTCGGCATCAAAATCCTCGTAGATCTGAGCCCAGTTCTCGCCGCCATCTTCTGTCTTCAGGATGACCGCGTCATGACCTACCGCGTAGCCAACCTCTTTCGAGGGGAAATAGACCGACGTCAGCGTCACCTGCGTAGCGACACAGGCAGCCTGGGTCCAACTATTGCCATCATCATCGGAATAGACGACGTGACCGAATTCACCTACAGCCACCAAGCGACCATTCGCCTTTGCGACATCAAGAAGCAATTTCTTGGCAGCAAGGTCAGACGGTGTCGCCTTGCTCTCGGCAGCTTCACATGCTGCGGCACCGCCCTCAGCTTGCGCAACCCCCACGGTCCCAGCAACCATTGAAAGGCCCAACAGCGTTGCTGACGCGGCCCGAAGTGCCCGCGGGCCCATTTGGCGCACGGTTGAAGTGATCTTATTTACGTTCATGACCTGTTACTCGCGTTTCCCCGCTAGAAGCCGGTTTTCGGACCTTCGGAACTGCTGCCCATTGTTATTTGAGACCATACCGGTTTTGA
>NZQM01000175.1 GCA_002695905.1 Parvibaculum sp.
CCTGGCAGACGTCAAAACTATTCCCGTGACCCAATGGCCAATGATCAAAAGATGAGCACCGCCACAAACGACAGGCTGATGCGCCGCGCCACCTACGCGGCGGTTTGCGTTGCGCTCTCGCTTATCGCTATGAAAGCGGCGGCATTTGTCGTCACAGGGTCGGTGGCCATGTTGGCGACCTTGTTTGATTCAATGCTTGATATGGCAGCCTCTGTCCTCAACCTGTTTGCCGTTCGTGCCGCACTCACACCTGCAGACCATGACCATCGCTTTGGTCACGGCAAAGCAGAAGCGATGGCAGGGTTGGGCCAGGCAACGATCATTATTTTGTCGGCGATTTATATTCTCTGGGAGGCAGGCGCGCGTTTGATCGAGCCGGAGCCCGTGTCCAGCTCCGGGATTGGGATCGCCGTGACAGTGATTGCAATCGCACTGACGTTGGTACTGGTTGCCTACCAGACAAAAGTTGTCCGGGCGACCAACTCGCTGGCCATCGCTGCTGACTCAATCCACTACAAGGGTGATCTGTTGATGAACCTTGCAGTGATCGCGGCCTTGGCACTGTCTGCCTTTCCGAGATTCACTTGGGCGGACCCAGTGTTCGGGATATTGATTGCATGTTTCATCGCCTACAGTGCCTGGCAGATAGTCGGCCAGTCTGTGCAGCAGCTGATGGACCAGGAATTGCCGGAAGAAGAACGCGACAAAATCAGGACCATTATCCTGAACGACTCAGATGTGCAGGACATGCACGATCTGCGCACTCGGATGGCAGGCAACAAACTCTTTATTCAGTTTCATCTGGAACTTGATGGACACATGAGTTTGACCAATGCTCATGAAGTTGCTGATCGCGTTGAAGAGGCAGTGCGGCATGCCTTCCCGGGGAGCGAGGTTCTATCGCATCAGGACCCTGCTGGGGTTGAGACCATTACGGATTTTGAGCGGACATAATGGTTGGGATCGACAAAGACGCTGTCGAGAGATATTTGGCAACACCCGCAGCCTACGGTCTTCCTGCGAGCACACCTGTTGAACGCATTGATACCCATATCTCAGTTATCTTCTTAGCAGGGCCGCATGCATACAAATTGAAGAAGCGCGTTGATCTCGTCTATCTCGATTTCACCACTCTCGATGCGCGTCGCGAAGCCTGTAAACGAGAACTGATGCTTAATCAGCGCACTGCGCCATCTCTCTATCTTGATATTGTTCCTGTAACCGAGACGGGTGACGGACTAGTGCTCGGGGAGAATACCGACGGCACCATTGTAGATTGGGTCGTGAAGATGGCCCGTTTCGATCAATGCAACCTTCTCTCTCACATGGCAGATCGCGGCGAACTGACAGTGGCGATGGTTGAAAAGCTCGCGCGGCAGCTGGAGCGGTTTCATAAAAATGCTGAAGTAAGCCGCACAGATGGCGGTCAGGCTCGGTTTGTAGAAATTCTTGAGAGCAACCAAAAGAACTTCTATCCCTTCATCGGGAAAATCTACCCACCGAGCCTCATCGAGCGATTGGGCAGTTTCTATGCTGACACACTTGAGGCTTTGTCCGGACTGATCGAAAGTCGGCGCGCATCCGGTTGGGTGCGCCACTGCCATGGCGATCTCCATCTAAACAATGTTGTGTGCCTCAATGGGGAGCCGGTACCGTTTGATTGCATCGAATTTAACGATCAGTTCGCGTGCATCGATGCGCTTTACGATTTTGCTTTTCTGTTGATGGACCTGGCTTTCAGAGCACAGTCTGACAGGCGGCTGGCTGCCCACGCGAATGCCGCGCTCAACGCCTATCTGCAAGCACAATCCCCAGAAGATCTTTCGGAAACCCTGAAGGGTCTGGAGGCGCTGCCTTTTTTCATGAGCGTGCGGGCAAGTGTGAGATCCCATGTCAGCGCCCGGATGTCGCGAGGTGCAAAGAGCGGTGCCTCCGAACTTGAGGGGTTTGCGCTGGCCTATGCCGAGTTTGCAGAGGATCTGTTGCGGGAGAGGAAAGCGAGGCTCTACGCTGTCGGTGGCTTGTCAGGAACGGGAAAGACCACAATTGCCAAACGGCTTGCGCCTGAACTGGGTGGCAGCATTGGCGCAGTTCACTTGAGGACCGACATTATCCGCAAACGGCTTGCTGGCGTCGCAGATTTTGACCGGCTGTCTTCAGATGCTTACACGCAGGCAGCAAGCGATCAGGTCTATGCTGAGATGGCGCGCCTTGCGAGTGTCGCTTTGGATGCCGGTCAAACGGTCATCTGTGATGCCGTATTTGCCAAGCCTGTAGAACGGACCTTGATTGAGCAGGTGGCAACAAGCCGATCAGTACCGTTTGAGGGCATTTGGCTTACAGCGCCCCCAAAAATGTTGGAATCCCGGGTTGAACAGAGGTCTCAGGCAGGAACGGACGCATCAGATGCCGATGAACGCGTTGTCAGGCTCCAGCTATCGTATGACCTTGGTGATCTCAGTTGGACCGTGGTGGAGGCGGTTGGAGAGCCGGATCGGGTCTGCGCTAACGCCCGCACCGCACTAAACCTGACGCTTCCATCGTCTGAGAATTAACGAACCTGTGACAAAGCTCTTGCTGGTCATGACTGCGCGGTTCCACTAGATTGCCTCCATGAGCGATCCATCAAACCATAAAAAGACCCTCATTCTCACAGGGGCAAGCCGCGGAATTGGGCATGCGACTGTGAAGCGTTTTTCGAGCGCAGGATGGCGGGTGATTACCTGTTCCAGGCATCCCTTTCCGGAGGACTGCCCCTGGGAAGCGGGGCCTGAAGACCACATTCAGGTCGATCTGGCGGATCCAGAAAATGTTGCGGATGCTGTCGCAGAGATGCGCCTCAGGTTGCGGGATCAGGGCAGCCATTTGAATGCGCTGGTCAACAATGCCGCAATCTCACCCAAAGGGGAGGACGGTAGCCGTTTGGGCATCTTCGAGACGGATATGGAAGCCTGGCGCCGGGTGTTTGAAGTGAATTTTTTCGCGCCGGTGAGCCTTGCGCGTGGACTGGTGGAAGAGCTTGCCGCTGCTAAGGGCTCCGTTGTGAATGTGACATCAATTGCCGGAACACGTGTTCATCCATTTGCAGGGTCGGCATATGGAACATCGAAGTCTGCGCTCGCCGGTCTCACACGAGAAATGGCGTCGGACTTTGGTCGCAGAGGTATTCGTGTGAACGCAATTGCGCCTGGAGAAATTGACACAGCAATTCTGTCACCTGGGACTGACAAGATTGTGGCGGAAATTCCGATGCAGCGTCTCGGCACACCTGAAGAAGTCGCGCGCACAATCTACTTCCTCTGCACCGACCAATCGTCCTATGTGAATGGTGCAGAAATTCACATCAATGGCGGGCAGCACGTTTAAGTATCTACTGCCTGTCTGTACCCTATGAAACCATGGTCAGATAAACGGTTACCGCGACGATCAGCCAAAACGCGGCCGTGGTCGAGACTGCAAACAACATCTCACGCATGGGCCTCTCCTTCGAAGGAATGCGGGTATGTTCTCTCAAGTTCTCTGATTCTGGTGATTGTGAAGTGATTCGTCAAAAAGATGGCAGTCCCATGTCAGCCTAATGGGTGGTGCTAGAGATCAGAAAAGTCGATTTCGTCTCGAGCTTTGTCTAGATAGATGCGGACTTGCTGCAAAAAGGGCAGGGCCGCTTTGATCTCTGACAGATCCAGTTCCTCGACCATCTGCGCGAGCGCTGGGGCCGTGACGGCCAGAGTCTCTTCCCGTTTTGAAAGCCCCTTGTCGGTCACAGTCACGATTTTGCTGCGCCGATCCACAGGGTCTGTGGCAATGGCCACATATCCCTTTTCCTCAAGCTTTTGCAGCGTGTTTGTAATGGCCCCTTTGGTCACCTGAAACGATGCAGCGAGCTGCGCAGGTGTTCGCTCGCCGCCCAGTCTGGCAAAATGGTTGAGCACCGTGAATTGCGCGCTGGTCATGCCGACGGGCAGCGCGCGTCTAAAGGCGGTCGAAAACAACTGGTTGATGATGCCGATTTCATTAAAGAAGGTGTAGAGAGTGGAGCTGTTCTCGATTGGGCTCTCACTCTCAGCTTTGTCTGTCACGCTTATAAAACCCTTGTCTCAATAGGCCAGCGGGGGCCGCCGGGGATGGTTGGACCGTAGCCCAAACGTCCAAGCATTTGTATCCTGTGTCCGGGAGCCGCGAGTTTTGTGTGCACCTCTTTGTACAGTGGTTCCATTTCCTCATATTCCTGCAGCGCTTGGGAAAGCGGGTGAATGCCGATGCTCAGCTCGGTCGCTTTCATATTCGTCCTGATCCAGGCCGCACCGGCATTCAATTGATCAACCCGTCTATTGCCGTCGGTCGACAGCCAAAGATGGGCCATCGCGGTGAACATCATCTCCTGATACATGTCCAAGCCGATCTGAAAACCGGAGGATGTGGGATCGGCCAGTTCCTGCCGGGAGATGATGCCAACAAGGGCGGCGGCATCAAGAAAGGCCGAACCACCAATATCAATCCCGTCGGGGTTTGCATTGATCTCTGATTTGCCGATGCGCATCAGGTCGACACTTTCCATATTCGTGCGATGCGTCGTGACTTCGATTTTGTGGGCAGCCCAGCTGAGCTCGCGCAATTCTTCCCGGCGTGTTGGGTCGATGGTGAACTCAACCTTGACACTTTCCGGCACGACAGCCGCAATGGTCGATAAGCTACTTTCGGAAACCTTCTGAGTGGTATCATAGGGCTCTTTGAGCGACCGTCTTACCAACACCTGCGCGAAGAGGGGGTCCGGGGTTGCAGATCCTGGCGCGCCAAACTTCATACGGGCGATAGGTCTTGTATCGAGATTTTGATCCGGCGCACCGTCGGGGAATGGCTCGACTGTCAGGGCGCGGCCATCTTCTGCGGCGGCCATGCGGGCAAGCTCCAGGAAGCACCCAAGGCCGATAACAATCTGCCGTTCAAATGGATCGGTTTCCGGTAGCAAGCGATCAAGGTCGCAATAGAGCGTGGCGACGTCCGGTTCCGACAGGTCCACCTGCCAGGGCTGCCGATTGTGCGGATTGGGCGCGAGCACAGCATAGGAGAGAGCCCGCATACGCGGCTCGGCATATTCAGGGCCTCCCGCGCGCTTCCAGGGCGCAACGGCGTCAGTCGGTGTTCTTGTGAGGGCAAACCCACCAGCGCCTGCGGCGGCGATGATGGCGGTCGATCCCATAATCTTCAAAAAACGTCGGCGGCTGGCCATAGCGCATATCCTCAGTAGTTCAACATTAAACTAATATAGTTTAATGTTGAACTAATTCAAGGAGATTCAGTGTGTTTGCGGTTAACTCAGGCCAAGTACTTGTTTTGAAATGATATTTTTCTGCACTTCGGTGGCACCGCCATAGATCGTCTGGGCCCGATTGAAGAAGTAAGACGCCGTCGACGGTGCCGCAAAGGCGGGAATGCCACTACCCTCGTTCCAGTCTTCGTCGCTCCTATCCGGAAAAAACGGAATCGCGTTGGCGCCACTTGCTTCCAGGAAAAGCTCTGTAATGGCCTGAGCATTTTCCGTCGCCAGGATTTTCAGAGCCGAGCTTTCTTCGCCAGGCGCATCGCCAGCGGCAACAGAGGAGAGCGCACGGAGCGCTGTGAACTCCAATGCCGTCAGGTCAATCTCTACTGCCGCAAGCTTGGTGGCAAAGGCCGGATCATCCATCAGGGAGCGGTTACCGGATTGGATGGTTCCCGCAATCTCTTTCAGACGTGCAATGTCAGCGCGCTTGCCCGCAATATGGGCATAGGAGGTGCGCTCGTTGGACAGAAGGTATTTGGAATAGGTCCAGCCCATGCCTTCTTCACCAATCAGATTTTCCGCAGGCACACGCACATTGTCGAACTCGATACGGTTGAGGTAATGGCTGCCATCGATTGTGATGATCGGATAGACCGTGATGCCTGGCGTATTTGCGTCCATGCACAGGAAGGAAATGCCTTCCTGTTTCTTGCCGCTATTGTCAGTGCGCACAAGGCAGAAGAACCAATCCGCATAATGGCCCTGGCTGGTCCAGATCTTTGTGCCGTTAACGATATAGTCATCGCCATCGCGTTCCGCTTTGCATTGAAGAGAGGCAAGGTCAGAACCAGACTCAGGTTCGGAATATCCCTGGCCCCAGAATGTCCGGCTTGCAAGGATGTCGGGTAGCCATCGCTTTTTTTGTTCTTTTGAACCGAATGTGTAGATGACCGGCGCGACATAGAGCAGACCCATAGGGATAACGTTTGGCGCGCCTGCCCTTTCCAGCTCATCATCAAAGATGAATTTCTGCGTCGCCGTCCACCCGGTGCCGCCATATTCTTGTGGCCAGTTCACCGCGACCCAACCCTTGTCATTGAGCGCTGCTTCGGAGCGTTGGTAGTCAGCTTTGTTCAGCTGCTGACCGTTTTGTACTTTGGCGAGAATATCCGCCGGATATTCGTTGGCGAAAAATTCCCTGACTTCGAGCCGGAATTTTTCATCTGCGGCGCTGAAACTGAGATCCATAGGGCGCACCCTTCTTGAAGTTTTGAATGTTGATGGGGAGAGGATAGGCGCTTCGAGGCTAAAGGAAAGAGCTTAGGCGCTATTTTTTCGTAAACCCCGGACGATAAATCGGGCCGGGTGGACGGCGTCCGCAAGGTCACGTGGCAGTGGCAGGGGCGTGCCGGTGATTTGGGCTGCGAGCAATTCGCCCAGCAACAGGCCGGTGGTGAAACCGCGAGCCCCAAGCCCCCCAAGAAGAAAGAGCCCGGGATAAACCGGCGCGGGCGGATAGGCGGCAAAGCGATCACCATGGCGAAGCCGCTCATAGGCCGAGAGATAGGCGTCTTGGATGGGGGCAGGTCCGGCGAAGGGAACGCGATCAGGCAACTGGGCCCTGAATGAAACACGACCCGTCACCTCTTCAAGATTGAGCCCCGCGAGTGCCGATGCAAATGCGGGAAACGTCTCTGCAAGGTCCTGGAGATTGTGCTGATGGCCAATCGCCGTTGGCTCGAGTGCACTCTGCTCGCCTCTGCCAAGTTCGTAAGTGGCCCCGGTCAGGGCTGAACCGTCACCATGAGAAATGAGATACGGCCCGGCAACAAGTGCGCGGGATTGCTTGGGCAAAGTACCCACTGGTAGGTTTGTAATCTGTCCAAGCACGGGCTCCAGCGGCAGCCAGTCTGTCTCAGGAAACGCGGAGAGGCCCGAACCATTTGCAAGCACCAAAACGTCTGCAGCATCGGCGGCAAGGTCATTTAGGTACCAGCCCCCGTCTTTGTGTGTGAGCGAGGCAGCTGGAATGCGCTCAACCTCGATCTCTTGGGTCAGGTGCGTGAGGAGACAGCTTGGGTCAACAACACCTGCACGCGGAAACAGAAAAGCCGGAAACCCGGTTTCAAATCCAGCAATGTCCTTCAAGTCCTTCGCAGCGATGAACTCCAAGTGGCCCTCTGGCAGCGGAGCCCGCGCGGCGATCTTTTCAAAGCGCGTGGCCTCACCTTCGGCGCGCGCAAACTGCAAAACACCCCTTGGATCAAAAAAGGGAATGGATGCGCCCTGCTGCATGTTCTGCATTTCACGCTCTGCGTAAAGGTATGCGGCGATATGGAAATCATCTTCAGGCGTTGGATTGACTGAAAAGCGGGGCATGAAAAGCGCTGCTGGGTTTCCAGATGCGCCTGCACCAAGACCTTCGCCATCCATCAGCCGAACAGAGAGGCCCCGGCGTTTCAACGCATGGGCCGTCGCAGCGCCGGCGATCCCCGCACCAACAATCAGGGCTGATTTGGGATTTGAGGTGGGCGGGGCGCGATACCATGGCTTGGAGTCAGTGGGTGTTGGCACGTCCGCCATGCGTCCGACGAGCATCTCCCGCTTGCGCCCGAAACCTTTCACTTTCTCTACATTGAACCCCTGCGTGGCGAGCGCGCGTCGCACAGCCCCGGCTGCGGTGAACGTGGCGAAGGTCGTGCCCACTCGCGACAGTCGAGCGACTTCAGAAAAGACCGGTTCTGACCACATGTCAGGGTTGCTGGCGGGAGAAAACCCATCGAGAAACCAGCCATCGACCTGCGCCTCAAGCTGGCTCAAGGCGGGGATCGCGTCATCTTCACAAAGCATGAGAGAAACATTGTCTGACAAATGAAGAAGGTGGGTGCCGCTATGTGGCGTGGGATAGCTGGTAATAAGCTCCGCCACCAAGGGCGCAAGTGTGGGCCATTTTTCGAGTGCCTGCGAAAGCTCCTCTTGCGTCAGAGGGAAACCTTCAATGGAGATGAAGTGGAGATGTTGATCCGGCGATCGGGTTTGTCGCCACAACTCCCAGGTTGCTAGGAAATTGAGACCCGTTCCAAAACCCAGTTCGCCAATTGTGAAATGGGTTTGGTCAGCCCAGGCGTCCGGCAGATGATTGCCTTGCAGAAATACGTGAGCTGTCTCCGCCAGACCGCCATCGCTAGAGAAGTAGATATCATCAAAGCGCGTTGATTGCGGACTGCCGTCAGCGCGCCAGGTAATGTCGGCAGACGGCAATCGCTTCATGGCATTCAGTTAGGCGCCGCGCCGACTCGGTGCAAACGGATGCGTGCTGGACAGGCCACCACAGACAGGGATCGCCTGCCCATTCACGTAAGACGCCTCATCGCTTGCCAGGAAGAGTGCCATGTTCGCAATCTCTTCCGGGTGTCCATAACGCGCTGTTGGGTTGAGCTGACCGATCTTCCCCTCGCTGCCACGCGCCCGTGCTCCTTCGAAGAGCGGTGCCGTCATGCCTGTTTCAATGAGCCCGGGACAAATTGCGTTGACACGCACACCCGTGCCATAAAACTGATTGGCGGCGGTTTGAACGAGGCTGATCACCCCGGCTTTTGAGGCAGAATAGGGCGTATTGCCTGCATTTGCGCGAAGTCCCGCTACCGATGCCGTGCAGACGATGGACCCTTTGCCCTGCTTAATCATGTGTTCGGACGCATGTTTGATCGCAAGGAAGGGACCGATCAGGTTGACCCGAAGGATTTCTTCCCACATCGCTGGCGTTTGATCCTGAATGGGGACAAGTCCGCCGCTCACGCCCGCATTGGCGTAGATGGCATCGAGGTTGCCAAATTCTGACACACAAAAGTCGACAAAGCCTTTGACTGCATTCTCATCGCCAACATCCGCCGCGACTGTTTTGATCGTGCCGCCTTTGGCCCGGACCATTTCAGCAGTTTCGTCGACCGCACCCTCGACCCGATCGACTGCAATGATGTTGGCGCCTTCGCGTGCGAAGATCAGCGCACTTGCGCGACCGATACCACTGCCAGCACCTGTAATGATTGCGTTTTTGCCCGCCAGTCTTGACATCGTAAGGCCCCTCAATTGAGCGTTTCAGGAAAAGTGGAAACGGTTTTCCGTCCGAAAACGCGACAAAGTAAAATATCAGGAGCCGGGTATTGATCAGATAAAGATCAACCGGCTCTGGAGAATCGATATGGCGCCAAGTCTACTGCAAGCAAACCGTTTGCGCAGGAAAACAGTTTTGCGCAAATACAATAAAAAACGGCCCCATAATCAACAAGAGGGGCCGTTTTGAACAAATCCTCATCTAAGGACTTAGAAGTCTTTGCCTGCGGTCACGGCCCAGGCCACAGATCCAGCCTCACCGTCGATCGTGCCGGAGCTCCCGATGGCGGGGGCATCGTCGATGGGTGGCGTGCAGTTTTCTGGCTGATCACCTGCTGTCGTGCAGATTGAGTTGCCTTCAACGCGCCAGGTGCCGGGCACTTCGGCGCCGTCTGGGAGTTTGAGCACAATGTTGGAAGCGTCAGGATAGTGCACCTTGGTCACCGTCCCATCAGGCCCCGTGAGCGTGACTGTGTTGCCGACCAGGCCAGCGCCGATGTCTGCCATCGCAAAGCTTGTGCTCATGGCCAGCATGGCGGCGGTCAAAACGAGTTTCTTCATGGATGAGCCTCCCAGAATAGGCACGCCTGCAGTTTGTTCCCAAAGATGACAGGGGGTGCAGGGGCGTCAAATAGACCGGCCGACCACCGGCCCGGTTCCTTGAGCCTCTAATTTAGAGCTTGATGTGTACGGTGCAAGTAGAAGCCCTAACAGGCGCACTATTTGTTGATGCCTGGTGGTTTCAGGAGAAAGAGCACAAGCCAGATCGGTACGATCACCATAGCGCCCAGCATAAAATGCGGGAGTGCCCAATCAACCGCGTCGGATAGGGCAATCCGCATTTTCTCAGGTGTCAGACCCATATCAGCCAAAAGGTCAACTGCCTGGATGTCGAGGGCAGACAGGGCCGCGCCAATCGCTACGGAGGCAATTGTGAATTTCACAAGGGCGGCGAGTGCGTTGTACAGCAAGGGTGTACCTATGAGTGATTCGAACAAGCACAGTCTAGCCATCCAGCCGACCAGGCACCATCTACACGAAGTGTGACCTCTCCAGGGGAGTTTGAGAAATGGCAGAAAACCCGAAAGACAGCTGTTTTTTTCCGGCATCCATGATCAAGGACATGGACGAGCGGCGCCATGTTCACCAGTACAACAAAAATGCGGTCCGGCTAACCCGAACACTGGGAGACCTGGCAGGGCTGACCGACATGGGGCTACATATTGTCCGGATTGAGCCAGGGTGCGAGACGACCGAATTTCATTATCACGAGCAGGACGAAGAGTTCGTCTACATCATCTCAGGGCAGGGGAAATCTGAACTCGGAGATGAGGTGTTTGATGTGGGGCCCGGCGACGTCCTGCTCTTTCCTAAAGGCGGGCCTGCTCATGCAATGCGAAATGAAGGAGAGGAGGACCTCGTCTACTTGATGGGCGGCACGCGCCCCGCAATCGACGTCTGTACCTATCCAAAATTGCAAAGGCGGCAATATCGGGTCGACGGCGTCAAGGAATATGCTGACCTGTCGGCCTTTAAGAAAGTTTGATGCGTTGCTAGAAGGACGCCGGGCGTCCTTCCAGATGTGGCTTAACGGTTGAAAAGGCCGCGAATGGCGTCCTCCACCCGTGGTTTCTCTTCTTCGGTGGTCTCGCCGGAGGTGCTGTCTGAAGACCCGCCGCCGAGGATGCCTTGCAGCAAGCCTTTGCCACCGTCTTCCTTGACGCTGTCAATCACATCTTTGATGCCGTCGGGATTGCTGATGATTGCGGCAAGGTCCGGTGTGAAGCTCGGATTGCTCCACGGACCAGAGATTACAATCGGCACCTCAATCCCTTTGACATCGCCAGCCCCCCCCTGTCCCTCAAGGGTTGCGGCTAGTTTCGGCTCAATGCGATAGTTGAGAGTTTGTGGGGGCATGCTCACCGTGCCTCTGCCGGCGATCCGAACGAGTGGGCTCAGCATTTTGAGGTCGTTATTGGTCAACACGCCGTTAGTGATGGTGAATGTCCCGCCAAGTTCTGAAAAGTCAGTGCTCTGGGCACCGCCAGATTCCCATCCGCTGGTGGCGGCGGCAAAAACATTGCGTGAGAGCTGCGCGATGTTAATGCCCCGAATAGCGCCGTCCGCGAACGCGAGAGCACCTGAGCCATTCAAAGCGCTCATCATCGCCTTTTGGCTTTTCCCGCGCGTCGTAACATTCACATTGAAGGACCCCAGTCCTTCAAGGCGCTCAAAGCCAGCGGCGTCCCTTAGGAAGGGATAGGCAGACAAGCCACTTAAATTGAAGTTGGCACCGACAGACGGCGTGTTGCCGGATCCGTCAAGGGTCAACTGACCAATACCAGCGCCTTCGTAAAGAGCCAGCTCAGTAAGTTTTGCGGTCAGCTTGCCGCCATTTATCAGCACATCAAGGGCGCTTTTGCCGATAGTGAGGTCTTGGAACAGGATTTCACCAACAGTTAGATCAAGGTCGGCGTCAATGGCTTTGAGGCCAGACAGATCAATCGGGGCGTCACTCCATCCAGAAGCCGCCGCGCTTCCACTGCTGCCGCCTCCACTGGAGGGTGCTGCCTGACCATCAGAAGGGCTGCTTTCGCCGACGCCTGCCAGATAAACATTGGCGTCGAGCTTATCGAGTACAAGTGCGCCGGTGAGCTTCGGACGCGACCTGCCAGCATCAACCGTTAGGTCGCCGGTGCCATTCATGCCGTCAAAGGCAAGCGTTGCGCCAGTGAAGGAATATGTATCGCCAACAACAGCAACCGTACCGTTCAAATCAAGCGCGCCAAATCCGTCTCCCTCTGCCATTGGCTGCCCAGCCCAGGCGGCAAGGTCACGAACGGATGGAATGCTAAGAGATGTCGGTCCATTGATTGTGAGCACCGGGCTCATCCTGCCATTGCCGGCGAAACCCGCAGTCACTTTAGGGGCGTTGATGTTGAGGCTGAGGTCTGAGGCGTCGCCAACGGAGAAAGCCCGCGGTTCAGCAACATCCAGACTGAGCTCGACCGTGTCACCATTCCATACCACCGACCCGTCCAGGCCAAGCGGGGCGTCAAGACTTGGTAAGGACACATCAAGGTTGATGTCGCTTGCGTCGTAAGCTTCGCCAGTCGCGAGGTTCGAATATTTGACAGATCCATCAATTAGCGAGATTTCGCCCAATTGAATGTCAGTAACTTGGGGCGTGAAGCCGCCGTCCTCACCAGCAGGTGCCGTCTCTGCAGCTGGAGCAGGGGCGCTCTGTGCGGGGACGTCGAATACCCAATTGCCGACACCTTGTCTGTTGACCGCCAGATCAATCTCTGGACGGCGCATGATGAACCTATCCAAGGCGACTTCGCCGCGGATCAACGGGAAAATCTTCAGGACGATTTCCAGCTGTTCCATCTTCACCATATGCCGCGATGCAGCCCATGACGCGTTTTGAAAAGTGACGTCGTTCACGCTCACCGCCAGACGGGGGAGGAAAGAGAGACTAATGTCGCCATTAATCGTGAGATCTCGCCCCGTTTGTTCTTTCACCAAGGCAGTGATCTGAGGTTTGTAGCTCTCCACCGGAATAAAGGAAGGTGCGGCGAATAGAACGCCCACGATGAGCAGTACAAGGACGACGAGAAAAGATAGAAAGCGTGACATGAAGCCCCTCAATGTCTTGGCTGTAAGGCGTGCAGTGTGGTTGCTAAGTGTGGCGGAAAAATGATCCCGTTTCACCAGCGGCTGGCTAGGGAATGCGGCTTTTCGGTCACATTGATGTCAAAAGCAAAACCGTGAAGTGCGCACCTCTTGGTTTCGGCTGCAAAGAGCGTATCTTGAATGGATCAACGGGCAGGCTTTCGCCCAGCGCAGCGGCAAAACCTCATTTGAGGGATGCTGCATCGGACACGAGAAAAAAGGCTCCAGCATGGAACCGGCAGTGAAAATTCCGAACCACCTCTACGTCGGCCTCTGATTTAGGTCTGAGCCGCGGGGACCTCCTCCAGAATGTTTTGGGGGGAGATGCTCAAAGCTTGCCGACAAGAGGGCAAACGATCACTCCAAGCCGTTGGCTGGAGGGGCGTCACGTCTGCGCAACTGCCCATAAGGGCACCTCTCAATAGAAATATTTGAGCCTGATTATTGCGATCTTTCTGATCCGTCATGGCTCTTTTGTTTAGGAGCGTTTTCCAGCAGGAAAACGGAAATGACATGAAACGCACAGTCTCTGCGCGACAGGTGACTTCGTTTATCTGGTTTTACTGGCGCCGCCAGGGTTTTTGGTTTGCCCTCTTGATGGTGGGCTTGGTGATCAATGTGGCCATCGACATCATGTATCCCGTCGTTGCGGGCTATCTGGTCGACACGATATCGACAGCTGATTTCCCACCGAGCCCGGAGCAGATCGATAATGCGGTCCTGGCAGCGCTTTTGTTTGTCAGCCAGAGCATTGCTTTCTTCACGGTGCAGCGGTTGAAGTTCCGCCTTTGGATACATTTCGCCGCCCGCGTGATGCGCGACATCATCACGGAAGGCTTTGCCCGGGTGCAGCGCTATCCAGCCAACTGGCATGCGAGCACGCACGCTGGAGCAACAGTTCGGAAGCTAACCCGCGGCATGTGGGCCTATGACACAATTGCCGACACGGTCTATGCGGCCCTGCTGCCAGCGGTCATGATGTTAGTTGGCATATTGGTGGTTCTCACCTGGCGATGGCCCCTGGTGGGCCTCTATGCAGGTATCACCAGCGCATTTTATGTGGGTGTAACGGCCTGGTTGGCGATCCGACATCTGCCGGAACGCCACCGTGCGCACATGGATGCGGACAGTGAAGTGGGCGCGCAGGTCGCCGATGCCATTACCTGCAACTCGGTGGTGAAGAGTTTTGGCACAGAAGCCCGCGAGGATGCGCGGCTCTTGTCTCTCGCCAACTTCTGGCGGGGCAAGGCTGTCGGGGCCTGGGCGATGATGGAAAACCTGCTCATCGTGCAGAACATTGCTGCGGTGGCACTGGTTGGTGGGATCGTCGGACTCATTGTTGCTGAGTGGGCCGCAGGGCGTGCAACCACCGGCGACATTGTCTTTGCCATCACCACCTACCTGATGATCAACGGATATCTCAGTGATATGGGCTATCACCTGCAGAACCTGCAACAGGGGGTGTCGGAGATTGAGGATCTGGTGATGTTCCATGATCTGCCGATGGAATCTGCCGTGGTCAAAGGGGCTCCAGCGCTTGACCTGACTGCAGGGGCGATCGACTTCGATCAGGTCGGCTTTTTCTATCCGCGCAAGGATCAGGCGGTCTATTCCAACTTGTCATTAAAAATCAAAGCAGGTGAAAAGATCGCCCTGGTGGGTAAGTCCGGCTCTGGCAAAAGCACCTTCGTGAAGCTGCTTCAGCGTCTCTACGACCTGGACAGCGGACAGGTGCTGATTGATGGGCAGGACATCGCAACGGTCGACCCGGTCAGTTTGCGCCGGGCGGTGTCGGTTGTGCCGCAAGAGCCTTTGCTGTTCCACCGAAGCCTTGGCGAGAACATTGCCTATGCGAACCCAGATGCGACGGAAGCTGACCTGATGAAGGCGGCCACGCTTGCACGCGCCGGTGAATTCATTGAGAGCTTGCCTGAGGGGCTGAACACCATGGTGGGTGAGCGCGGCGTCAAGCTTTCCGGTGGTGAGCGTCAGCGGGTGGCTATCGCCCGGGCCTTCCTGGCGGACGCACCGATCCTCGTACTCGACGAAGCAACCTCCAGCCTGGATGTCGTCACGGAGGCCGCGGTGCAGCAAGCCATGGAAGACCTGATGAAGGGACGGACGACCATCATCATCGCCCACCGTCTATCGACGGTTCGACAGGTCGACCGGGTTCTTGTCTTTGAGGAGGGAAGGATCGTTGAAGATGGCTCATATGATGAACTGGCCAAGCGGGAAGGAGGATATCTCGCCCGCTTCCACGCGGTCCAGTCGTCAGAGGACCTAAGCCCTGCGCTTACGGAGGATGAAGCGTAAGGCTTCGTCTCTAATACTTGAAGGATTGAGGGGTGCGGATTACAAGCTGGGTATGAACAGTCAGAAAAACACATCCCCAAAAACCGTGAGCCCCCTATGGTCACCGAGCGCGGACCGCGTCGCGGCGACAGCGATGAACCGATTTCGTCTCGAAGCCGAGAAGCGCCTCGGCCGAGACCTGCCGGACTATCAGGCGCTCCACACCTGGTCGGTGATGGAGACAGCTTCCTTTTGGGACGCTGTATGGGAGTTTTGCGGGGTAATCGCTTCTGAAAAAGGCGAGCGGGTTCTGGGGGCTGCGACAATGCCCGGCGCTGAGTTCTTCCCGGACGCGCGGCTTAATTTCGCAGAAAACCTGCTGCGAAAGGATGATGGGTCTCCGGCACTTCATTTCAACAATGAGGGCGGCCACAAACGCACGGTGAGCTGGTCTGAGCTTAAGGCGACCGTGTCGCAGTTTGCGCAGGCCCTGCGTGCCTGGGGTGTGAGACCGGGTGACCGGGTGGCGGCCTACATGCCCAACATACCGGAAACGATCATTGCGATGCTGGCCACCGCAAGCCTCGGCGCAGTCTGGTCTTCCTGTTCCCCGGACTTTGGGGCGAAGGGTGTCTTGGACAGGTTCGGACAGATTGAGCCCAAAGTGCTGATCGCCTGCGATGGCTATCGCTACAACGGCAAGACACTGCCTCTTGAGGACAATCTGCGTGAGATCACGGCACACCTGCCCACCTTGGAACAGGTTGTGATTGTGCCCTTCATTGGCGCCGCTGCTACAGATGTCGAAAAAGCCACTCTTTGGGAAGATGTATGCGCACTCTTTGAGCCGAGCGACATCATCTTTGAGCAGCTGCCCTTCAATCATCCGCTCTACATCATGTTTTCCAGCGGCACGACCGGTGCACCGAAATGTATTGTACATTCTGTCGGCGGCACGCTGCTTCAGCAGCTGAAGGAGCACGTGCTCCACTGCGATCTGAAGGAGGGCGATACGCTCTTCTACTTCACCACCTGCGGCTGGATGATGTGGAACTGGCTCGTGACGGGGCTTGGGGTCGGAGCAACGCTCGCGCTCTATGACGGGTCGCCTTTCTATCCTGACGGCAATGTGCTGTTCGACTATGCAGATGAGGTTGGGGTCAATGTCTTTGGCACGTCGGCCAAATTCATTGATGCGCTCAACAAAGAAAACCTAAGGCCCATCGAGACCCACAAGCTGAGCGACCTGCGTTTGATCCTGTCAACGGGCTCCCCCTTGGTGGATGAGGGGTTTGAATATTTCTATCGCTCGGTCAAAAAAGATGTGCAGCTCTCTTCCATTTCTGGCGGCACCGACATTGTCTCCTGTTTTGTGTTGGGCAATCCAGTCCTGCCAGTCTGGAGAGGAGAAATCCAGTCCAAGGGCCTGGGCATGGCCGTCGAGATTTGGGACGAAGACGGTGAGGCGTTAAGGCAGGGAAAAGGCGAACTGGTCTGCACGAAACCTTTTCCGAGTATGCCCATTGGTTTCTGGAACGACCCGGATGGCACCAAATACACGTCCGCCTATTTTGAACGCTTTCCGGGCGTTTGGCATCATGGCGACTTTGCCGAGGTGACGGAGCATGGTGGCATCATTATCCATGGTCGGTCTGATGCGACGCTCAATCCCGGCGGCGTGCGGATAGGGACCACTGAAATTTATGCGGTCGTTGAGACACTGCCAGAAATCCGCGAGGCGATTGCGGTGGGCCAGAACTGGCAGGGCGACGTGCGCGTCGTTCTCTTTGTCATTCTCGCCGATGGGGCAGCGCTGACGGATGACTTAATCGCAACCATCAGGTCAAACATTCGCAAAGGCGCAAGCCCTCGTCATGTGCCTGCCAAGGTCGTTGCCGTTACTGACATTCCCCGAACAAAATCGGGCAAAATCACGGAGCTCGCGGTACGCGACATGATTGAAGGCCGCGATGTAAAAAACAGAGAGGCGCTGGCAAATCCGGAAGCGCTTGATCTTTACAGTGATTTAGATGAACTGCAGACCTAATCCTGCAACACTTGTGTCGAGGGAAAGGTGAGCTCCACAATGGTCCCGTCGCCCGGCGACGATGTGATGGACAGTGCCCCTCGGTTTGCTTCCGTCAGTGCTTTGGCAAGTGGCAGACCAAGACCGGTTCCTTTTTTGCCATGAATGACGGCGCTGCGCGCCTGACCGAAAGGCGCAAAGGCCCGAGACAGATCTTCGCCCGACATGCCGATACCTGTGTCTTGAACCGTGATAACAAGGTCGCCATCCTTCGACAGGGACGACACCACACCCACTTGACCGCCGGGGCGCGTGAACTTCACCGCATTGGACAGGAGGTTGAGCAAAATCTGTGTGAGACTGCGCTTGTCGGCAACGAGACCCGGCAGATGCTCGTCAATCTGTGCGCGAATGGAAATGCGCTCATCCGCAGCGCTTGGCTTCACCATATTGACGCACTTATCGACAATGTCGGCGATGTCGACCTGTTCAAACTCCGGTTCGAATTTACCTGCTTCAACTTTGGAGAGATCCAGAAGATCGTTGATGAGACTGAGCAGCAGCTCTCCACTGTCGTGTATGTCGCCAGCATAGGTGAGATATTTCTCGTGCCCCAACGACCCGTAATGTTCATCGCGCATGATTTCGGAAAAACCGATAATCGCATTGAGCGGCGTGCGCAGCTCGTGCGCGACCGAAGCAAGGAAATCGGATTTTTGTGTATTGGCCGATGTCGCCTTCGAGAGCGCGTCACGCAGCTCCGCTTCCACCTGTTTGGCGGGCGTGATGTCTCTAAGAGCGGCTGTAAACACGGCCCCGGCATAGTCGCTGCCAAGGGGCTGGATAACCAGGAGCAAACACCGACCGGGTTCGCCGCCTGTAACGACCTCCAGGCTGTTATCATTGGCAGTGGCAAAGCTCGTATCTTTGAGGCTTGCAATATAGTCGCGCACACGAGATTGGTCGGGTGGACGAAAGGAAAGTTCCAGCGGCTCACCAAGCTGGGTACCAAGGATTTGTTCCGCTTCGGCGTTTGCGCGGATCACCTGACCGGCATCATCCAGCATCAAAACACCGTCAGTGAGGGAACTGAGAAGTGTATCTGGATCCGATGTTTGAACCACCGGCGCAACCGTGTTTGCTGAAGGTGTATCAACAAGTTCAGACGGCGTAACGATGCGTGCAACTCCATTCCAGCCAGCGAAACTTCCCTCATTGTCGTGCAACGGGAGCGCGCTGAGCAACAGGTGGATTACCTCACCTTCTACGTCAGGCCAAAGCAGTTCTTCATCGCGCCAGGGCGTGGAGGACGACAAGGCTTCTGACAAACCGTTACTCGGACCAAGCCCGTAATTTTGAACCACGTCAGTCCATTTTTTCCCGATAAGCGCATCGGCCCGAACCCCGGTAGCTGTTTGGAGGCCCGGGCTCACGCGCGTGAAGGTCAAATCCTTGCCAAGCCGCCATTGGAAATCGCTGACCAGGTTGAGCATGGCTTGCATATTTGTACGGTCGGCCTCCGCTGCTTTTTCCAACGCCCGCCGGTCGCCAATATCCCGAAAGAGACCAAGAAGCGCTTGGCTATCCGTTTCAGGGTCATGCACCCGTCTCAGGGTGATACGATGGGGTCTGTCGCCGTGGCGGGTCTTTAAGAGCAAGGGTTTGCTCACAGTCCCGTTGCGCACAGCGCGCGCGATCAGCGGCAACGCATCGTCGTTGGACGGAAGCAAAGCTGCGAGACCGCCTTTTCGTACACGTGCCCCAAAGATGCGTTCAGCTTCAATGTTCTGATGCAAGAGCAGCCCGTCCGTGCCGAAAAGAACCATCGGCACCGGTGCTTCCTGAACCATTTCGCTAAAACGAGAAAACCCGGTGCTCTGCTCCGATGTATCAGAGGGGACAGTGAGAAGAAGTCCTGGTCGGCCATCATCCAGCGTCGATGGATAGCAGGTGCAAACAGCCCAACGGCTTTCAGTGGCGAGGTGAAGTTCCAGCTTGGCTGTAAGGGGCGCATCTTCATCAAAGCCGGTGGCGAGCCTGTCGAGCTTTAAGGTGGCTGGGTCATCAGGGTCGAAGTCAAGCTCAATCAGGTCCAGCAGGCTGTCTTCACCCCAGAAGGAGACGGCAGCCGGATTGCCCCATGCGATGCGCCGCCGTGCCACATCCCAAAGCCAGGCGGGATTGGGTGACCCCACAAGATCTTCAATACTCAAACTGGACGCGGCGCTCACACATATCTCCCGGACAGGCACCGTTATGTGGCGCCGCCATACCTGCTATACACGATGGCAGGGTCAATTTTTCTCAAAGGCTGGACCGCCGCGACCCAACACTCATTTCAAGAGTAACCTAGCGTTTAATTTGGGATCAGGTCCAGAGCGGGTGGTTAAGGGACCACTCGCACGCCAAACCAAAAAAAGCCCCGCTATTTCTTCTTCTTTTTCTTCGGCGCCGATTGCCGCGCAATATTGGCGGCCTCAATGATTTCCGCAGCAATCTCTTCCGCCTCGTCTGGCATGAAATCCATAGGCAGCTCAAATTGGGAGGTTCTAAAGAACAGGCGCACCATACCTTCGGACGTTGGGCCAATTTGAATTTCGCCGCTCTCGTCTGTTTCTTTGTTAATGCCGGACCCGCTCATATTCCGCCTGCCTCTGATGCTTCTGGCACCGGCCTGTCGGTTAACCATGCCTCCAGCATAGCATTCACCGTTTGGGGCGCCTCTTGTTGGACCCAGTGTGACACATTAGGGAGATATCTGAGGGTGAAATCATCCACCAGATTTTCCGTGCCATAGGTCAGTTCTTTGCCCAATGCGACGTCTTCTTCCCCCCAGATCATCAAGGTGGGTGTTTTGACGTGAGGAGGGTTTTCCCAAACCTCTTTCAGTGGATTACTGCGAAACGCCGCTCGGTAGTAGTTAATCATTGCCTTCATTGCACCCGGAATGAGCGCGTTCTGTTTGTAGTGCTGAAGGACATCTGGTCCAAAATTCGTCTGGTCGATGGCCATATTCGAAAAGGCATCTCCGATGGCTTGGGCCCCGCGCAGGGTCATCAGCTTCTCTGGCAGCCAGGGGATCTGGAAGAAGAAGATGTACCAGGACTTCTTCAACTGTGCCCAGCCGGAGACGTTTTTCATAAACTGCGTGGGGTGGGGCAGGTTCATCACGACGAACCGCTCCAGCGGACGGGCCTCGGTCAGCACAACGCTCCAACCGATTGCGCCGCCCCAGTCGTGGGTCATGAGAGTCGTCGGCCCGGTAATGCCTTCTGCGCGCGCGGCATCGATCAAACCCGCAACGTCCGCAATCAGATTTGTAATGTTGTAATCGGCAACCTTGGGTGGCCGCGAACTGTGGCCATAACCCCGCAGATTGGGTGCCCATACCGTATAGCCTAGCTCTGCCAAGAGCGGCACCTGAAACCGCCAGGAATGTTTGCTTTCAGGAAAGCCATGCAGCAAAAGAGCAAGTTTCTCACCAGACCCACAGACATCTGTTTCGAAGGTGAGGCCGTTCGCCTCTATCATGCGTGTCGTAACCTGTATGTCGCTCACGGGTACCTCCTGCGGACCGGACTATAGGCGATCATGTGATGGCCTGACAGGGGTGAAAAACCGGGTTAGTGTGACAGTAACAGAGGCGGAAATGGCGGCGGGGGCCGTCATGTTCGGCGAGAAGGCCAACGAGGGGACAATATGGCAGTTAGCGTAGCGCGCGAGCATTGGTCGTCGCGATTTGCATTTCTGATGGCGGCAATTGGATCTGCCGTTGGCCTCGGCAATATCTGGCGTTTCCCCTTTGTGACCGGAGAGAATGGTGGCGGCGCCTTCATCCTCATCTACCTGATCACCACGACTTGTATTGCTCTGCCGATTGTGATCGCAGAGGTGATGCTCGGCCGCATGGGCGGTCAGAGTCCCATAGGCTCGCTGATGCAGATTACGCGCAAGCACAAGAAATCCGTCTTCTGGGTGTTGATGGCCTGGGGCGGCACGCTCGGCGCCTTCGTCGTTCTGTCCTATTACAGCGTCATCGGCGGATGGGCACTGAAATATATGATGCTCGCGGCCTCAGGAACATTTGGCAATCTGAACGGGGAAAGCTCTGGAGAAATTTTTGGCGCCTTTATCGGAGACCCGATTGCACTCATTGGCTGGCATACGCTCTTTATGGGCATCAATATTGGGATCGTCATCTGGGGTCTGCACAAGGGGATCGAGCGCGCGGTCGTCTTTCTCATGCCGCTGCTCTTTGTGTTGCTGGTGGGGATGGTTTTCTATGCCGCCTCAACACCTGGCTTCGAGCGTGCGGTGGATTTCCTCTTCACCTTTGACTTTTCAAAAGTGACCTCCAACACATTCCTGATGGCGATTGGTCAGGGATTTTTCTCCGTATCCGTCGCGCTGGGCGCTATGATGACCTATGGCGCATACCTTGACGAAGATGTCTCAATCCAGAATTCGGCGATTATTATCGTTTTGGCAGATACAGGAGTAGCAATCCTGGCGGGGCTTGCTGTCTTCCCGCTGGTCTTCGCCTTTGCGCTGGAACCTTCAGCGGGCCCCGGCCTGATTTTCGTGACAGTCCCGATTGCTTTTGGGCAAATGGATGCCGGAATTTTGGTAGGCACAGCCTTCTTCGTATTGCTGTCGGTCGCGGCAGTCACCTCGGCCATCTCGCTTCTGGAGCCAGCCGTGGCCTATATGGAAGAAGCACTCACCTGGTCCAGAAAGGCGACCTCGATTTTGGTCGGCGGCGCTGCCTGGACGCTTGGCATTGCAAGCGTGCTCTCCTTTAGCGATTGGTCGGATTTCTACCCGCTGGCGCCGATGGGCGTTCTGGTCAATCAGACAGTCTTTGACGTCTTTGACTTCATCGTCACCAGCTGGGTACAGCCTGGGGTGGGCATTATGATGGCCGTCTTTGCGGGCTGGGTGTTAAGTCGGGAAACGGTACTGGACGCTCTCAACGCCAAGGACCCGAATGCCCTCTGGTTCCGGGCATGGCTCTTTGCTGTCCG
>NZQM01000176.1 GCA_002695905.1 Parvibaculum sp.
GTTAAATCAACACCGTCATTAGTCAGCGTGTCATCATTAGAAAAATATTCTCTAATAGCAGTGTTGTTGCCTCGTGTTTGTGCAAAGTACGCAAAACGTCCGGCACTAATAGGTGTTACAATATCATCATGTTGAAAACGTGAAACTTCGTTTAGTATTGCTGTTGTCGGTGAGATAACCCCTTGGGCTCCTTCTAATTTATATTGTGCTGTATCTGAAAATAATAAAAGTCCTTCATTAAAAGATACTGAATTCTTTAAAAAGTTTACTTCTGTTCCTGAGGCTGCTATATCAATAACATCTGTGTCTAATACAGCAGTGACTGTTGTGCTAAAGAAATTAAAGAAGTCTGCATTTCCTGAAAGAATAAGATTGTCACCTGATAATATTCCCAATCTATTTTTATAAAAAGTTAAATTTGCAATTGGTTTACCAATGAATGACGGATTTGGGTTAGTAACTAAATCTCCAACTAATCTATCAGACCATGCTAATTTTTGAAAAGTAAATGTACCATCATTGTTGTTTAATAACGCGTGGACAAACGTAGTGTCTGTTATACCAGCAGAAACACTCGGACCAATAGTTTCATTCCAGATGCCTTCATCTTCAAATTTGACATAGTAATCACTGATATTATCACCTTCGTCATCAGTAACTTTAATAATAACATTTGCTTTTGCATAAAATGGTAACCGTCCAAAGTCATTAATTGAATCTCTTATAGAGTACATAGCTGATGAACCTGCACCGTCTCGTGTACCAACTGTGTAGTTTGCATCACCATCTTTAGGTGTACCATAAATAGTAGAACCATATTGTTCAAAATCAAAATACGGAGTTATCCTTGAATCGTTGGCTAATCCTGTAGTAGTGCTCAAAGTGCTTTCAGTTGAGCCAGTAAGCTGGACTACTGCTACAGATATACTTGAGGACGCGTTCCAATATTGGCTTGAACTGCCATACAATAAAATGTTTGCAATTTTAGATGTATCACTAAAGGCTGTGTCGTGGTTTGCATCAGAACCGTCTGGCATTTGCAATCTCATTTCTATCCAAGTGTAACCCAGGTCAGTGGTAATATCAGGATGCGTAAGACGTACTGTGTATTCTCTGCCATACCCTGCTTGTTTTACATAGACTAAAAATTCTTGTACTTTAGCAGCTGATGTTGAACTATCAGCGGTAGGTGTTATAGATGTGTTAACAACAAAAGTATAGTCAGCAATGTTAACCATTTTAAAATGTTCTTTTGGATTCGTGCTAGTTAAATATGAAACACCATCAGGAACGTTTACTGTTTTAGAGGTGCCATCTAAACCAAATACTTTTACTCCTCCGTTATACCACACCGTTAAATATTGATTGTTTTCATCTCGTGTAATAGGCCAAGTCTTTACTGTGTTTGGATACACATTGCTCCCATCTACGTCAGCAATGTATTCTAAAGGTGGACGTTTAGATAGTCCATTAAGTAAATTATTTTCAAGATTAATTTGTTCAGTTGCTTGGCTGCTTAAACGTTGAGTAGGTGTTTGTTGACTGACACCATTATTAAAATTGGGTATCGTCTGAGAAACTACAGCCATTAATATCTCCTTCTAGGTAACCTGTTAATAATTGAATATGTATTAGCATCGCTGGTTAATATGTTATTGTCTTCACTTCGTGAATCAGCTTGTTTAAATGCTATAAGTGCTTCTTGTTCATCTTGTTGTATAAGTGCAGTAAGTGTGTCATCACCAATAAATCTTGAGGCAAAACGACGTGCTGCTTTCATTGTAATGTAGCGTCTTGCATACTCAGGTATTTGTTCAAATTGCTGTGCAAGCACTAAATCTAATTGTGGTAAATCTCCAGTAAATGTATCAGTATTGTTATCAACATCGAAAAGATACCCATTACGAATAATAAGATTTCTATATCTAAAATCAGCTCCAGCGTCTGCTTGTAATGTGTTGCTTGGTAAAGGTATTTTACTTTCATCATCTTTAGTTACAGTGTATTTAGGTTGGGTGTTAAAGTTCCACCCTTCACTTTGCAATGCTAAAGACGTTTCATCAAGAATTGATTTTGCTACAGACACATCAACATTAGTTGTACCTTCGATTGTGTTTACAGGTGCTTCTCCAATGGTAGACAACATAATGTTTACTGCCTGCAGCTCCGTAGTAGGTGTAATTTGTGTTGCCATTATTTGCTCCTTTGAAAAAAAGGGTAGACGGAATCAACCATCTACCCTAAGTTATTAACTGTTGTTAAGCTTCTTTGATACCGACAGCAGCCTCAGGTCTTAATACGCCATGTCCCATAGCATATTTAGCAACCATTAAGGTTCCTTGTCTACGAATATCATATTCGCTTTCAACGGCTAAGTCTAGTAGTTTAACTGTACCGACAGCACTAGGGTGGCATACTAAGCCCTCATAGTTAGTCAAGTTTACAGACTGAGGTGTTGAACCACCTTGAGTCGCAGAACCTGCGTCAACGTCAGAAGTACCTACGTCATCTTTTACAAAATGAGGCATAGGTCTTAATTCGATACCTGCAATTTTCTGCACTTGGCCAGTAGCAATCGAACCTTCACCACGAAAATCTACGTTAATTGCATTAGTAGCGTTTGAAAGCTTGTAATACATTGTAGGGTCTAGGAAACAAATTCTACCATCTTTAGGAACATAGTTGTTATCTAAAGCAGTTGCTGCATCAAATAATGCTGCAATAAATCCGTTTGCTGAAGTAGCGTCAGTTGCGTTTGCAATGTCAGTGTTTGTTACTGTTGTTCCTGCTCCATATCCTGAGTCGGACACGTTAGCACTAGCTTGGGAAGCTAAACCGATGACTTGTAAAATGTGTTTATCTTTGACGAAAGCCAAAGCTCTACCTATTTCTGTAGAGTATGCACTTCTTACATCCCAATGATTTTTTGCCTCTTCCAAGTTAGAAAGGAACGCACTAGATACAAGAAGGTCATTAATTAAAATAACTTTCTCATTGTGGTTTACGTCAGTACCAGTGATTTCTGCACCTGGTGTGTGATATGCTGCAGTTGTTCTGCCCATTACTGGGAAGGACGCTGACTTACCGTTAGAAATAGTTCTAACCATATCGGCACCTTGAGTAACAGACGCTCTTTCAAAAGATGTCAGGACTTCGCCTGCAAAAACTTTTAGAAATAGGGCGTCTTCGGAACCACCGGCATTGGCTCTACCAATACTTGCTGGTGTTGCGTTTGCCATTGTAATCTCCTTTAATAAAAATTTTGATGTAAGCTGTCACATTTACTTCGTTATTTCACAAGATTGTCTGGCGCACCAGGTCAGGCTATTTCCGATAAAATGTTTTAGCTAGCTGCCAACTAATAAGTTAGCACAGCTATTTAGGAGAATCATTTTTTTCTTTTGCTTTTTCTTCAATAGAAGTTATTGTTTCCAGAGCTTGGCGACACTGTATTAAAGAATCAAAATTATCTTTAACAGCATCAAATGAACTTGTCCCTGGATTTTGTAAGGCCAAGTCTATTTGGATTTCAGCTTTAGAAAGCTCAGTTGTATAGTGAAGTTTTAATAAAGTTAAATACATTATAAATTACTTCCTTTTAATTTGTTTTGTACTTCATTTCTGTACGCTGAATCTTTTTCATAACGCGGGTCAGCCATGGCCGCAGTTACTTGCGCCCAACTATCGTAGCCGGGTGATGCTGGAGTTGATGTTTTACCATCAAGTAAATTTGGTTCACTTCCAGTGTTGCTCACATAACGTGCTTGCAGCCCAGACACTGCTAATTTTACAGTTTCCATGTCTCCTGAGTTAACCGCGTTGTTATAAGCTTCTTGTTCTGCAGCGTTTAAATTGTCAGAGGCCCAAGTTACTAATTTTGAATAAGCTTCATCGCCACCAACTGTGCTTTTAATTTCACTTGATTGACGTTGTTGTAAAGCTTCTTGTCCTGCAATGTAAGTATCAACATACTCTTTTGTAATTCCAACTTTTTCAAATTTTTCATAAGTAGTATCTGACAACTGCCCGTCTGTTTGGTATTCTTGTACAAGCGCATCCATATCAAGTCCAGCGGTGTTTGCTGCTTGTTCACCAATTTCAAGACTTTCTTTCTCAGTTTTAGGAGTTTCTTCTGGTGAAGTTGTCCCTAATTTTTTTTCTAATTCTTGATAAGATTTTACTAACTCATCAACCGATTCAAATTTTTCGGGCAAACCAGCCGGCTTTTCAGACGGCGCTGTTTCCGTTACAGGGGCTTCTGCTCCTGGTTTTTCAGAAGCTGTTTCTTCTGATGTAATTTCTATTGTATCCACTTGACACTCCTTGCAGGTGTTATTCTGCTACGTCGTTTTTAACTGCTTCCGCAGCTGCCGGCGCTACTACATCCATTGCTTTTTCAGTTACCATAGCTTCTTGTTGTTGTGCCATGGCTGCTTCTTGCTCGGCTTGTAGCTGGTCTTGGGTTTTAATTAAACCCTCAACATCTATTCCTAGTCCGGTGGCAATACGAGTTACAAGGTCTTGTGTATTGAGTGCTTGCGCAATTTGCGGATTGACTTGCGCAACGTTCATTATCTCCATCACAAATTCTCTTAATTTTTGTAAGTCGTTGCCTCTGCCTAACGCTTCTATTCCAGTAACAATGACTGGTTCCACTGAGCCTTTTGGCAGTGTTGGTATCTCTTTAGCTTGTTGCATACGTTTCATCAACACGTTAACTAAAGGTAATTGAAATTCTTGTGATAATAAAGAATACACGCCACCCATAGAAGTTTCTAATTGTTGTGCCATGTATCTAATTTCTTGTGCAGTTACTCTTTCAGCTTCTCGTTGTATTGCTGTGTGTAATAAGAAAGCAAAAGCTAGCCTTTCTTCTAATTTAGAAATGCTTCGTTCTACAATTTGTAAATCATATTGTTTTTCTGATTGTAAACAAGTGACATCCTCACGGGTGCCAGTAATAATATCGCCGTTACGTGTCTGTGCCAAATCACTTTTCCTAGTTACTGAATTAGGTTTAACCATAAAAACAACTTTACTAGATGCTGCAGCACTTTCGACTAGGGATTGTGATAAGCCTTCTAAAGATTTTAAATCACCTAAAAATTCTTCAACATAACTACGACCGTAATCTTCATTATCTACGCGAATCATTCTTAAAGCCATATAAGGAAAATTATTTTCCGTGTATGTTCCAATTGAATTTTGTAATTTTACACCTTTAATCTCTTGGCATACGTAGTATTTCTTATCGGGTAATTTATAAATATGTGTAAAAATGTCTAAACTTTCGTCGTCTTTATATTGGCCTTCTAACTCAACTCGTGTGTCATCATCTAAAGATAAAGGACTAATGTTTTCTTTAATAACAATTTCTAATAACGTTCCACTGGAATCTCTGGTACAAACATACTGCGTCAAAGGGTACACTCTCATGTTACCTTCTTTAGGTAAATACGCCAAGACGTTCCCGGCAACAATCAGGTGTTTTAGTGCTTCAAAAGTAGACACACGTAAAGCAAGGCGTTCAATTTTGTGTGATATTTCTCGTTCCATTTTTCCCAATGCTTCTTCAACAGATGCCTTAGCTTCTTTTTGTTGGTCTAATTCTTCCTTAGCTTTGCCACTAATACTAAATCTAAAGAATGGTGAATTAGGAGGAAGTAACAACAACAACAATTTTGATGCTAAATTATTAACACCTCTTGCACCTACTGATTGAAAAGGAGTATACAGTTCAGAACTCTCACTAAAACTTTCGTCAGGAATAAGTGACGGTATTGTTAATTCAGAACAATCACGCGCTCTATCAAGAAAATGAAATCTATCAGCAGACAATTTTTCGTAGCGTTGTTTTGCTGTTGTGCTTGTTTTTATATCCATTAAGGTATGTTCACTCCTGACCCTCCTGCATTAGTAGGGATTGCTAAGCCTGTTGTAGACTGTAAAACTTTAGTACCCGAACGCATCGCACCTTTCTTTATTGCTTTTTTATCTTTCTTTGGTTTAGTTTTTGGCGGTGGCGGTGTTGGTTCTATTGGTGGTGCAGGGTTTGGTGCTGGTGGTGGTGGTGGCGGTGGAGCCGGACGCCCTCTTCCACCCATTATATATTATACCTTTCTTCACCAGGAATATTTAAACCAGGTGCAGGTATTTGTAAACTTTTAGTACCACTTCTTCGTGCTCTTCTTTGTGTGTCCTCGCTACTTCCACCTGGTGCAATTTCTAATATTGCTGCTTTAGTTTGGTCTTCAGGTGCACGCGCTGGGGGAGGAGGAGCTGCTGCTTGACGTGGTGCTTTAGGTGCTGAAAATAATCCGCCCATATTTGTCTCCTATTCTAATATATTATCTTCGGAACGTTCTTTTAATACGTTTAAAAAACGAACCACATCACGTTGACCTGCTTTAAAATACATGGCCTTAGTGTCATCATCTAAATCAGGACTGCGTTCAGGATACAATTTATTAAGCAGTTCAAGTAACTCTTCAACTGTAACTGGTAACCCAATTTCCTGTAATTTCGGTGATTTAGACATATATCTTCTAAGAAGGGAACCTTAGTCAAGACCCACTAACTCACAACTGTTACCAGTGCAAGCAAGTTCTTGACTCCCTGTAGTGTTATCTTCATTTTCATACGCTGACAAATGTGTAAAGTCTATATCTTTAGGCATTTTAGCTACTGATTCATCATATTGTTTCTTAGTTATTTCTTGATACGGAGCTTGTTTATATACGTGGTCCAAAGCTGGTAAGAAACTAATTCCTGCTACCTCTTCAAAATTTGCGTACACCCAGGCGCCAACGTCCATCCATTCATCTTCTTTTACACTGACTGTAACAGATGGTTTATGTTCACACCATTCACGTTGATACATCAACCATGTTTCTAATTGACGTATAGCAGATAACGAACTCGTTGTTAAGCACCCTTTAGGTGAAGCTTGTGGAAAAGAGAACACCATTACATCATCCGGTTTCATCACGTCTGGTTCGTGGGGCACACCTTTATCAATTAACATGCGTGTCAAAGGGTCCTTCATATCCATACGAACTGTTCTAATATAATATGCACTGTATCTCGTGTGTATACCTGACGCTGAATCTACAAGTTGACTAACTGTGCCAGAAGGTTTTATACAAGTGATAGCTGTTGAGTGATTAATACCAAGTTTTTTACTTAAAAGTTTGTTACACTCTACAGCAGTGTTCCTTAATTTGTTTAAGAAACTAGGACTTGGAGCAATCGTGTGTTTGTTATCCATAATTCCAGTAAGCGATACACCTAAAAGTCTTTCCTCTTCAGTGTTAGTTTTCCATAATTTTCTTATGTATTTAAAATCTGTTAAAGTAGATTGAAAAGTGCCAAGAATAGTAGCTAGCTTTATTTTATTTTGAAGACTAACCTGAGTGTCTGTCGCTCTTACTACCACTTCAGTTAGATTACAAAATTGATAAGGCCTCAAGATAATTTCAGAACAAGGGTTGGTACCAAAGTCATGTTCAACTTTTCTTCTACCATTCTCGGCCGCTTTATTTTTAGCAGCTTGGCGATTAAAGATACCGCGTTCACCACTTTTGCTTTCATATAATGCTTTCCATTCCGTCATAAATAAACTCATGTCAGGAGTACGCGTATACACAGCGCTGTTATTGGCTAATGCACGTTGTCCATTTTCTATCCACCACTGTCCCGTTTTAGATTTACGAATACTGTCATCTTGTATGTTGCTTAACGAAATTAAAGCTGAACGTCTTACCCCTCCTACTACAACAACCTCTCCTACTTTACATACTAAATCGTGACACTCAATAGCTTCGAGTTTTCTGCCTGCTGCTTTTTGAAGCAACTCAATTGCAAAGTCAAACAAATCAACTAGAGGTTGGGGACCTGAAGCTCTGCCGCCAAACGTTTTTAAACGAGCACCAGCAGGGCGTACTTGAGTAACATCTACTTTAGGTATTTGTCCTGAGTATAGCATCGCAAGTAGTTCACGAAACGCACTGGCCCACCCAGCCTTGCTATCTTTAACAACAATAATTGTATCACTCTTGGAAAAAGTTTCGGCAATAATAGGCAGTTGTTCTACGTTGTTGTACTCTACGCTAAACCCAACACCAGTACCACATAACAAAATGTACATAACTTCATCAAAACTTCGTACATCATCTATAGGTATGTAACTGCAATTGTAGCCAGCAGTGTGGTCTCTATCAAGGGCAACACCTGCTGTCATAAGTGCACGCATGCTCGGCATGACTTCTAAATTTAAAACAGCTGGTTCTAATTCTAATCTAAGTTTACCCATGTTGTAATTAAATTTTGTTTCTAAATGTTTTTCTAAAAAATCAAAGTATCTTCTTACAGTCTCAGCCCATGTTTCTCTGCGTTGGTTGATTGCATCGAAACGTGCGTAACGAGAGGTGTGTATATATTGCTGGTATATCGTTGGTAACATTACATTGTCCATAATAGTGGTTCTCCTTGAGTCATATCATATTCATCGTAACGAAGTATTCTTGCTACACGCGCTTGTTGTAACACTTCGTCTTTGCTATACCCTTTCTTGTTGTAAGTTTCTACAAGGATGTTCCAATTTTCTACAAAAGAAACTTCAGGGTTTAATAATTTTTCAGCTGTTTTAATTCCTATACCAGGACAGCCGCTGTATCCATCGACTGAATCACCCGCTAGCGTCTGTATTAAAAACCAATAATTACCTTGGTCTTTTGTAACAACAGTCAAATCTTTACCGTCATAAATTTGGCCAGGAATTTGTTTCAAATCTTTATCAATAGAAACAATTATCTTTTCAATTTCAGGAGATGAAACATCCGTAGCAAGAATTCCTAGCACGTCATCAGCTTCCAAAGAATTAAAGACGATGCCGTAGTGTTCATCTATAACGTATTGTTTTAACAAACTAAACAACATAGGTTTACGTTTCTCTTTACGGTTCTGTTTATATGACGGCATAACTTTTTTACGGAAATTAATTTTATCTGAAAACGCAACGATGTAATCTTGTGCGTCTAACAACAACATAAGGTTAGCAAGTTCTCTTCGTATACCTGCTTTACATTTACGTTCATCAGTATGTAATGTCCATATCCCGTCACCCCAGTTGGTTTCTGTTTCAAATTTAGTAGCCACTTTATAAATTAAAATGTCACCGTCAATTAGTAGTTGTTTCATTTAGGTATCCTTGGTAAATTTTTTTTATCAAACAAATCTCTTAATGGTATAAGAATAAATTTGCTTTTGTTATAGTCACCGCCGTAACGAGCTGTGTCTAAATATTTTTTAGCCAGACGTTTAACAGTCTTAGTATCAAATATTAATCTGCAATAATCTTCTTTACCTAAAGCTAGTATCTGTATCCAGTAATCTGCCTTGGTTGTCATGATGCCTGACGGTTTTCCGTAGCTTTCTATTTCTAAACAAATGTTGCCACTTCTGAACCACCAATCACGTTCAGTTTTTATTTCAGCTTTAGTTTTTTTAGCATCAAGAATTGCAACGATGCGATTCTCTCTGTCTAAACCGTATTGTAAATCTTTATCAAAATCAGGGTTACCTTTTCTTGGACTCAATGTGTTTCACTCCAGTTATCTCCAATGTTATATTCCCCTGTAAGAGGTAATCGGAGATTGAAATGTTTTCCTGTTCGTTCAATAGCAGCGACTGCAATCTTACCAATCGCGTCGGCCAAGGATGCTGGACACTCAACTTGTATCTCATCATGTACCCAAACAACCTGTTGAACATCTGGGTATTTAGCTACGGCTTTATCAAATTCAATAAGCCATTGCTTGCATACAATCGCACCACCTGATTGTAACAACGTGTTGAGTGCTGCGTGCGGAGAACGTACTTTAACATTTCTTTTATCTAAACCAATTAAATAACCACGAGCGGCAGCCAGCTGTACGTTCTCAATGAGCGTGTTGAGAGCTGGTAAGTTATTTAAAAAACGTTTCTTTACTTTGGATGCCTCGTGCACACTCTTACCTGTGACCTGTGCAATCTTTTTGACACCGCCTCCATATAAGAAACAGTAGTAAAAACGTTTAGCTAAATCACGACTATTTAATCCAGCTAATTTCTGTGTCTCTGTGTGGATGTCACCATTTAACACCACGTCTGCATATTTACCATCATCATATTTAGCCATATAATGTGCCAACATGCGCACCTCTAATCCGGAGACATCAATTCCAACCAGTTTATTACCTGGTAATACAGTAAACAACGAGCGACATTCTCTACCATAAGGAACACTAACACTAGGAACCTGTGCTAAATTTGGATTAGTGTGGGAGGCACGGCCAGTTACAGTAGAATTGGTATTACAATTTCCATGTATCCTACCATCTACTTCACATTTTAACCATGCCTGTTTCCCGTTAGCGACTTGAGCAATACGTTTCTCTAACAAAAAATGTTCTGCTAAAGGTTTTGCTTCATCGTAAGGAAGGCTACTAAGAATAGCATCATCCAACTTAGGTTTCCCATCCGCTGTAAATTCTGTTGGTTCCCATTTATGTAAATCTGTTAGACGTTCGGCAATGTGCTGTCGACTAGCAGGGTTAAAGGGAACAATCTTTTCTTTAAAGGTTGGAACACCTTTTACGTAGCCTTTAGTTTTGTTGTTTGCTTTCGGTGTGAAAGCTGTTCGTACAAGTTTAGGGGGAAACACACTCTGTAGTTCTTCATTCAATTCAAACAGACGTGCGTTAAGAATAGCTGACAACTCCTGTGCTTTCTTTACGTTAAAAGAAAACCCGTGTTGTTCTTGTTCATGGATAGCAGTCACAACTTTATGTTCTAACTCCATAGCTTGTTGCGAATAACCTGCTTGTTGTATGCGCAGCCACAACTGGGCTGTAACTTCGACATCTTGTATGCAATACTCCAACATTGCTTTTGTAAATTTATTAAACCCACCTTCGTATTCACCTTTGTAATTACCAATACGATAACCCCAGGCTTTTAAACTGTGACGTCCTATACAATCTCTCGGAAAATTTTGTTTAGCAAAATCGGAACCAGCAATGTCAGGGTATATTAACCTCGTTGCTATAAGAGTATCAAATATATCAGCCTTAGTTTTAATGCCGTGGAGTTTACGTAATACAGGTATATCAAATTTAATTATGTTGTGTCCAATAATAAGCTCTGCATTTTCTAAACGTTCAAGAGCTTTGGGAACTGACTCAGTGTATACCTCACCAGTATCAATGTCTTTAGAAACAATACAATGTATTTTTGTCGTCTCTTTTAACAGGCCATTGGATTCTATATCAAAACAATATTTCAAATCTTAGTCCTAAGTGTTTTCATTTTTACAATACATCCTTTAGGTATGCTAGTTGTGTTACCAACTTGGTCCACAACCTTGCTCCTTATAGTGTTAATCTCATTAGTAATGACTACTGTCTCAGCAGTGTCGTAGATTAACCAACCAATTGTAACGCATAAAACAGGTAAACGTTTAGCGGCGTCTTCAAAATCACACCAATCAGCGACCGACAATATGTCATGCCAGTAACAAGCAACTAACTTGTAGTTAACTTTAATGTTTGGTACGTACTTCAACACTGATTCTCCAGACATCCGCATCTCCCGCCTCTTGTAAAGCAGCTAGTGCTTGTACAACAATCTTGGCTGTGTATTCATCGGGCACTGCAATAGTCACGTCACCATCCGTGCTGTTAACTTCGAATAGTGCAGCAAGTATAACATCACCCCAATTTACTTCTTTATCAAAAGTCATCAGCGAAATCCTCAGTCTGCGTTAAACACCCAGTATCTAAATTATACTGTAGCGTACACGCTTTGCCAGTTTCTCCGCTGAATCTATTTTTTAATATGTGTAACTGTGTCTGGTTGTCGTCAGCCTGCAAGTCTCTTTGCATACTTATAATCATATCTGACAACTGACCTATTGACGCGCTGCCACGTAATGAATTCATGCTAACAGCAACTCCATCTTCATAACCTCTGTTACCTTCGGGACGTCTTAGATGACTGACCAAGATGAGTCCAATCCCAGTCTCCTCAACTAACGTGCGAAGTTTTGTAACAGTGTAATCTATGAGCTTTCGCTCGTCACCCATATCTTCACCGACGGCACTTAATGCGATATGCAAATGGTCTAATATAACAAAGTCCACGTTGCACGCTTTTGCTAAATATCTAATTTTACTAATTAGATTATCTGAAGCTGTGCTACCGAAGTGATTATAAAGATAGAAGTTACCACTACCAACAGTCTGTTTAAAACATTCTTCTAATTCTTTTGTGTCTACACCTTCACGAGTTAAATGCAAAGGCTTCTGTAAATTAATTCCCATCACACCTAACGCACTACGTTTCACTGTTTCTTCAAGCGCAATGTATCCAACACTGTAATTGTTTTGTAACAAATGCGAGGCCACATGCCTGCAAAAACTACTCTTACCCACACCACTGCCTGCTGTAATTGTAACCAGTTCTGATTTACGTAGCCCATGTGTCTTAACATTCAACAATGGAAAGGGGTAGTCTACTGAAACATACGTGTCTTCTTTTTGTATGGTCTCCCACAAATCTGCGCCTGACACAATCCCGTCAGGGCGATAGGCTTTGCTTGACCACATACAATCTATAAGTTCTTTAGTCTTACCAGCAACTAACATTTCATTAGCGTCTTTCAAAGGGAGCTGACAAATCTTTGCTTTGTTAGGGCTAAATAATTTTGCACATTCTATGGCCGCTTTTTTACCCGGCTCATCTTGGTCGAACATGATAACAACCTGTTCAAAATTTTCTAACCATTCAAGCTGACGTTGTATGTCACGCTTCGCGCCTTGTGCTCCTGACTTAACAGATACTACTGGCCATTTGTTTTCTTGAACACGCGACACAGATAGTGCATCTATCTCACCCTCTGTTATAACAACCATCTTACCTTTGTCACGCCACAGTTGTTGTCCGAAAAGCACACTGTCTTTTGCGTCACCTATCCATTGAAAACTTTTGTCAGGGTAACGTAATTTTTGTGCAACTAATTGGTTCTCAGTGTTGTAGTAGTTGGCCACTTGTACAGGTTTTCCTTTACTACTGCCGACCCCGTAATTAAATTTCTTCAGTGTGTTGATATCTAATTTACGGCGACCAAGTTCTACTACTTCGTAATCTATAAAGTTAATTTGTTTTTCTAAATTAGGGGTAGTGTTCACTATTTCATCTCCTGATTCTATGTGCCCACATCCAAAACAATACGAGTGTCCGTCTGAATAAACGGCCGCATTGTCTTTACTGCCACACACATTACATGGAGCATGATGTATAAATTCTGATTCTTGTTTCATAAATTTTCCTAAGCGGGCACGCGGAGGAGAAAGAAAAACCACGTACCCGTGTGTCCGAGGAGGACATTAATCTAACCATTCATTTGGTATTGTTTTATGTGCATACAGGAAACCATACTTTTCACACCACATGCCGTATGTCGTTTGGGATTTTTTACTGATACGAGAACGCGCATTGCTAAACACAAAACGAATATCTAATTCAGGATACTGTTCTTTAATCAACCGCATTTTTTGTCTGTCTGCGGTGGTGAACATACCCTTTGTTTCAATAAAAATTTTCTGCTTAGGTAAATAGAAGTCAGGTGTATAAGTATGGGTCTTCTGTGGTTTAATGTATGATAATTTCGTTTCCTCATAAGTATAATCGACAGAATTTTTTGTAAGTTCTTCTGCAATAACTTCTTCAAGGCCACTACGAAATCCATATTTTATACCTACTTGTTTAGAAGTCAGCGCTTGTTGCTTCTTCTTCTTCCTGTACTGGTACCTCATTTTCCACTTCCTTTTTCTCGGCAACATAACCGTCTTTGATTTCATCAAATCCGAATCCAGAAGCGTCACCGCTACCACCTTGTACAAGTTTAACAACTTGAACAGCACGCAATCTTAAACTAACACCCGCACCTGCCATAGCTGTGTAATAAGGTACAAGTTCTGCGCTAACTTTAAGTTCACTGCCTGACCACACATCAGTGTCTAATATAGGGACACCCTGCGTATCAAACAAAGGTACTTTGTTCTTAACAATAGTACCATCCTTGGTTGTTAACTCAGCCTTAGTTTTAAATTTGAAAATAAGATTGTCAGTCGTGTTACCTTCCTCATCAATCTCTTCGATGTATGGTAACGGAGCTTGTTTAGGTTTCTTATTTTTAGTGCTCTCTTTAGCAAGAGTAGCGCTTTGTTCCAAAGCTTTATCAATAGCTTGTATCAAAGTCTGTGCCTCGTCTGCCTTTACAATCAGATTAGTTTTGTAATGACCAACAGGGTCGAACCTTGTGTCGGGCTGTGTAAGCCACGCGTATTGCGCTGTGCCTTTTGGGGACACAACACGTTCATAATTATTTCTCGGCATAATATAATCTCCTATGCTTTTAATGTCTATGAAGGGCACCTAAGTCAACTGAAAAAGAAATCACAATCCATCAAATCTTCTATGTTTAAATCA
>NZQM01000177.1 GCA_002695905.1 Parvibaculum sp.
AGATGGTGGTTTCGTCGTGCGGGTACGGAGGCTCGTGTGGTTACGGAGCATGTTTCGCCCGTCGGCACCGCAGCCGCACCCCTACGATGACCGGGCGCCGACGGCGGGGGACTGGGGGGCAGAGCCCCCGGATGTATGTTGGTGGCAAGGCCTTCCTTCTACGTAGACGGTCAAAGGGAGTGGTCATGGCTGTGGTGACAAATTCCAATTGTTGGCATCCTTCCTTCTTAGAGGGACGGACAAAAAGGAGCCTCGGAGACGTGTGCCTCCGAGGTTCCTTAGGTGCCGCTAGGATTGATCCTGTTCGGCGAGAAGCTCATCGATCTTGGCGTCGTAGCGTGCCTTCATATTGAGCATCTGCTCGACGGCCGGGGACGCCTCGATAATGGCGACCTGACCGCGATCGAAGAACGCCGACGGGCCGTACTCTTCGTCAGGGGACTTCACGATGTCATCCCCGAGGAAGTCCTTGGTGAATGCGACGGCGACCTTCTCGACGCCCTCGCGGTACCTGTCGATACCGGACCAGGTGATACGGCCCTCGAAGCCCTCGTGGACGTCGTCGCTGACTACAGTGACTAGAGAGCCCTTGCAGCCGTGTGCCTGGATCTTTGCGTCCAGAGCGGCACAGCGGGCCTCGATCTGACGAATCTTAGGGTTCTGGTCCTGGGCGCCAGCGGACGGGGCCGTGACGTTGTCCAGGGAGTTGATTGTGGTCTTTGGCATGATGATTTCCTGATGCTTTCTGGGAAAAAATTATAATTGGCTGCCGGAATCGGCGTGCCCTCACCCAACGGCGGGTGGGTCGATTACGGCTTTTTTTCCCAGAAAGCGTCAGAATTGAAATCAGCATGACAAAGAGCGCAATTGACTTCATGGGCGGCTCACGGGCTGGTTCGATGGTGTCCAGGGCCAGGTTCCAAGATTCGGCAGAGCGAGGACTGATGGGTCGGTATGGGCGTGAAGAGCCTGGTGCGCGGATGTGAGGGTTATCTGGTTGCTGTAGGCAGTGGCGGCGTACGCGAGGGATTTGAGGGTTGGAGCGCATGGTTTGGTAGGGGCAGGAACCCCGATGGTGTTGAGAAGGTTGACGGCGTGTTTGCCACGGTCTTACTTGGAGGAGGGCAGCGTGGAGTTCCATGGCGGAGGGTACGGTTTGGCGGTGGTCTTCGGTTGCGGGCAGGTTGACATTCGTGGCTTTCACGGACGGCGAGCAGAGGTTCAAGATGGAGGTGCGATGCGGCGTCAAGAGCGATGAGATTATCGTTGGGCTGGAGCGATACTGGCGGTGCCTAAGGGTTCTTGGAGGTGCGCGTATGCGAGGCTGCTTTTGGTTCGGACCGAGTCGCCACAGCCATTACCTCTTTCTCCTAACGTTTACCCGCACATATAAACCGTTGACATACTGCAAACGCCTGTACTATGCATTGTGCAAACGGACAGGAGCGTACGATGAGTGAGTTGGGAACGATATTGAGAGAGCGTCGCGAGCACATGGGGTTGACGCAAACCGAAGCCGCAGACCTTGCAGGCATCAGCAACAGTTTCTTGTGTCAGCTAGAGAGCGGCACACGAGCAGGACGAAGCGTAACGACTGTGGCCAAGTTGGCGTCTGCGTTGGGGTTGAGGCTTGATGCGTTAGTTGGCGCCTCGGTGAGAGGAGCGAGGCCTGACGGTGAGTGATGTCCCTGAGGTGAGCATGGAGCGTGCAGTGGCGTATCGTCCAGCGTTGGCGATTGCGTTGGGCGACGTGAAGGCAGCGTTGATGTTGAGTCAGGCATTGTGGAAGCAGTCAGTCGTCGGCGTAGGCGGTTGGTGGTCCTGCACACGATGGGAGTGGCAAGCATGGGCCGGGCTAACGCGTCGTGAGCAAGACCGAGCCAGGCGGATACTTAGAGAGTGTGGGCTGCTGTGCGAGCGGCGAGAGCGTGGCCATGGGTCGGTTGAGTATAGTGTGGACGTCGAAGCAGTGAACGAACTTGTGCCATCCCCACGTAGCACAGTGCAAACATCAACGGTCCCGAACGTACCGGAGAAAGGAACCGAACGTACAACGACTACGGTACAGAGTGTACAACATCATGCGGGCATAATGCGGACGCGCGGGAAGACTAAGACAGACTATAGATCTAACAACAGCGCGCACACACGCACGGGACGGTCAGCGCTCAAGCCAGTGGGTGCTATGCTCGGTGCGGAGAAGCAACACCGCTATGTCGATAAGGCGAAGAGGTTAGCGCATCTGGAGATGAAGGTGCGAGGCATAGAGAGTGGGGCTGACTTGGGTGTGCCAATGCTACCCCACGTTGGTGCGACGATGGCTGACCTTGCGAGCATACTGCCTGCGTGTAGTAGAGATGAACGTGCTGAGGTGAAGGCCTTGCAGCGTAGGTTGAAAGCAGTCCGGTGCTAGGCAAAGGTGAGGGCAATGCGTGCGCTGTGTATGTGTATTGCTGCGTGTGTAGGGTAGCGTGCGGGGGGTCTGGACCGGTCGGGGGTGCCTGTCTGTGCCTCTATTGCCCTAAATCCATACGACCCCTTAGGCTCTCAAACACATTAGCAGGGTGCTAACATGAAGCTACTAAGTCAGATACGGTTGTTCCTCTCGTTCATGCGCCACATGCCGCGTCACTGCCGCACGTGGTGGTATGCCGCCAAGCTCATCACCGACCGCAAGTATGGGGCTGATAATGGGGAAGACTAGAAAACGCGCCGGAGGGCCCAAAAAGCCTGCGCTACCGGGAATGGAGGAGGACGTCTCTGAGCAGAAACACCAGGAGTGGCTCGCTCAGTGGCTCGACGCTAAGGGCATCGTCTGGTGGCACACGCCCAACGAGGGCAAGCGTAACGTCCGCCAGGGGACTAAGCTCAAGCGTGGTGGCATGAAGGCCGGTGTGCCTGACGTAATCATCATCACCCCTGCCCCTAATGCTCCCTGGGCTCGTGGCGTCGCCATTGAGCTTAAGAAGCCTAAGGGCAAGAGTTCAGCGAAAGGCCGGTTGACTCCTGCCCAGCGTAATTGGCTGTGCTGGCTTGAGCAAAGTGGCTGGTCTACATGCGTCGCTTATGGCTGGAAAGAGGCCGTAGAATGGCTCGAACGCCTAGGTTATTGACGCATTGCGTACCTGTGATTTACGCTCTGCCCAGCCAAGGAGGCACCGTGGACTACTCTGAGATGACCGTTAAGGCCCTGCGCGCCCTGCTCATTGAGCGAGATTGCGAGGCGCCTGCTAAGGCTAAGAAGACCGAACTCGTCGCGCTGCTTGAGTCGCTAGACGACAGCGAGCCAGCCGTGGTTGAGGCTGCTCTCGAAGAGCTTCCTGCCGAGCCTGCTCCCCAGCCAAAGGCTCTCTGGGCCACCGTGTCTGACGAGGTCTCGGCCTGGGTTGACCAGATGGCAGCTACTCACAACATGGAAGAGTCCGACATTGTGCGTGGTATGCTCTACTGCGCATTCGGGCCTTTGCGACGTGGTGGCGTATTGCGCAGCAAGCGAGCCCTTGATGGCGCTCTCCGAGACACGGGCTTTCGACAGAAATGGCTGTAATCGAGGTCTACGACACCCTGTCTCTTGATGGGCTGTGCTACGAGTCGCTTGCGGCGATTACGGCTAGCCTTGAGATTGTCCAGGAGTTTGAGCGTGTCATGCGGGAGAACCCCTCTCACAAGATGAGCAGGGTTGATCACGTAAAAGCCGTTCGCATGGTGACGCTCCAAGAGTGCGGCCAAATGCAGCGCTACTACGAGCCACATACCGACAAGACGCTCGCTCCCAGGCACAGAGCCTGCCGCAAAATTATTAACGCTGCTGTGGACCGACTTTTCGACTACGAAATCGACGAGGACGTACAAGACGAAGACAACGCTGCTATCGTCGGTCTAGTACAAGAGCTATGTGAATTCATCCAGACGCTCTATACTGCACTTAGGACTGATAACGCCCGGAAGCGAAACAAACTCGCCAAGGAGTATGCAAGTGTCTAAGTTCACACCCGCACTGGTTAGCGCTGTGGTAACTGGCCTAGAGAGCGGACACAGCGTGCGTTCTATCTGCAAACGCGTTGGCATCTCGACTCCGACGTACTACAAGTGGATCGCCGAAGCAGAGCAAGTGAACCCTGACCAAAACAAGGTCGACTTCCGTGACAGAGTACTCGCAGCAGAAGGCCAGGCAGAACAAGACCTGCTCAACATCGTCTGGGCTAAATCCAAGAAAGACGCGAAGTCTGCCCAGTGGCTACTCGCCAGACGGTTCAAGTGGTCAGAAGCTCACACCGTCTCAGCGGAAGCTCAAAAGGAACTTGACCGGCTTAAACTCGCTAAGGCCAGAGCAGAAGTCGAGTTCCTCGAAGCACGCTCAGAAGCTCTACGGGGAATGGATACGGACTCTGACGAAGTCCTCGGCCTTCTTAGGGGCATCATCGACCACCCGAAAGGGGCGTCGGACCCTAGCCTAGAAGTACTCAGGCTCTCTAAGGCTCACTGATGTCTGTCGCTAAAGCCGCCAAGAAAAAGCAGAAGAGCAGCCAGGGGCACGTTACTGCCTTGTGGCAAAGAGCAGGCGGCAAAAAGCCTGGCGGCGGCCTGACTGCACAAGGCGCAAAGAGCTACAGAGATGCACACCCAGGCAGCAAGCTACAAACTGCCGTGACGACAGACCCTAGCAAGCTAAAGCCTGGCTCTAAAGACGCCAAACGCCGCGCAAGCTTTTGCGCTCGCATGACTGGCATGAAGAAAAAACGAACAAGCGAAAAAAACCGCAACGACCCAAATGCCCCTGTTAACAAAACATTGCGCGATTGGAACTGCTAGGAGACACCATGCCAGAAGTAGACGGAGAGAAGTTCGCGTACACCGAAGAAGGGAAGAAGGCTGCCGCTGCTGCCAAGAAGAAGCGCAAGGGCAAAAAAGGCTCTTTCTTTTCCAAGTACCTGTCCATGATGCCTGGTGACAAAGAAAAGTATGCCAAGGGCCGCACAGACGCTGACGACAAAGAGCAGGCAGGCAAAGCCAAGCTAAGGTTCGTGCCAGCAGGCAAAATGCGCGATCCGGTAAAAGGCACGATGACTAGACACGAGACCCCTGCCACCGAGATGACCAAAGGCGGCAAAAGGGTCGAGTACAAGTCTTTGGACCAAAAGCAGCACGACATTCGAGCCCACAAGAAGCGCAAGGCCGACGAGGACGCGGCCCGCAAGCGCGGTGTTGCAGCGTACAAGAAGTAGTGCGCCGCGAAGTACTCGAAGAGATAAGCCGGTGCGGCTCTGACTTTTGGCACTTTGCTACCAACTGGGCCAAGATTATCGACCGCGAGTCGCTCCGCCTCGTCACTATCCAGCCCAATCTAGCTCAACGGAAGTTCCTAGACGCTACGGAAGACGCGTCGAAGATATACATCCTCAAGGCTAGAAAAGAGGGTCTGACCACCATCGTGGCCTGCTACTTCCTTTGGAAAGCCCTCTTCAGAGAGAACCATCGCGTCCTGGTGGTGTCTGAGTCCGACGCCGGGGCGAAGAAAATCTTCGCGATATACCGCCGTATATACGATAACCTGCCGAAATTCTTAAAGTTTCGTACCGCCTATGACTCCAAGACGTGTCTTGAGTTTTTCCACCGTGGAGGCGTTGAGTGCATTTCTGCTGCGGCCAAGGGCTTCCGTGGCGACACGGTGATGAGCATTCATTTCTCTGAGTTTGCGCACTACACCCACATTCCAGAGACTATGGCAGCCGCTGCTAACTCTGCCCCGGATAGCGCGGACATCGTGCTTGAGACTACCGCCAACGGCATGAACGATGCTCACCGCCTCTGGTACGAGGACGCTGGCTACGCCAAGGTCTTCGTCTCGTGGACTGATGACAAGGGCTACGTGTCGAGCAAGAAGGCGGAGAAGGTACCACAACAGTTTGTCGACTATGCGGCCGAGTTTGCACTAAGCGAAGAGCAGCTAAATTGGGCAGTGGCGACGTATTACACCAAGTGCGTGTCCAACTGGAACACGTGGATGCAGGAGTACCCGCTTCTGCCTGAGCATGCGTTTGTGACTTCCGGCTCTAGGTTCTTCGACGTGGTGTTCCCTCACGTGAAGTTTAACGAGGGCTACATGGAGTGGGAGAAGCCTAAGAAGTACCGCTCGTATGTGATTGGGGTCGACACTGCTTCTGGTTCTACAAACGACACGGCGGACTACAGCGCGTTTCACGTTTTAGACGTGACAGATCGCGACGCTGAAGTGCCGAAGGTGCGCACCGTGGCGTCGTTTTACGGCCGCATGCCTATTATCTGGTTCTCTCAACGAGTGCTCCAGGAGGCCAAAAAATGGGGCGCCCTGGTTGTTCCTGAGCGAAACAACAACGGAGCGGCCGTCATTGAGCACTTGGTCAACAGTAACTGGGGGCAGGTTTACACTCAGCCAAAGTTTGCGGACATCAAGGTGCCAGACCCCTCGAAGATGGGGTGGTGGACCGGCGCTGAGACGCGGCCTATCATGCTTGCTCGGCTGCAAGAGTGGATCGCGCGCGGCTGGTTCGAGGTCATTGACCCCAGAATGCAGCACGAGATTAACACCTTCGTGTACAACGCTAGCGGCAAGCCTATCCACGACATCGGTAAGCACGACGACATGGTGTTCGCTGCCGCTTTGGCGACCATGGGCTTTGAGCAGGCCTATCACGTCAAAGAGCAAAAGCAGCGGCGCCGACCCGTGGGCTTTGCAGAGCGCAGGCAATACAAGAAGCAGACCGGCAGGCGTCCTGAGGACGAGCCCGAAGGGCACTTTGAGGACGACGATGTGATGGACTTCTTAGACGAAGACTTGCCAAGCGCTATGCAAATCGATTAAATCGTCCACAGCCGGGTGTCCACCTGGCGTTAAACAAAAGGGACAACAATGGGTTTACTAGACGAATCAGCACAGTCAGCAGTCGAAGCGATGATTAATGAGTCATTTGCGGATGACCCTGCTGTCGATCAGTCTATGGAATCCGACATTACGTCTGACGGTGCCGAAGACGTTAAACAAGAGGCAATGGGAGAGGGCGAGGCCGACGCGGATTTCCAGGGAGACAGCAGCCCAGGAATTGAGGCGTCGGAGTCGGCAAGCGAGCAGCCGTCAAATGCTCAAGACGGTCCTCCTGACACGATTCCGTATGCACGGTTTCGCGAGGAGAACCACAAGTACCGTGAGATGCAGACGCAAAACGAAGAGCTTCAAAAGAAGCTGGACGCTATGCAGCACGAGCGGTCACAAACAGCCACTCCTCCTGCGGAAGATGACTTTTTTGGCAACGACGACCTCTTCGGGGGTGCGTTTGGCGAAGAACAGCCAGACCGCTACTCGGCGCTGGAGCAACGACTTAGTGCTTTTGAGGAGCAAGCAAAACTCGCAGAGGGCGAGAAGCTTCTTGATAGCAAGATGTTGGAGATCCAAGCCGAGTATCCTGACGTGCCAGAGGATGTCCTCTACCAAGCTGTAATTGACCACAAGTCCCTGGACGCGATGAAGGTTTACGCTGACAGGTACCGGTCTATGGTGACGCACTACAAGCAAGCCGGAATCGACGAGTACAAGACTTCGCAGACACAGGGAACGCAGTCACACAACGTGGCACCGCGCGTCCCTAGGTCGTCGAACGACTCGCTCAACATTGATTCCGGCCCAGAGCCTACCATGGACAGTGCCCGTGAGAGCATGGCCCGCATGCTGCGCCAGGAAGGTTTTTTCGACAGCTAGTCCCTAGGAGGACAATCAAATGGTCGCGAATCTGACGACCCTCAATGCTGCGCTAAAGGAGTTCTATGTATCTCCTATTACGACGCAGCTTAATGAGGAAATCGATATTCTGAACGAGTTCTCGAAGCAAAGTGTTTCGTGGTCTGGTTCACAGGCAATTTTCCCAATCAAGACTACCCGTAACACGGGCGTCGGCTACATTGACGATGGTGGCAACCTGCCCACCGCCGGCAACGTCGGAACTGAGCGAATGGTGGTTACCGCCATGAGCCTGGTGTCTCGATTCCAAATCACCAACAAGTCTCTCAAGTCTGCCAAGAAGGGCGGAGCAGGAGCCTTCATCGGTGCGCTGGAACTCGAAATGGACGGAGCCAAAGAGGCCGCCAAGAACCGAGCAAACCGCATGACCACCTCCGGTGGACACGTTGTTGGCTTCATCACGGCAAAGCTAGCGCCGGTCGGCAACGCTGCTGCAAACGTCGCCGTTCCGTTCTTTGGTGACATCAACAAGCTTCGGGCGGTTGCTCTAGCTGTTGAGGCTGCTGGCCAGACTCTGCGCGTGCAGGTGATCTGCAATGCGCCAGACTTGGCCGGAACGGGCGCTGGCATGGCGCTCGGCAACCTGTCGAGCTACAACCCGATTGGCGCTGTTGCAAACGACTCCTGTTTGCTTACGTCGGCTAACGTCAACATTGCCGCTGGCACCATTAACCTGGGCGATCTGGTTAGCGCTGGTACTCCTGACATTAACACCGATGCGGTGCCTGTTGGGTTTGGCATGGCAATCAAGGTGAACCCGACCCAAGCAAACGCTGCGGCTACTGCGGCAGTCGCTGCTATTTGCGGGCTTGAGCCAGAGGGCCTCTACGGCAACATTGCTGACGAGACGATTCATGGCCTCAACCGTGGCAACACTGGCGGCACGGCGTCTACGCAGACGCTCCAGTCGCACGTGTTGGACATGGGCGCTGCTGCGGGTGCTCAGACGGCCATTTCCCTTGACCGTATTCAGCAGACTTTTGACCGCGTGATGAACACTGCTGGAGAGGAGCCTGACCAGATTTGGATCAGCCCTCTCTTCCGCAACCAGTACACCACGCTGTTCTCGGGCGCGCAGGAGATTCTCTCCGATGCGAACTCGTCGAAGAAGCGCGCTGACGGTGGATTCAGCAACATCTCCTATGCGGGCATTCCGATGAAGACCTCACGGCACGTCGACAACGGCATGCTTATCTTTATCAAGCGCAAGCACTGGAAGGTTGCCGAGCTTTCTCCCATCGGTTTTGCCGATGAGGACGGGCGCATCATCAATAAGGTCCAGGGCTCCGCTCGTATCGAGGGCTTCCTCGAATGGGACTACAACCTCGTCTGTGTCCGGCCGAACGCTAATGCGATTCTGACCGGCCTGCTTCGATAGGAGTAAACGATGCCTCTTTCAAATGTGACAGAGTTGAACACGTACGAGTTCGGGAACAAAACCGATGTCGACGCGTTCACTACTGATATTGACAACAAGCTGGTCGGAGCGTTGGTTCCGAGCAACCTGACTTCTGCCGCAGGAGCAACTGCGGTTGAGTTAGGGGTAGGCGGAGTGACTTGCTACAAGTTCACGCTTCCAACCGCTGGCGCTGGTAACTACGATCTGCTGATTCCCACGGGACGGCGTTTCGAGGTGACTGGCGTGCAGGTTATTGCTCTAGGAACCAACGGCGGCGGCAACACCAACACGGTCAAGCTGGTAAACGGCACTGGTGCCGACGACATTACCAACGCTGTGGACATGGACGGCAAGACTAAGGGCCAGATGATGGCCGCTGCGCTGGTTGACCCTGACCACAGTAACGTTGCTGGCGGCGCCACGCTTCGCCTTACCAAGGCGCATGGCGGCGGCACAAGCAGTTGCCTTGTTTATGTCCAGGGAATCCTGACTCAATAAACAGCGCTGCTGAGAATAAGGAGGCCCCATGAGCACAGGTGCTGAACTCGTTTTGTGTCTGTGTCTCATGGGGCTTTCTGGCGTCTTTGGGCGGTGGTTTTGGTCCCTCGGCGAGAGACAGCGTGTTGAGTTAGTTCGCGACGAGCAGGCGAAAAGGGACTATATTCCCCCCAGCCACTGGACCGAGGAAGATATGTATGGCTGATATGTTTCCAAG
>NZQM01000178.1 GCA_002695905.1 Parvibaculum sp.
ATTTCTTCAGAGAAGAGTTCGAGCAGAAGATCGGCCATCAGAACATCCCCTCCAACCTCATCCTGAGGAGCGGCAACGCCGCGTCTCGAAGGATGGCTGCGAATAAGATGCTTCGAGACGGCCCTTGCAGGGCCTCCTCAGCATGAGGGTGATGCGGGTGGCTCATGCTGTGCCCTCCGCGCCACCGGCTTGCGGCGTCTTGAGATAGGCCTCACAGCAGGCTTTGGCGAGCGTGCGTACGCGACCGATATAGGCCTGGCGCTCAGTCACTGAGATCACGCCGCGTGCGTCTAGCAGATTGAAGGCATGGCTTGCCTTGATGCATTGGTCATAAGCAGGTTGGGCGAGCGGTGGATCATATTCCAAGAGCGCGGCGCACTCCTTTTCCGCATCTTCAAAATGCCGAAACAGAATGTCCGTGTTCGCCACATTAAAATTATAGTGGGAAAACTGAACTTCGTTCTGATGGAAGACATCACCATAGGTTACTTTTTTGTCGCCTTCCTGGCCGTTGAAGTTCAGCTCATAGCCATTGTCGACGCCCTGCACATACATGGCGAGACGCTCGAGCCCGTAAGTGAGCTCTCCCGCGACGGGCGAGCAGTCAAAGCCGCCGACCTGTTGGAAATAGGTGAACTGAGAGACTTCCATGCCATCACACCAGACTTCCCAGCCGAGCCCCCATGCGCCGAGCGTTGGGCTTTCCCAATCGTCTTCCACAAAGCGGATGTCATGGTTTTTCGGATCAATGCCGAGTGCATAGAGACTGTCGAGATAAAGCTCCTGAATGTTCTCCGGGCTTGGCTTAAGCATTACCTGAAACTGATAGTAGTGCTGGAAGCGGTTCGGATTATCGCCATAACGGCCGTCTGTCGGACGCCGGGACGGCTGCACATAGGCTGCGTTCCAATGCTTTGGTCCGAGCGAGCGGAGCGTCGTCGCCGGATGAAACGTGCCCGCGCCCATTTCCACATCATAGGGCTGCAGGATCACACAACCATAGTCCGCCCAATAGTTCTGAAGGGTCAGAATGAGGGACTGGAAAGACGTGTTCCGGGTCTTGTCGGCGGAACCGGCTGGGCTGGACATGACATACTCTCAGAAAATGGCGGTGCTGCGCTCTAACTCTTGCTTTGGCGCATTCCCGAACGGTGAAGTCGTGCTACGTCGCCTGGAAATGCTTCATTTCTTATAGTGCCGCATTTCCGAACCGCAAAAGTCTGCAACTTTTGCTGGAAATGCTCTAACCCCCAGAATCTAAAGGAAAACCCTGAAAGCGGGCGCAAAGTAACCGGGCGGGCCTCACCCGGTCAAGGCAAGGGCGGCTCAGAGCCGGTGGCTCTGGGTACCGTCCTTCCCCGGCGCTGTCAGATCAGTGTCGTACCGCCATCCACGGTGATGATCTCGCCGGTGATGAAAGCGCCTGCACGGCTCGCGAGCAGCAGCGCTATCCCCATAATGTCTTCGTCGTGTCCCCAACGATGAAGCGGGATGGCGCGCTTTTCAGCCTCAAACTGTTCTGTGTTGTTTTCAAAGACTTCCGTCATCTTGGAATGGAAGCGCCCCGGTGCAATGGCGTTCACCCGGACCTTATCGTCCGCCAGCGCAAAGGCCATGTTCCGGGTGAGCTGATGGACGGCTGCTTTAGAGGTCGCGTAGCTGAACGTGTTGGAACTGTCGCCCTTAATGCCAGCGATTGATCCTGTGTTAATGACCGAGGCGTCGCCTTTGGCAGCGGCCGCAGCTTTCAGCTGTGGCAAGAGCTTCTGTGTCAGAAAGAAAGGTGTTTTGGTGTTGAGATCAAGCACTTTGTCCCAGCCATTCTCTGGAAACTGGTCCAGTGGTGCTTCCCAGGCGGTGCCCGCATTGTTGACCAGAACATCAATCGCCTGTTCCCGCTCGGCGATGGCATCACCAAATCGTGCAATCTCGTCGGTCGTGCTCAGGTTGCTGGGGATTGCGATGCATTCACCGTGTTCAGTCAGCGCGGAGAGTTCTTCCGCAGTTTTTTCACAAGCGTCAGCCTTGCGCGCTGTGATGTAGACCCGGGACGCGCCTGCCTGGAGATAAGCCTCTGCCATCGCCCGGCCCAACCCTCGGGAGCCGCCGGTGACAACGCACACTTTGTCTTTCATCGAGAACAGGTTGTCTAACATGCGGCTTCCTTACCTAAATGTTGGGACGTCAGCCACACATGTAGCTTAGCGTGATCGATCCGGCGCGAAGCTGCCATCGGGCGCCCGCTCAAGCGTCCCGAGATTTCGAGGCTCTTGAGACTTCGTAGGCTGGGCCTGCTCTTCGATCCGGGTGCGCGCTTTTTCCCGGTATTTCTTCACCAGCTTCGAGACGCCATAGACGCCTGCCATAATAAGCCCTGTGAATAGAATGTCGTTCATATCGATCTCATCTGTCGGTCTCTGCTGTTCTCAGCTGACTGGGCCCCCAGCCGACCGAGACGCATTAAAGCCCGAAACGAGACCAAAGGGAACGGGCTTCCACTGCGCCGAGCAAATCTGTCGCAAAATTGCCTGCATCTGGAAGCTCGCCGACAATGCCCGGCCTGCGGCGCCACCAGGGACGTGGACCGCCTACGAGGCGCAGACGGACCTTCTCGCCATATTTTTCGCGGGTGACGGCACGAAGGTCTCCAATGCCATCCACAAGCCCATATTTGATGCCCTGGGTCGCAACCCAGAACTCACCTGAGAAGAGCTGCTTTTCATCGCCCTCAAGCTTGTCGCCGCGGGCTTTGCGCACGAGGTCTTTAAAGCCCTTGTGGACCTCTTCCTGGAGCACCTCAAGACGTTCGACCTCTTCCGGGTCTTCCGGTTTGAACGGGTCCAGCATGGCTTTGCTTTCGCCAGCTGTATGGACGCGACGCTCTACGCCCAGCTTCTCGATGAGTTTGGAGAAGCCGAAACCGGCACTCACGACCCCGATGGACCCCACCACGGAATGTTCGTCAGCGAAGATTTCATCTGCGGCACAGGCGATCATGTATCCGCCTGAAGCGGCCACATCTTCCACAAATGCAAGGACCGGCAGCTCATGTTCTTCTGCCAGTGCCCTTATGCGTTTGAAAATCAGCGATGACTGAACTGGCGAGCCGCCTGGCGAATTGATGACCAGGGCAACAGCTTTTGCGTCCCGGATCTTAAATGCCGCCTCAAGATCAGCCGCAACGCCGGACAGATTGAGACCGTCGCGCAGAGGTCCAGATGAAGCGATCACACCGGTAAGGCGGACCACGGGGACAACAGAAACATCAGGGTCGATCCGGTCGAGCAAGCGTTCACGGAGACCTTTGTGGGGGATAGCATTGATAAGTGTTTTTTTGACCATGAGCTTTACATAAGGTTTTTTCAGGTTTTCACAAGCTCTGGGGTTCTTAAGCAGAACCGAGCGGCAAGGCTGCTCCATTGCGTAAAATGGCATCAGCTTCAGCGGTAAATCCGCCAGGGCCATCATGAAGAAGAAACCCGTTGGCGAGTTTAAAGGGTGCCCGCGAGCCTTTGATCCCCCGAAGGAGGACACGGTTGGCCTCTTTTCCAGCTGCTGGCCACAAAGGAAATGCGATCAGACCTCCCAACCTGCCTTCAACACCTGCGAGGAGTTCCGGCAGCGCATCTGCCCGGTGAATGATGGTCACGGTGCCCTTCGGCTTGGCCATGGCACAGGTCACGCGGAGCCATTCTTCCAACGAAACACCCTCAAGTGCATGGGCTGTCGCTTTGCTGTCATTCTGGGAGTCCCAAATCTTATCCCGTTCGTAGAAAGGCGGATTGGTCATCACATGGTCGAAACTGCCATAGGCGACGTCCTTGTCAGCGAGGATTGCGGCTTTCTCTGAAATCGATCCTTCGACGACCGTTACTCGAGCCTGCAGATTATTGCGCGCGATGTTCTCAAGCGCTGTCTCGACTAGGGCGCGCTGAATCTCCAGGCCGGTCACGTTCACGTCAGGGCAGCGAGTGGCGAGACAAAGGGAGGCAACACCGACCCCGGCGCCGACATCGAGGACGTGTTCCCCCTGCAAAGCAGGCACCGCCGCCGCAAGCATCACCGCATCAATGCCTGCCCTATAGCCCTTCTCGGGCTGCAGCACCTGCAGCCTGCTCCCTAAGAAGCCGTCATCAGAAAGCTTCATTGCCCCGCCTCACCGGACACCTGCGGCGCAAAAGCTCCTTTTTCCAGGAACGCTTCGATCTGCCTCAGCACGCGGGCATCACGCATGAGGAAGGTGTGATTAACCGGTAAAATAATATGGTCCGTCATGCCCTTAACCTTTGTGCTCTCCACTGTAACCTTGCCATCGTTTGGACCTGACAGGAGAAGAGAAGAAATGGGATCAATGGATTTTGTTCCGGCAATGACACCTAGAGGAAAATCGACCGGGCCAGAGCTTTCGTTCCTGGTCCGCAGATCCTGTCCTGCCGGGCCATAGACCTTTTTGAACAGAAAATTGTCGCCCAGAAAGTCTGCGATTTCACTCCCCTGATTGGGCGGTGCCAACATAACGACGCGCCCCAGGTTTGGTGGCCTAAACTCTTTGACGAGGTGGCGGACGATCAATCCGCCCATGGAATGAGTTACAAAATGCAGTTTTGCGTTGGTGCCCGCTTTCTCAGCCTTGAGACGCTCATTAACCCCTTCCGCCAAGCGCGCAATCGGTGCTGAGCGCGACGGATAGTCAATATTGTCAATCGCGTAGCCCTTCTCCGCAAGCAGAGATGCCGGGACAGACATTGACCCGGCTGTCCGGCCAATGCCGTGAAGCAAAACCACCATTTCCCCTTCAGCGCTTGTCACTGATCGCGCCTCACTCACCAACTGCACCAGGCTCGTCGGGGGGTGCTTCACCGCTTTCCTTCAAGGCAATCTTTGCGATGACCTCAGCGCGATCAAAGTCCTCATCGATGACCATCAAGCGACGGGGCAAAATACCAATAGAGCCCTCAACGATGCTCGCATTCATATCCAGTATGAAGGGCTCAATCCCTTCCCCTTTCAGACGCGCCTCCAGGAAGGATAGAAGAACTACATCATTTGTTCGTAGAAGTTCTTTCACTGTCTCATTCCTAGGCATTGCGGTTATCACTCTTCGGGGAGCGGCGCTGGGACGCACTTGCCGCTCGGTCTCTGGCCTCCTATTGTGACACATGTATAGGCAATTGAGCTGTTTGACGGGGTGTTTTGAACCGTTTTCTCGGCCAAAATTGAGAACTGGGGATCCCGTTGGGTGTTGTCGTCCCGCTCGAAGGTGAGCGTAAAAACAGTGAAGAAGCCGTTCGGACGCTTCAGCGCCTGGTCGCTGAAGATATGGAGGCTGTAAACGAGCTTATCCGAGACCGAATGGGCTCCGAGGTGGACATGATCCCCGAACTTGCCAATCACCTGATTGAGTCGGGAGGCAAGCGCCTGCGCCCCATGCTCACGCTTACGTGTGCGCGCATGTGCGGCTATACGGGCAGCGATCATGTGCGTCTGGCTGCATCTGTTGAGTTCATGCACACGGCAACGCTGCTTCATGATGACGTCGTGGATGAAAGCGACATGCGCAGGGGCCAGACAACGGCGCGGCTCATCTGGGGAAATCAGGCGAGCGTCCTGGTCGGCGACTTCCTGCTTGGACGCGCCTTTAAGTTGATGGTGGAAACCAAATCTCTCCGCGCTCTGGAAATTTTGAGTGAGGCCGCGTCAGTGATCGCTGAGGGTGAGGTCATGCAATTGGCCACTGCGAAAGACACGAGCACAACGGAAGATGCTTATCTCAAAGTGATCAGCGCCAAAACCGCGGCGCTCTTTGCTGCGGCAACAGAAATTGGCGCGGTTGTTGCGAGCCAGAATGGAGAGCAGGCAGCAGCGCTGGAATCCTACGGTCGCAATCTCGGCATTGCGTTCCAGCTTGTCGATGATGCCCTTGACTACAACGGAAAAGCCACGACGCTCGGCAAAAATGTCGGCGACGACTTCCGGGAAGGCAAGATCACCCTGCCTGTCGTTCTCGCCTTCCGGCGGGGCGATGATGAGGAACGGGCTTTCTGGCGCCGCACATTGCAGAATGGGGATCAGCAGGGAGGTGACCTGGAACGGGCCTTCGAGATTATGAGCGATCACAAGGCGATCGAAGATACCGTTACCCGGGCCCGCCACTATGGCGAAATGGCTCGCGATGCTCTGGGAATTTTTCCTGAATCCGAACGCCGCGACGCATTAAGCGGCCTTGTCGATTTCTGTATCAGCCGAGCCTATTAGGACCCAAGAAACCTAGTGGCAGTCACCCACCAATTGCCGTGTTTCTCTTTGAGCACGGCAGCAGCTTCAGCTGAATCAAACGGATTGTCATAGAGGGCAAAACAGGTGGCACCACTGCCGCTCATGCGCGCGAGACGACATCCCGCAGTTGCTTGAAGGTCGTTGATCACAGTCTCGATGACAGGCTCTATGGCAATTGCAGGCCCTTCAAGATCATTTCCGTTTTCTTCAAGCCACGCAACCAATCGATCAAGGGTCTCGACACCCGGCAGCAGAGGCAATCGATCCGGTCCTTCAACCGGACCCGCTTGCAGGCGCTGAAACACGTCCGCTGTCGACACCGAGACACCGGGATTGGCGAGCACGGCATGCATTTCCGGAAGCCTGGGGATGGTCCTGAGATTTTCGCCTAGGCCGGTCATGAAGCTTGGTCGCTTTTTCAGGCAGACTGGAACATCGGCGCCTAACTGCAACGCAATACCATTGATCGAACCTGGTGGATCACCCCACAGCCGCATCATGGCCCGGAGCGCTGCGGCGGCATCTGCAGAACCACCTCCGATACCTGAAGCAATAGGCAGGTTCTTTTCCAACTCAAATTTCACTGTTGGATCGCGCCCGAGCGCCCCTGCAAACACACGGGCTGCATTGAGGATGAGGTTGCTTTTCTCATCCGCCAATTGAGCCGCGAATGGACCAGAGATCTCCAAATCCAGCGCATCCGCGTCTTTACACGTGACGTGGTCGGCCACACTTGCAAACACCACAAGGCTTTCTAATTGATGATAGCCGCTCTCCTCGCGCCCCCTGATCTTGAGGGAGAGGTTTATCTTCGCATTCGCGACTTCAAGAATGCCAGCGGACATCAGGACCCTGCGTCAGCGCTCATTTCGACGTCTGCGTCCTTGAGGCCATTTTCGAGCTTCTCTCTAATCGAAACTTCTTGCTCTTCATCAGGCTCAAGCTCCAACGCATGTTGCCATTGAAAACGTGCTTCAATCTTGCGACCGACCCGCCAGAACGCATCTCCGAGATGATCATTGATCGTGACATCGTCCGGCTGCAATTGAACGGCATGCTCGAGATGGATGACTGCGTTCTCGTAGTCGCCAATGTTGAAATAGGCCCATCCCAGACTGTCGACGATGTAGCCATCGTCCGGACGAAGCTCCACAGCACGACGGATCATCGCCATGGCTTCTTCCAGATGTATTTTTTGCTCTATCCAGGAATAGCCGAGATAGTTGAGCACCAGCGGATGGTCACCTGAGAGTTTAAGCGCCAGCTTGAGGTCATTCTCTGCGCTCGGCCAGAGCTTCAAACGTTCGTAAGACATGCCCCGAGCATAATAGATGGTCCAAAACCGTTCATCGGGCTCGCCAATGAGTTCAATTGCTTTTGTGTATTCGCTCACCGCATCCGCATAACCTTTGCGGCCACGCAAAATGTCGCCCAGCGCCGTCAACGGCTCGACGGCATGTGGATACTGACGAATGAGTGCGCGGAGCCGGGCAACCGCCTCTTTCGACCTATCCAGACGATCCATGTCAACGGCTATCTGGATTTGAGCGTTTTGATAGAGAGGCGATGTGCGCGCGATCCGCCCATAGGTTGCAATTGCATCTTCCAGGCGGTCACCGCGCTCGTACAGGTCGGCAAGCAAGGTCCGCGCAACGTCAAAGTCAGGCCGCAGATAAAGAGCCAGCTGCGTGTACAGAATTGAGATATCAATCCCGCTTTCCTGCGCCAGCGCAGAAGCCAGCCCGTAGAGTGCTTCTGCCAATCCTTCCGCCGGTGTTTTCACTAAGGGCGCAGGTGACAGACCTGACTTCAATCGCGCAAGCGAATTTGCGATGATCGGATGATCTGGCGCCAGGCGCCCATAATTATTGTAGACCTCGCGGGCAAGCTCGGTGTCACCTTGTGTTTCCAAAAACCTGCCATAGGCCTGGATGATCCGTAGACTGGCTCCGCCGCTTGCATCCTGTGCGGCGATGTACCCAGTTCTGGCCCGCGCGGCATCGTCGAGATAATCCGCGATCAATGCGCCATGCAAGACACGGAAGAGATCAAATGCTGGCCGGTCCTGAAAGGAATCCAGTTCCTTATATGCTTGTTCAGCATCTTGTTTGCCTGCAGCGGCCCAGGCCTTTGCGAGGGTCCCAACCAGGGCCGTAAAGGGTCCCGGTGCCGCCGCATCTATTTCGCCGATCGCGCGGTCATAGTCGGCTGCTTTGAGTGCCGAGAGCGCGCGAACAAGACGCGCTGTGCGATTGTCCGGGTCACGCTCAATGATATCGGATGTTAAGTTGAGGCCTTTTGAGATATTTCCGGCTGTTACCGACAGAAGAAAGGCGCGCTCAACGATCACCGGGTTGCCGGGGTCTTCAGACAGTGCCTGAGCGTAATACCTTGCCGCAGCATCCATATCCCGGATGGTGCCCGCGTAACGCGCTGCCAGATAATTCCCATACAACGAATCCGGATTTCTCTGGCTCAATCCAAAGCCAGACCCCGTACAAGCACCCAGCATTGCCGCTATCGCGACAATACCCAGACCACGTGTCAATAACCGCAATCCCACTTAAGGCCTCTACCCTTCACTGATCTCGCCGACTCAGAAAAATAGGGCCGACCGTTTAGTGGGTCGACCCTACCTTAATTTCTTACGCTTTGCCTTCTAAAGACTGGCGATAAGGCGATAAATCACCTCAAACCGGCCTTCTCCGATCACATGTTCGGGTAATTTGGTCCGCCACCACCTTCTGGCACTGTCCAGTTGATGTTCTGGGTCGGGTCCTTGATGTCACAGGTCTTACAATGCACGCAGTTTTGCGCATTGATGACGAAGCGTGGATCAGATCCGTCGTCTTCCCGCATCACCTCATACACACCCGCCGGGCAATAACGCTGAGCTGGTTCGTCAAACACTGGCAGATTGTGCGCGATCGGCACCGTGTCATCGGTCAGGCGAAGATGAACTGGCTGGTCTTCTTCGTGGTTGGTTGCAGACAGGAAAACAGACGACAGACGGTCGAACGAAATCTTCCCGTCTGGCTTTGGATAGTCGATTGGCTTGTGTTTGCTTGCTGGTTCGGTGCACGCATGGTCCGGCTTGCCGTGCTTCAGCGTGATTGGCAGGCCTATCCGCAATTGGTTCATCCACATATCGACTGCAGCAAAAGGAAGTCCAAATATGGTACCAAGCTTGGACCAAAGCGGCTTCACATTGCGAACGCGCTTCAGGTCCTGATAGACGTGACTTCCATCGTAGGTTTCGTCATAGGCACTCAGCACATCGGCCTGACGACCATCCTTCACGGCTTCAAACGCTGCGTTCGCGGCCATCATGCCTGTTGCCATGGCGTTGTGGCTGCCTTTGATGCGCGGCACGTTCACAAAGCCTGCCGAACACCCGATCAATGCCCCACCTGGAAAGGTGAGTTTCGGCACAGACTGGAAGCCACCTTCCGTAATCGCGCGGGCACCGTAGGAAATGCGTTTTCCGCCTTCAAATGTTTCGCGAATAGACGGGTGGGTCTTAAAGCGCTGGAACTCTTCGAAAGGCGACAGGTGCGGGTTTTTGTAGTTCAGGTGGACCACAAAGCCGACGGATACAAGATTGTCGTCAAAGTGATAGAGGAATGAGCCGCCGCCCGTGTTGGCTTTAAGCGGCCAGCCAAACGAATGCTGGATCAAACCCTTTTTGTGTTTCTTGGGGTCGACTTCCCACAGCTCCTTGATGCCAATCCCAAATTTCTGGGGCTCACGCCCCTCATCCAGATTGAACTTTCGGATCAGTTCTTTGGAGAGCGAGCCACGGACCCCTTCGCCGAACAGTGTGTACTTACCGCGCAGTTCCATACCGCGCATGTAGGTGTCTTTCTGTTCGCCCTCTTTGCCAACGCCCATGTCGCCAGTTGCAACACCGCGGACAGATCCGTCTTCATTGTAGAGAACTTCTGCGCCAGCAAAGCCCGGGTAGATTTCCACACCCATTTCTTCAGCAATACCAGCAAGCCAACGGCAGACATTGCCGAGGCTCACAATATAGTTGCCATGATTGTTCATGAGCGGTGGCACCAAGAAATTTGGGAGACGGATGCTGCCGGACGGTCCGAGGAACAGAAAATGGTCCTTCTCAACTCCTGTGTTGAGCGGCGCGTCCCGGTCTTTCCAATCTGGCAGAAGCTC
>NZQM01000179.1 GCA_002695905.1 Parvibaculum sp.
ATCCAAACCAAATCAGGAGTAAATTTCGTAGCTTCTTGGTAAGTTATATTAGATGCGGTTCCATCGTAAGCATAAGTTACATTAGTTGCTGCTCCATCATATAACTGTTGTTCATCTCTTGCATCACCATTTAATTTGTAATGTGCTAATAAATTATCTGTTGGAATAGATGCAGTTGTGTTGTTGTATATATATCCTACTTCTGTTGCAGTTAGTACATCTGTATAAACTCTTATATCATCTATTTTACCTTGAAAATGTCCTTCTACTCCGCCAGCACCATTGTTTTGCGCTCCTACATAATAAGTATGACTAGATATATATGTTCTATTACCTGGTGTTGAATCACTTGCATCTTGTGAGCCATTTAAATATAATTTTACAGTAGAATAAGCTCCGTCATAAGTTAAAGTACAATGATACCAAGTATTAGCAGATAATGATGTTGCTCCACTTAAATCAATATTACCATTACTAGAATAACTGATAAGTCTTATTTTTCCTGTTCCATATCCGCCATATAATGCCCACCCATAATTAACCCCACTTTCCCAAGCATATGGGCTAAATGTAGCAGCATATTTACTTAAATTTTCATTGTTAAACCAAAATGCTACAGAAAAATTTTGTGGACTAACATTATTTATTAAATTGTTAGGTAATTTTATAAAAGAATTACTCCCATTAAAATGTGCTGCTGCTCCATACTTACCACTTACTCCCCCTGTATCATTTGCATTACCATCTAATTGGTATAAAGCAACTCCACTATTATCAGAAAATATATCTGTAGTTGATATTGTAGTAGATGCAAATGTTTCTGCATATAAAGTATCTATCTCTGATTGTGATAATAATTTATTAAAAAATCTTAATTGGTCTAATTTACCATTAAATTCTAATCCACTAGCTAACTGATATGTACCTATTTTAACAGCTCCTGTATTTGTTGATACAGTGCCTGATAATGTTTGAGTTGCTTTTAAAACTCCATTAAAATATATTTTAAATTCTCCACTACCATTATGTGTTACAACAATATGTTCCCAATTTTTTGTAGTAGAATTAGCTCCTGTTTCTAAATTACTTATTACACCATTAGCAGTATTGTGTATTTGAAACTGATACCCTTTAGTTGTTCCAAAATATTCTAATTGCCATCCATAACTACCACTTCCACCATTAGCTTTGTCTATAATAAATTGTCTACTCGTTGTATTTCTATTAACAAAAAAGCTCATACTTGTAGCAGTTTTAAAATCAAAAACCGAACTATTAGGAATTGTTATTGTGCTATTACTCCCATTAAATACTGCACCTCTATTTATATACCCACCTATTCTTTGTGAACTTCCGTTGCCTGTATAAAGAACTGTATTAAAATTCTCTGAAGCAAAAGTATTTGCTCCGCTACTGATAGGTCCAGAGTTAATTAATTTTTTACCAAGCATTAATCTAAGTTTATATCATACAGTACAACTGCAGATTTTTCAGTAAGTGCATTTATTTCGGTTTCTTTTGTACCTACAGCTGTTCTAATTGCAGCTCTTGCTGTTGTTATATCTGAAGGTACTGCTGTACCATCATCATTTTTTCTTATTATATACCAATCTGTTTCTGCTAATTTACTATTTGCATTTGCTTTTAAATTAGCAATTTTAGCAGTTTTCATATCTGCTAATGATTGAGACCATGTTTTATCAGATTTAGTATATGTAAATACTGCATTAGCTGAATCCCAAAATATTTCGCTTAAATCGTGTATAGCAACATTATAATCTTCAGGCAAAACTACATCATATAATCCAGCTTCTCTTAAAGACGCTTCAGACATAGCTTGCGCATTTAAATATGTACCTGACGAACTATATAAAGTTTTAGGTACACCGTTATGTACTGTTATTATTCCGTTTTTATTTATTGCTTTTGTTGCCATTATGTTGCTGCTTTACTAATTGTTGCCCATTGTTCTGTAGATCCATTTGTTACAGCAATCTGAATCAGATTACTTACCGAGCCATCATATGTTCCGGATATAACTTTTACGGATGAAGGTAATACTAATGCATGAGACCCTGTAATTACAAGATCTTTTACCATTCCTGTTGATACATTTGAAAATGTTAATGTTGTATCTGCTGATAGTGTTTTTGTAAATACTTGGGCTGTACTAAAATCAACAGCACTAGCAGATATAGTTGCTGCTGTTGTAAATTCAGCCCCAAGCTTGTCATATGATACGGCATCGTCATTTAATACCGCTGATGTTACTTTAGTTAGTGCCATATTTTAAGGTTTAGTAGGTTTAGTTGCTGGAAAATCATCTGTTGTTGTCCAGTCTCTTAATGTTTGTCTATATGTTATCCAAGCTGCGTGATTAGGGTAATCAGTTGTTGGAACAATAAAATCAGTTGCTCTTAACTCTTCATCTCTCCACTCTCTAGCTTCAGCTTCTTGTTCTTCAGTAGTTTTAATAGGGTGACTCCATCCATCCGTTTCGGAATACCAATCTCCAACGCCAAAACCATCAGCTCCTTCAACCCAGTTTCCAGGAAACCCATTAATATCATATTGCTTTGCATCTGCAATACCATAATTTTCTATTTCACCTTCACTGTTATATCTTGGCTTTATTCTATAATACATGCTTATATTTTTTTAATAATAAATTAATACCGCTCCATCACCACCTGTTGTTACCGTGCTTGAGTTTATAGAGGCAGCTCCAGTTCCCCATCCATGTGATAATTCTGCGCCACCACCAGCTTGATTTCTACCACCTGCACCATAGCCCATAATACCAGGTCCTGCTGAAAAAATAGTATTACTATCTTGTTGTCTAGCGAACCATCCATTATGTTGTGAGCCATCGGCAGTAGTTAAAGTTAATCCTCCGCTTATGGTTGAAGCAGTTCCATCATTAGATGAATCAGCAGCTGCACCGATTCCAGGTGTTATAGTTAAATTAGTAGAAGCATTAGATATAGTTGCAGTACCATATATTATTTTACCACCTTTCCCTCCAAAGTTTGCAGTTGATGATCTAACATTTTCACCGTCTCCGCCACCTACCATAAAGTAACCAATTTGATCACCATCAGACAATCCTAAGTCATTAGCAGGATTAACTGTTATATAATTAGGAAAAGGTAAAGGATTAACATTTCCTGTTCCAAGATTATTTACTGCATTAAATGAAAAAGCTCCTGTAGGCTGTGTAGATAAATTTAAAGTTAAAGTACTGTTAGCATCAGCATAAGTAAAAGCTGAATTTCCACTAACATTAGCTGGCTGTTGTAAATTTACACTGTTTACACCGTTATAACCAATCCTACACGTTGCGCCAGCAAAATAATTAGCAGGAATTGTTGCACCAACATTTAAAGCAGTTGAAACATCAAATCTTAAATTTTTTATTACATATGTTGCTGGAGCATTACTAACAGTTTGTGCTGGCTGATCATATATTAAAGTAAACGAAGTACCTGCACTTCCGTCTGTTACTAAAGTACCACTATTATTTAAAAGACCAGGTGGTCGATTTGTTGTGTCACCTAAAGATCTAGCAGTAGAATACTTTTTCATTTTTGTAAATCCACCGCCTCCGCCTGCTGTTGGGAAAAAACTTGATAAATTTGCCATATTACTCTATATTACGATGCTGTTCCTTCTACTCCTATTAATACCCAACCTTGTGCTGATCCAGAGTAGATTATTTCAAAACCAGCATTTAGTTTATCTATTGTTAAATCAGCTGTTGCACCCATAATCTTTTCACTATTTCTAGCTATTGTACAAGTTGCAACTCCTGATCTATTTGAAACTTTTACACTATCACCAGCGCTCGGAGAGGCTGGCAAAGTAAGAGTTAAATTAGCTGTTAACACATAAAGTGTATTAGCAACTGCTGTTGTATTAGATGAAATTACAGATACTGAATAACTTGTGCTTACATTAGAATCTAATGTAATATTTGTTCCTGAAGGTGTTACTGTTATATTATTACCTCCAACAATATTTAAACTACCTGTAAGTGAATTTATACTGTTTACAGGGCTTGATGTTACGTTAGCTACAACCCCTGCTGTTATAACTTCTATAGTATAACCATTCTGTGGTGCTGTTGTAAAAGTTAACGTAGATCCACTTATACTATATGTAGATTTTTCTTGATAAACACCTTGAATAAAAACAAACGAGCTATCTTCATTTACATTTGCTTGTGTTAATGTAAAAGCTGTCTGTGATCCTGTACCTGTAAATTGATTTGATGCTAAAGACGTATATTCTGCTGCATCAAAATGAACAACTTCTATTGCTGCTGTATTTGGTGGTGCCGTGGAAAATGTTACAGTTGTTCCAGAGGTTGTATAGTTGTCTTTAGATTGATAAACTCCATCAATATATACTTGCGTTTCATTTTCATCTGAAATATCTTTAGAAGTCGTGTATTGAGTTGTGGAACCATTACCAGTAAATGTGTCAGTATATATTTTTGAATAAACAGCTATAAAATGTACTACTTCTACTTTTGAGCCTAAAGGAACGCCTGTAGAAAAAGTAACTACCGATCCGCTTGTTGTATAATTACTTTTAGCTTGATATACACCATCAATATAAACTTGTGTATTAGAACTCGCTGTTATATCAGAGGATATAGTGAAAGCTGTTTGATTTGCTGTAGCAGTAAATACATTTCTTTCTATATTTAATTCTGCTCCTCCGCCTGATGCAGTTGAAGCAATTGTTACTTCTTGTGCATTATTTCTAGTAAGTGTTATATTATTACCTGCGGTAAGTTGCACTGTTGAATCTGTACCAGATCCAGCATCTAATAATATATCTACATTATTACCATCTTGTGTTGCGCTTAATGTATATGTGTCACCCTGAGAACCTGTACCAAATTTAACATAGCTACCCATAAGAGAATGGGCACTACATTGGTAAAATAGTATAGGAGGGGTTGATGTTGTAGGTATTATTTGTGTATATGCTCCAGAAGTTCCCGGAGTACCATTAGTTGTTACGCCTGTTGTATATGCTGTTGTTTTAGCAGCATCTTCGTAAAACCTAAATGGATGACCTGAATTAGAAGAATTAGATTGATCAAATCTATATGTGTTACCTGGTGTCAATTCAATATAAGCTCCTTCAATACCATTTATAGTATAACCATTAGAACTACCATTACCATATTCTGGATGCGCAGCAGTTTTTGAAACAACTGTAACCGTTAATGTTTGAGCTGCGTTGTTATGCGCTATTGTTCTATGCGCTGAAAGCTCTAATGGCGATTGAAATTTAATGCCCATGCTTATTAATCTATTTTAGTAACTAATACTCTAATATCACCTGATGCAGGTGCTGTAGTAAATGATATAGTTGCTGTATCTACAGTAGTTCTTACAACATCTGCAAATACTGTATCATACGAACTGTTATCATATAATTGTATTATAACATCTCTTGAATTTAAATTATGTGTAACTGTTATTGAAGTTGCTGATCCATCACCTATTGAGGAACTAAAACTTCTTGCTGCTAAACCAGCGGGTGTTACAACTTTAGAAGTATCAGTACCCGCTAAAGCTTCGGCTGTAGTTGCTAATTCAACAACACCTTTATTACTATCACTAGCGTCTTCTGCATCTATTGTTATACTACCAGCAGCATTTGTAATATCAATACCCTCACCTGCTGTTATAGTACCGAGCTGCATATCATTATTAGAACCATTACCAATAAGTATTTGGCCATTTGTAGGTGCAGCACCGTCTATAGTTGTTATAGAGCCAGCTAAATTAATATTGTTTATATCAAGATTACCTTTAGTTCCTGAAAATACTTCTGATGAATTTGTAGCTGAAGTTAAAAATGTAAAGTTTCCTGTTGAATCATCAAAACCAAAAAATCCTAGTTTTGGATTACTTCCGTCATGATACCTAAATTCAATACCTCTATCTTTATTATCATCTGATGATGGTGCTGTATCACCACCTAAAGTAAAAACAGGATCATCTACAGTTACAGTATTTGAATTTACTGTTGTAGTTGTCCCATTTACTGTTAAGTCACCTGGTACTGTTAAATCACCAGATACACTTACTGTTACATTTGCAGCATTACCAATTGTAACATTAGAGGCTATCGCACCTAAAGAAGCAATTGAAGTTGCACTTGCAGTAACAAAATCATATATTTGATCTCCTGTTGCTAATGCTGTGCTTCCATTTGTAACGGCAGCTGTTACTGTTGCAATACTTGGATTTGGTCCAGTTGAATCTGTTATTGTTAATGTTGATGAAGTGGATGTGCCTACACTTTTAATATCTCCAGATGCATCTACAAAAGATGTCCCATCATAAAAATATAATTTATTATCTGAAGAATTATAATAAATTTGTCCTTCTTGTGGGTTTGAAGGTGCTGTAGCTAGTACATGGATCTTTGCATTTTGCAATTCATTTTTATTAAGATCTATACTAGATAAATAATTTACTGCCATTTTTTGTTAGTTTAAATACGCTTTGCCAGAAAAAGCAGAAGCGAATGTTAATGTTATTGAGCTGTTACTGTTATATACTATTTCACCAAATACAACATTGTTTGAACTATCAACCACTGTTACAGATGGAAATTTTTCTAAAGTATGAGTTATACTCCATGTTGCTGATGCTGATGATTGATTGAAAATAGTTGTTGATGCATTAAACGTAGCATTACTTTGTACATATCCTAATAAAGAATTTAAAGGATAATTTTTAGTAACATTTCCGTTTGCATCAGTTCCTATTAACTTGTCATTATCAGTTAATACTGTATCTTGTGTATAAGACGATATTCTAGCCATTATTTTTTATTAGGAAAATTAACACCTATTTTATCAGCTGTACGCGCACCAAAATACCCGCAAAGCACCCAAGTTAAAAGAGAGGCTGTATCTTCAGTAGGTAAACCCATAAACCATCCGGCTACGTAAGCACCAACTAAAACAGCTAAAACTAATGGCCGAACATTTCTAGCTAACCAACTCTGTGAATTACTATCTGCAACCCAACGTCTAGTTACACCATCAATCTCGGCTCTTTCTAATCTAAGTTTTTCTAAAGCAACTGCTTTATCGGCTTCACTCATTTCAGATCCACCGATTATAGCTTCAATAACATTTCCAACAACAGTATCACCGGCTAATTTACCGACTACGTTTGGAATTTTATTTAAAAGAAACTTTCCGACGTTTGTGTCTTGAAATTTCTTTTTACCTTGTGACATTACTTAGATATTTTATCTTTTAACTCTTTAATTTCTTTTTTAAGATCAGCAACAGAATCTTCAATAACATCAGCGATGCCATCTTTGTCACGGTCTCCTAAAACTCCATTATAAACCAATATTGCAGAAGCAACAGCGGCTACTAATAAAATAGATAAAATAATTACAATAGTTTGCATAATATATGATTTTAAATTAACATTTCCAGCGACGCCTTGCCGCGCAAATTCTTTTCTTGGGTGTTTTTTTACAGTTTATCCCATGCATCTTCATTTGTCCTTTTGATCTTGCACAATAAGATGTTCTTCTTTTTCCGCCTCCGGGTTGTGGCGCTTTAAGGTTACCACCTGTTTCTTTATTATATGCTCTTCTACCAGCTGCTGTCATTCCAGCACCTTCTGAAGCTTTAAGAAAATGTCTTCCTTTGCCAGTTGTTGTTTTTCTTAACTTAGGCAAAGCCATATTATTTTTATTTGAAGTTATAATATTATAATTCATAAGGCGTGTATTTTGTTTTTCCGTTTTCTTTTATGGCTCTGAGCACATTGCCGCGATTGCTACCACTGACATAACTACAATGAACCCAATTTGGATTACTATCATCTCCGAATTCCCAGATTAATTGATCAAATTCTAAATTATCTTTTATATAAGTAAACATATCAGCATTAGTAGCGTTGCTATACACATCATCTATATCAATTGCTTGACCTAAGCAATGCTGTGATTTTTTACTTCCTCCAATTGCTTTATTTAATTCTGGAGAACGATAAAAAGATGTTATATATATAGGGCCACCAACCCATTCTCTAAGAGGTTCAAAAACATTTATTGCTAATGATTGCATATTTACTAATGCATCATTATTAGGAAAATTATTTATTCCTAATCTATCAGCTGTATTTGATTTTGTAGCCTCTTTAAGACTAATATGATTACTTATCATTTTCCCCCTCTAATGTGCATATAAGAGCAAGAACAAGAACCTACTTTACCAATAGGCATTTTGCATGTTGGACAAATAGGTGATTTTGTTGCGGATGTTTTAGCGTGCGCTTTTTTTGTAATAGGTAAAGTCATAATTATTTTTTTGATTGTTTTTTATATGCTTCAGCTTCCCATTCTAATTTAGGAAAACCTTCTTTCATATTTTTTCTTGGGTATTTTTTACCTTTCCAATATATATTTTCATCATCATAACTTAAATCACCTCTAAGTATTTGATCTCTATGTACCCTTTCGTGACTTAAAGCTATTTTTTGTTGAACAGGAGATAAATTTTTATCTATAGCTATAGTGCCATCATTATATGTAACTCCTTGTATACCAGGTGGTAAAGCTTTTTTTTCGACAAGTCCGTTTTCTATTATTATTTTAGCAACGGAACTTTTCATTTTATAACCCATTATCTTTCTAAATCTTTGTTCATATTATCAATAGCTTTATTAAATACTTTATCTGTATAACTATTGTTTTTACTAAATACACTGCGACGAGAGACTGGTAAGTCTTCTTGTCCTAAAAGTATTCTGTATATTCTACTAATTATATATTTACATTTAGCAGATACTTTATAAACATTAAATTTAATTGTAGTTTTATTTCTTTTAGCATAAACTTCTATCCATCCGTTTTTTCTAAGATTTTCCCATCTATGCTTATCCCATGAATATATATAAGTACCTTTTATATAATCATCACGTGTAAAACGCCCAAGACAATCAAAATGAATTAGTAATTCTAACTCACCATCTGTAAGATTATAAGTTTTACAGGCCCATTTTCTAGTTAATCTATAATATTTAAATAAACCTATATTTCTTATATCATCTGGTTGTAGTTTCATAATACTACTACAACATCTTGTTCTTTTATTACGAGATAATATTTTTTTTCAAATTCAATACCGTAACCAGCATGCTTGTCGTAATATATTTTATCTCCCTTGTTTAATCCTGATATACTGTTACCTACAGATATTACTTCTGCTTTTTTATATCTAAAGCTCGAAGCGTCTTGGGCAGAAAGCAATAATCCTGATTCAGTCTTTAATTCTTCC
>NZQM01000180.1 GCA_002695905.1 Parvibaculum sp.
TATACTTACCCTTCAAGTAACTAATCCTTGTACAAAGAGCATCATGCTCTTCCATTATTTCATACGCTTTCACGGACAACTTGGCTTCAAAGGCGAGCGCAAGCGCAAGGCTAAGCCTGTAGCAAAACAAACCGGCGGTCGGCTGTCCAAGTATCTCATTCGGCGGGCTGGTCAAGTGGATTCATATCGTACAGGTGAATAGGAGCAGGGCCGGTCATTTCACCGAGCCCTATCGTGCCGTAATCTTCCAATGAGTTTGTCGTGATAATTTCAGCCAAAATATACTTACCCTTCAAGTAACTAATCCTTGTACAAAGAGCATCATGCTCTTCCATTATTTCATACGCTTTCCGACTCTGTAAATAATACTCTTCTTCACTGCTTTTTTCTTTCTTGTACATGAATAATTCAATTTCATTCCCAGCATCGGAATTGTTACAGTCAATTTCAACTCCACTTCCGCTTTTAATATATTTTACTAAATAAGCGAGGTCGTACTCCAACTCGGCATAAAGGTCATCTCTGTAGTATTCTAAGATTTTATTTTCTTTTTCTTTGCACATGGTATCTCTCTCCATACCTTTCCGTATGGCGTTCTGTACTTAACCGAATCGGGTTTTTCTTATTAAAAGTCAAGCGGGCGTAGGAGGAATTGAACCCCCATCTCCGACTTAGAAGGTCGGAATGCTATCCGTTACACCATACACCCTTGGCCTTTATTCCTCTTCAATACCGAAGTATTCACCGAGTGTCATCACGCCATTATTTTCTGCGAAATACTCGCTCCCCTGAATGAAAGACATGAGTAGACTCAACTCTTCAATCTGAATATGAGGCAGACCCAGTTCCAAGCAACGGTATATGCGACTTTCTATCATAGCCACTAACAACTTTGCCGATGTTAGTACCTTTTCAGGTATGACACTACCGCTGTAAAACTCTTCCAGCCGCTGTTCTGTGCTTTTTTTCACTTCTTCTGACTGTTTTTCCACAAACGCATAGTATTGTTTCTTAAGTTCTTCATTGTTAATATGTGACAATTGAGACTCGTCGTAGAACCTTTTCCAGTCTACCATTTCTTTTTGCGAAATTTCGGGGACTTCGTAGTCGTCCACAGTCTTCACTCTCGCTTTCCAATGATGTCATCAATGCGTAGAATGCTGATGGTTACTTCACTTGCCGACTGAATAGCCTGCTTGACTAAATCAACAGGTTCGTAGACAGACTGCGCTAACATAGAGCAGGCTCCGCCATTTTCAATATCAGGACCAGCGTCAGTGTTACCCGACTTGTGTTCGTTCCTGAGCGTGAGGATGGTGTCCAGTGGGTCACGACCGGCGTTCTCTGCAATGGTAGCAGGTATGGACTCCAGTGCATCTGCGAATGCTTCAATGGCCATCTGTTCTCGGCCACCTGCTTCTGCCGCTCTTGAGCGGATATGCAGTGCTGCATTGAGATACGAAGAGCCTCCGCCTGCAACGACCTTGCCGGTGTTGTAAGCGAGACAGACGACACCGAGAGCGTCTTCAAATCCACGCTCAGTCTCATCAAGGGTCTGCTTGGTAGCACCACGCAGGATGAGGGTAGTCACTTCACCTTCGCCCTTGACAACGACATACTTCATGTCACCTATTTGCTTGCATTCAACATCACAGTTTACTGCTTCTATCAAATCGTCAGTGCTATGAGCAATTGCGGTTCCGAGAAGTTTAGACAGAGCGGTCATATCACTCTCAGGTATACGGTGAACCAGTGAAATGTTAGACTTCGCCAGTGTAGCCGCTACCACTTCGTGTACGGTGTCTCGGCAAAAGACGACTCCACCTTTGGGGAGTAGGTTAATGATAGTCTGAGCCTTCTCCACCCACTGTTCACGACCTGATTGTCGCTTGTACTGTTGGTACTCACTGGCCGAGGATAGGCTGAGTTGGATGTTACCTTCGTCTTTGATGTCACTGAGTCCAGTGTTGATGATTAGAGCCTTACCTGTCGGTACGAGAGGCATAGCAGGGAGTATGAACTCCTTATGTAACACCACGCCGGAGAAGCAGGACGAATCGTCTAAACTACCACCGGGCTGACACAGAACACGGATGCGTTCGTACTCGCCACCAGCAGTCTTGACAGCCTCAACGCATAGTTCACTTACATGCTCAACGCTGGATTCCAACGCTTTGCCTGTAATTGATGTCTTGGCTACCATAGCAAGGTGCTTCTTTGCAGAAAAGGCCAATTGTTGTTCAATGTGTTCGGTTGCCCAACGAGAGCCCTTTCTATATCCACGGCAGATGATGTTAGCATGTAGACCCTTGCTGAATAGGAGTTCACTGTTACCCAGTAGTTCACCAGCAAGAACGACCGTACTGGTCGTACCGTCATAGCACATGTTCTCTTGAGTGTTCGCCGCTTCTACGACCATCTTTGCCGCAGGGTGAGTGATGTCAAGTTGTTGTAGGATAGTAGCACCATCGTTGGTCACGATAACATTACCACCACCGTCTACCATCATCTTGTCCATGCCCATTGGTCCAAGTGTAGTCTTGACCGTGTTCACTGCTCTCTTCGCCGCCCGTATATTGTGGACGACTGCGCTTGTATTTCCTTCGTTTTCGTTCATGTTTCTCTCTCCTCTCACCAGTCTACTTCGTATTCCTTGACTTCACCTGTCTTGCGACAGCGAGCCTTCACGAAACCTTCATTCAAACCATGTTCCCATAGTTCGTATACCAGTTGAGAATCTTTGAGGCAGTATTCCGCCACTTTGTCATAATTGCCCTTTCTCCATTCAACAGGAGCATCATGGCTGTTCATCAGTTTACCTTTCTTGAGTGTATGTAGACATGCATCAGATAGTGGGACAGCGTGTCCCGTGATACTCTTCAACAAAGCAGATGTATCAAAGACTTGTTCTTCTGACTTAGCCATGATGTCACCTGCTGTCCAGCAATCAAGTGCGTCCCTGATGATGGGGAGGTCAAACTGCTTCAAGTTGTGACCGAGGACCATACCTCCCTCTGAGACATGCTTAGCCAAGTCTTCACCTATCGTCTTGGGATGCAGAGGCTTGACCTCTGTCCCTTCGGGTAGGTACTTTGACACCTTTTCGTTAGCGTAGACTACGCCCCTTTCACCGTCCCATGTCGCCACAACAGTAGGTTCAAACAAGTGACTGGAGCCCCAGCCACCTATCTCGTGAGAAAAGTTCGCAGTTTCAATATCAAGAGCCAGCATTTTTTTCATTTGATGAACGCCTCCATAGTAAATTTACAACCGTCGCATAGTCCGACCATTTTTTTAAGATGTGTACCGAGTACATATCCCCCAATATCTTTACCTAACTCGCACTTACAAATAACACATTCGGTATACCAAAAAGACTTACTCATGATTTACCACCTTTTCGGTACTCATCGTTAAGTCGCACAAATACACGGACACCTTCTCTTGTGTCGCTGAACATTTCTGTGCCGTAAGTATTGTACTTCTGATTGACACTGGCGTGACTGTTGTAATTGGCCAACCTTCCGAAGTTGGCCATCAGTTCCTTCTTCTTTACCCAGCCGTGACCACGATGGTCATCAAAGTCAAACAGTTCCGCTTGCTTGTAAGCACTTTTCCAGTGACCTTGCATCTTGTTCTTCTCAGATGCACCTGCACCGATGTTGACTTCGGACTCAAGCCACTGGATGAGGTTCTGATAGAGGTCAAAGAGAATTTCCTTAGCCATGTCAACATGGTCACCCCTGACAATCCAAGTGCCTTCAATCATAGCAAAGTGATGAGCAAGAATGTTCGTGTAGTTCTGTAGTCCCATGATAAATGATGAACAGATACCCTGTTTATCGGGACTCATGACTTCAACGATACTATAATACTCGTCAATAGCAGACATGAGAGCAGGCTTGTAGGCTTCGTCGGGTCGGAACATTTGTCGCATAAGACCCATGACAACTCTTTCTTGGTCATCAGTGTGCATCTCATCCCACTCCATTGGAGGTATGTCGCTCAAGTCCAATACTCTACGCTTAAGGCTCTTCTGTATATCTTTGAAGAAGCCAGTCACCTCTTCAAACGGTACCTCAAACTTAGGCTCACTGTAGACATCTTCTGCAAGAGCATGGTTGATTTCACGCTTCATTTCAAGAGTCCAGTGCCGCCAATATGTCAGGACACGCTGGAAAATACCTTTGTCCAGTACATGTTCTTTGATACCCTTCGGGGGGTAGGTAGTAATCCAAAGAGAAACTTCCGATTTGATGGTAAATGTGTCTCTTGCCATGTGCTTTGTCAAGATGTTACGCCCAGTTCCTGCTGAGTTCAAGGCGGATTGTAAGAACAGAGTCGTACTTTCGTTGTGCTGTCCTGTCTTGAGTACGACGCTACCTTCGTCAAAGTTCAACCCCTTACGACCTGCAAGAAGCCCCGGCCTTGTCACTTGAGGAGCGTCTCTCGGATTGCCTTCAAAATCAGGGTCGGGAACTAATGTCCCTATGAGGGCGGCATCGTTACCACTGTTGTAATCAGCAGAGTTTAGGTCGGAGCCGTTAAGCACCTTTTCTATGATTTGATATGCCGCTGATTTACCTGTCCGGGTGTCTTGAATCCAAAACATGTTGACCCTTGGGTCAAGGTTACTACCTCCCACGGGCACTCTTACATACGGTATTGCCGCTTGACCAAGGATGTAGAAGAACGAAATCAATCCGGGTATTTCGTTGTTTTTACTTACTTCCTTGAAGTGTTCAAGGTAACCCTTCAAAATCGGGAATTTCCTCACGCATTCGTATTTACTTGCTCTGTGTTCCATTTCTCTCTCCTCTGTTGTATGTTTTTTGGACTCGTACGGGTTCCTCCGAAGTCAGAACCTCAAGTAATCTTTTCCTTAGTTTTGGCCCCATACCCCTTACTGCTTTGAGTGATTCGGGGTAAAGCATCTCTTCAATTGAGCCACAAGTTTCCAGCAGTTTTGCTACCATTTCAGGTCCAATACCGGGGATGGTTACGAGCATATCAGCCCTTACATCGTTCGTACTGGTTCTCGTGACAGCCCTCGCACCGTGTCTACTCGCAGACTTGTGCATTTTACTGTGTAATTTCGCAATGAACATACCTGCTTCGGCATGGTCCTTTGCTCTGTAAATGTGACAATCAAAGTCAGCAGTCAACCGTGCAAATATACCCAACATAAGGTCAAGTGTCTTGGCGTAACTGGTCGGCCTGCCTTGGTTTCGGCACATGGCTACATACTTTGCAATGTCACCGTGTACCACGAGCACTACACGCTCGCAATTAGCGTCAAGGTTCTCAATTTGACGCTGTAAGTGTCCTTTGAAGGTAGACTGTATGAGGTCAGGTATACTTTTACACTCAATACTGGCGTTACCAGCCTTGTAGTCACCCATGCCCTGCAAGTGCTCCTTTTTGATGGCGAATCCTTCTCTTTCAGCCGCTCTAACGACGGCATCGTGAAGCGGACCCCTCTCGTTGGTATCAATTAAGAGAGGCTCAGTGATTTTCATTTTTCATTCCCCTGAAATCTATGAATATAGCAGTATTCCTTCTCTTCCATTGCATAATGGCGACATTGTTTACCTGTACCGGTCGTACCTTTACAGCGGTAGTCGCTACGGTCACCCACGGGCCCTGCATGTAAGCATGTATGACACATAGGCTTCTTCCGCACTACACGAGAAGACGCTTTGTTTGCTAATTTTGCCTCACAGAATAAACAACGACGCATCATTCTTCCTCCCCTTTATCAATAGCACCGGTCTTATCCCAATAGCGACATTTACCGAGGCACATACCTTTCTTGTACAACATAGAGCATGTTTGTGGGTACTCTGTACCAATGATAGTTCCCACCTGATAGCGGGTGGTTTCTTCTCTGAAATCGGCCCACTCAAGTGAGCGAATGAAATTGACAATTGTCTCTGTGTGTTCTTCTATCTTTGAACGCTCAATGCGCTCAACAGGCATGAAATTTCTCAGGCGTTTTGATAGGTATTTGACGAGTTGTACTCGTTCGTCGTGACTTGGGTTACTCCCTACACGACACGCCGCCGAGTTTAGGCACGGTAAGATAATGACGCCATCCATTGAGATAGTAGGTAAATCAAGAGGCTTTGAGTTGGGATTGAATACCTTACCTCTACTTTTACCTTTGACTACTTCCAACTTCAAGCCTTGGTTCCCATAGGGTATCATTCCCTGTCCGGGGTCAAGTGCCTTCTCCGTAATGTGAGCAAGCCCTGCCTCAAGGTCCTGTGTACTCAGAGGTATTGACCAAAGTCCACGCTTGGAATTGTAAGAGTTAGGAATGCGAATCATACCGCTGGTGTCAAAGGGAACGGCAGGGTCTGAGCAGTACAAGTCCATGGTGTAAATCCAATCGCTGACTATCTTCATACCGGCTTCTTTGATGTCAGACAAACTATCACCGTTACTGGGTATGTATGCTTTGTCAAGTCCAATCCAAATGTGAAACCCGCCACCGCTGTACCAAACTCCGTGAGTGATGTCCCTTTCTAAGAGGAACTGATGTAGTTTCTTGGTTTGGACCAAAGGTGCTTCGGGGTCAACATTATTGCCCTTGTTCTTTCGGAAGTCCTTCGGGTCAAAGTCCATAACGAAGTGTCGTACAATCGGAGTCTCCAAGTTTACTCGCTTGTTGTAAGGTGGGAGTGTTGCTCTGTAACCGTACACTGTCATGTACGCATTGGAGACTCCATTCTTCCCTTCCCAGTAGCGTTCTAAATCTCCGTTACTCTTCACGATTTTACGATAACCTCTGCCTCTTTCGGGACTGAGTTCCATTACCTCTCGTGGAAAATCAAAGACTATCTGCATGTCAATCACTTTTGTATTTCTTAGCGATTTCGTCAATAACCTTAGTGAGTTCCTGTTTATCCTGTAATAGTGTGGTGTTCAATGTCAGATACATCGTACCTTTAGGGCCAGTCGTTTCTTCGTCAAATTCAAACAGCGTCGTCTGTATAGCGATACTGTGCGTTTTGTGTTTGCCCAAATGACCAAACGAGGCACTTACTGGTCGTTTCACTGCGTTCTGTAATTGGATTTCAATGTTTCTTTTTGTTTCGGGTATGTTTTCTATTCTTATCATAATCAGTCCTCCTTGTAACTGTCAAGGTATTCTTGAGGGTTGTCGCTTCCGTCCCAACTTGGGCAAATTGGTTTGAAGTTGCACCAAGCACATTTACCTGCACTTGCCTTGGTCGGGAAGTCTTCTGCGAGGTACGCTGTCAGCAGTGCCGCCTTGAGTCGCTCTACTCGTTTTCTGAATGTCGTCCAAGTCCTACCAGTTGCTGGCTCGTAGGTGATTTTATTCACGCCACGCTGTTCGTACCCGTACTTATTCAACGGGTCCAACTTCGCAGTGTTACCTGACGGATATACCCAGCCCCAATGTGAGACATCTTGGTAGGGGTGGTCAGCGACCTGTAGCAGATACTTGTAGAACGCCATTTCTTGGCGCATAGATTCCAACTTGAACTTGGAGTCCTTCCATTCGTCTTGGCGGTTCTTGGTCTGAACCCACTTCCCGGTCTTCAACTCCATGAGTGCATAGGTGCCCTCGTCTGTCGCATAACCTCGGTCAATACTCCCAGCAAAATGGATGGGAATTGTGTGGACCTCGCCATTGAATTCAAATTCTTCTTCAACGAATGCGTGAATTTCCAATTCGTTGATGACAGGAAGATAGTTCTCCTTACCACCAGCGAGTAGTCTTGCTAAGTCCCAACGGATTCTTTGCTCAATAGACGGACCTTCTCCAAGTACATACTCTTGTTCAGGCATGACACTGAGAGCCAGTTGTAAAGCCTCCTCAGTCTTATTCCTCTGCATCAGTGTATGTAGTTCGTCAAGTACAGGGGGTACATTGTCGTAGAATACCTCAATGGCTTCGTGTACATTGTTCCCCTTCATCATGGCGTCACTTGACGGTTCAGGGAGGCGGTGAATGCGTTTGTACTCGTACTGCTTTGGACAGTAGTCAAAGTCGCTCGTTAGGCTGGTTTTGGTCATACGGAGCATCTTTTTATGTCCGGGTTTCCATTGGTAAGTTGACTTAGCGTATGCGCTCCAATCTCTATCACTCATTCTTTCATCTCCATTCCATAAGTCTCGTATATGATTTGATAATGCTCTTTTGAAACCTCACCCGATTGTGATAACCAGTCTGTCTCTTCATCATCTGCGACTGTAATCTGTGTCGTGTAACTTTTTGCATGACCGGGACACGCTATCCTTGAACCATCGTGCATACCATCCAAGAAAATAAATTCATGAATGTTATTCAAAAACAATCTTTCAATAGATAACTCCCCCTTTTTGTAAAACTTTCTTTTCTTAATTATCCATGTCCAGTAAGCAGTACCCATGATAAATTCACTTTCTGTATGACAAAGCCTACACAATAAGTGCATGTTTTTAAAATCATCATAGTCATCATGGTCTTTGTTTTTACTGTTAATATGAGCCGCATCAATGGTTATTCCCTCCGAACCACAGGCACAACATGACTTTTCAGTTGCATCCCAATCTTCGTTAAAATATATGTTCAAAGGGCTATTTCTCCAAAATTCCCTCAATGGTTTTTTCCTGTGTGAGTGTCCAACCCTACTTCGGTTTAATGAAAGTACATCGGCCATCATTCCACCTCCATTTCAATTAGTTTCTGTAGGTACACGGCTAAGTCCATTGCTTCTTCTTGTGCATGAACGAGCCATTCAAGGCGTGATAGCGGCGCAGTCTCCATAGTAACTCCATACTTACTTAGGCCGACCTTCGCTCGTTGTTCAATTTTCTTGCACACTTCTTCTTCTATTCTACTCATGTTATCACCAATACACTTTGGGCATAGCCGCCCCGCTTGCTCTTTCCAAGTCCCAACTGAGGGCTTTGAAAATAGGCTTGAGTTTAGCCTTTATGAGTTTGTCAACCATGAGGTCGTAGTTCAGCGTAAAGCCAGCCAAATCGCTGGCTTCTTCGTATGCTACTACATCTATAGAAGGCAGGCCGTCGGGGGTGCGACTGATGTAAGTCCAGTTCACACTGTCCCCTTGGCCGTAGTGCGCCTTCTTAGCAATGTGCTCGTTGTAATACCTTGCCGCCTTGACTGCTCCTCCTGCCGTCTCTGAGTATTCTCCGAGACGCTTCTGTAGCCTTGTAGTGGTAGCGAGGTCACTGGGTTCCACATCTCCACGCTTGATGCGCTTCGCAAGTGGTCGGACCAGTTGGATAACTTCTTCCTCTTCTGCTCCTGTACAGATGGCTGTCAAGACATCGTTCTCAAGGTTCTTGGAGATAGGAGAGAGGGTGCTGATTTTACCCCACCTTGCGCTCTTTACCTTGCCCTCGTCTTCGGGAGGGTAGGAACAGATACCGTAGTAGAGGTTCTTGCCTCCTACAATCCAATAGGGCATGTAAGCCTCAAATTCAACGATGAGGTGACTGGCGTCTTGCTTACGCTGAATCACCTCAGTCAAGTGTTTAGCGAGGTCGTGTGCCTCTTCAAAGGGAACTTCAACGAAGGCTGAATCTGTATGCCCGTAGAGGGCACTGTAGCCAGCCGCCTCAGACTCTTCCATGAGACCTTTGATTGCTTCACGA
>NZQM01000181.1 GCA_002695905.1 Parvibaculum sp.
AAGGGTGGATTGAGGTCAATGGCGACCGCATAGAAGTCACTCGCGACGCTTTTATGGGTACGCGCGACCGTTCCTGGGGCACGCGTCCGATTGGGGCAGCCGATGCCCAACCTGTTGCGCCAGCCCAGGAGCCGCAATTCTATTGGCTGTGGGCACCGCTCAATTTTGAGGACTGCATTTCACTCTATCACCTCAACACCTATGCGAGCGGGGAGCCGTGGAACACGGCGGCGGTGATTTGTGGTCTGGGGGATGCGGAACCGGAGCACACACGATCCTGCTGGTCCAACCTCACGTTTCAATCGGGCACGCGTTTCGCTAAGTCCGCGACAATTGAGATGGAAAACTATAAACGCGAAAAGACCTTCATTGAGCTCACGCCCAAGTGGAACTTCTACATGACAGGTCTTGGGTACATGAACCCCACCTGGGGTCATGGCAGTCTGCATGGCGAACTTGAAGTTGGATATGAGGCGATCAAGACCGATGAGATCACGGGGTCGATGCCGCCTTACCTTCATATTCAGGCATTTGTCGACGCGAAGATGACCTTGCCAGATGGAGAGGTAAAGAATGGCTCGGGCATTCTTGAGCAACTGATCATGGGTCGTCATGAACCATCTGGGTTCAAAGAACTTTTAGACATGGCGCCCTGATCGATGGAAGAAATTGCACAAAAAGCAGCCGTATATCTCGCGCATAAGAACCTGGCCGGGAGTGATTTTGAGGTGACTGATCTGTCGCGCATTCATGGCGGCGCGAGTCGGGAGACCTATCGCTTTCGAGCGCGTTGGACGGAGGGTGGTGAGCGAAAAGAGCGTGCACTCATTTTGCGGCGTGATCCAGAATCAAGCCTGATCGAGACAGCGCGGGATGTTGAATTCAATGCCTATCGGGCTTTCTATCCAACGGGCGTCCCTGTTCCTGAGCCGCTTTATCTGGAAACAGATGAGAAATGGCTGGAGCGTCCCTTTTTTATCATGGAGCAGGTCGAGAATTGTCAGGCCGCCTCACCCTTTGGACCGGACCCCTACGGGCCGCTCGCCGATATAATTGGTGAGCAGTTCTGGCGGCATCTCGGTACGATTGCGGGTCAAGATCCCGCGGCGATTGGCTTCGCCGCAGCTTCTGACTATCCCGCACTCGACACCTGCTGGAAAGTGGCGCTCGACTATTGGGAAGGCGAGATTGATGGGGATGCTCTTTGTCCCCAGCCGATTGCCAAGGGTGCCATTCGCTGGCTAAGGCGGAACCCGCCGCCGCCGCCGAAGAAAATTGCGGTGGTGCATGGGGACTATCGCACCGGCAATTTCCTATACGACGACGAGGGAGAGCTCAAGACGATCCTTGATTGGGAAATGTGCCATCTGGGTGATCCGCTGGAGGACATTGCCTGGGCAGCAGACCCGCTCTGGGCGTTCAACGATCCCCGTCCTGGCAGCATGATCGACCGCGACAAGGCCCTCGCCATCTGGTCGGAACATTCCGGCATCGAGATTGACCCTGTAGCGCTGCGCTGGTGGGAAGTTTTCTCAGCGGTGAAGGGGCTGGCGATCTGGATTTCTGCAGGCAAGGAATATGAAGCCGGGAACAATGTGGACCCGATCATGGCGTTTTCCAGCTGGTACTGTACCGATGTTCACAATCGGCAGCTGGTTGGGTGGATGCCTGACCTCATTAAAGCGGAGGGCCGGTCATGAAGCCGAATGTTCAAACCGTGATGATGCGCTCGTTCGAACGTATTCTCACAGACATTGCGCCTCACCTGTCGTCTGAATATGCGGTTGGCAGCTCGTCGGTAATCGGGTTGATGATGTTTCAAACAGCAACTGAGTTTGAGCGCGCAGCCGATATTCGCGTTGAAGAAAACGCAGCAATGCGCAAAATCTTTTCAGGAGCTGTGGGTATTCTGCCGACCGGAGACTTGCGTTTTCGCGTTGAACAGGCGGCCTCCTCCAGTGATCCAAGTCTCAAGATCAGCGAGCTCGATCGGGCAAATGATGAACTCACCGGCCTTCTGATTGAGATCCAGGCTCATGCCGAGACAGTTGAGGGACTGGAGGCACGGGATCTGGAAACTCAAATCTGGGATGAGCTTGCCCGCGCGGCAACCGCGCGTCGCTTGCCGCATCCAATCACCGGATAATTTCAAGCGTTTTTGAGATAGGTGCGGATCATCGGGCTCACGTCTGGTGGTTCAATGTCGAGCCCTTGGGAGAAGCGCGCGATGATCTGATCGAAACAGGCAATGCGGGCTTCCTGCTTTGAATTGGCGTCAATGACGTGCCAGGGGGCGTGTTTGGGGGAACAGGTTTCAATCATTTCATTGTAGGCGACCTTATAGGCGTCCCACCTGGATCTGTTGCGGATGTCTTCTTCTGTCAGTTTCCAGCGCTTTGTTGGGGCTTCGAGGCGCGACTTTAGGCGATGGAGTTGGGTTTCCGGTGAGATGTCCAGAAAGATTTTAACGATCCGGTAGCCTTCTTCGGCAAGAGACCATTCAAACTCGTTGATCTCCCGGTAAGCGCGTCGCCACTCCGCTTCGCTGGCGAAGCCTTCCACACGTTCGACCAGCACGCGCCCATACCAGGATCTGTCGAAGATGCTGATGTCGCCGCGCGATGGAATGCGCGTCCAGAAACGCTTCAGCCAGTGGCCGTTTATTTCTGCCTGCGTCGGCGCTGAGATCGACCAAACGTGGAGGCTTCGGGGGTCAAGGCACCAGGCAATACGACGGATCGTGCTGCCTTTGCCGGCCGCATCCCAGCCTTCAAAAACGACAATGCCCCGCTCATTTTGGCGGAGCATAGCCTGCTGCACCAGGTTGAGTCGTTCCTGTCGGTCTTTTAGATCTCTCTTGTAATCTGCGCGATCCATGGCTTCCCCTCCGTCATTTTTTTCGCCGCTGCACTTGAGCCCCTTTGCGCAGGTCCTTCCATTGACAGAAGGCTGGTCTGATGCAGATGTTACTCTCAACAGACAATGAAACCATAAAATTTGACTGAGGGAGATTGCGATGCGTGCGATGCAGGTGGAGGGCGCTTTTGGCCTGGAAAATTTGAAAGCGGTGGATCTGACAAAGCCGGAACCTGGTCCAGGGCGGGTCCTGGTGAAACTCAACAATGCGTGTCTCAACTATCGTGACCTTGCCATTGTTTCAGGATTTGGTGGCAACTATCCATTGCCGCTGGTACCCCTGTCTGACGGTGCTGGAGTCATCGAAGCTGTTGGAGCAGGCGTTTCACGCGTTGCTGTTGGCGACCGGGTGTCGCCGCTCTTCTTTCAGGGATGGATTGCCGGGGAACCCACACCAGCGGCGTTGAGCGGTTCCGTCGGCGGGCCCCTTAATGGCTGTGCCGAGGAATATATCTGCCTCTCAGAAGAAGGGGTGTCGAAGCTTCCAGATATGTTGAGCGATGCGGAAGCGGCTTGTCTGCCGTGTGCTGGGTTGACCGCATGGCGAGCGCTTGTGTCGGAAGGGCAGATCAAGGCGGGCAATACGGTTCTTCTTCAAGGCACTGGTGGTGTATCGATCTTCGGTCTGCAGTTTGCGAAGGCTTCGGGCGCGGAAGTGATCATTACTTCTTCGTCTGATGAGAAACTTGAACGCGCCAGGGCGCTGGGGGCGGACCACACGATCAACTACAAAACCACGCCTGACTGGGCGGCGGAAGCACGCAAAATCACCGGCGGGCGCGGCGTCGACCATGTGGTCGAAGTGGGCGGGGCGGAGACCCTGCAACAGTCAATGCAGGCCGCGCGGATCGGCGGGCATATCGCTGTGATCGGGCTGCTGTCAGGTCTGATGAAAGATGTGAATGTGGCAGCGATTTTCTCGCAAAACCTGACCATCAAAGGCATCACAGTAGGGAACCGGGAACAGTTCGAGGATATGGTCCGTGGCATTGAGCGCAATAATATCAAACCAGTGATCGATGCCCATTACGGGCTGGAAGAGCTCGGCACTGCGCTTGAGCACATGGCTGGAGCATCTCACTTCGGCAAAATCGTGATTGATATTGCCTGAGGCTTCTATTCAGCCGGAGCAGCGGTTGCTCTGCCTCGGTTTGGATAGGTTTCTTCTTCAAAAATCGGCAAGATAATTTTGAGTAGGGGCGGGATAATGAGCAGTGTCAGCAAGGCAGAGAGCATCAGACCGCCAATGACGACGGTACCGAGGCCCCTATAGAGTTCTGAGCCTGCACCAGGAAAGAGCACCAGCGGTGCCATGCCGAAAATACTCGTCAGCGTCGACATGAAGATGGGCCGAATGCGGTTCCGTACTGCGCCGGAAATCGCTTCGTCAAAAGTCTCACCCTGTTCTCGCAGTCCATAGAGGGATTGGTGCACGAGTAGGATGGCGTTGTTCACCACAATCCCGATCAGGATCACGAACCCTAAGAGGGTCAGCATGTCGAGCGCCTGGAAGGTGAAGATATTGAGGATCACGAGACCTGCCACACCGCCAGCGGTCGCAAGCGGCACAGATAGCATGATGATCAGCGGATAGATGAAGCTCTCAAAGAGCACCGCCATCACGAGGTACACGATGATGATCGCTAAGCCTAAGTTCATCACAAGCTCACCCCACGCCTCTTCCAATTGGTCGGCAGAGCCGCCAAGCCCCATGCGAACGGTCTGAGGAATGCCTTCCGTTTCCAGTTCGTCAATGACACCTTCGAGAATGGATAGGGCTTCTTCCAATGGTAGCTCCGCTGCCGGGCGCACTTGCAGTGTGATCACCCTGAAGCGCTCCAGGTGATGGATTTCCGATGGGCCCGCCGTGATTTCAATATCCGCGAGAGAGCTCGCCGGCACGATTGTCCCAGAGCGCGTGACGACCGGCAGATTGTTGATGCTTTGGGTTTCGTCGGCCTGTTCAAAATTACCATAGAGGGCCAGATCCATGCGGCGACCGTCGACGGTGATTTCGTCGACGCGCAGGCCGTCATTGAAGGCATCCAGCGTAATACCCAGCTCCGCCGCAGAGAGGCCATTGTCGCCGAGGCGCACACGGTTGGGCGTGATCCGGACTTCAGGCGCTCCCAACTCCAGAGAGGGCTGGGGACGCATTTGATGTCCCTCTGACCGTGGCAGCAGTGCTTCTACTTTGTCTGCAGCCCGCCTGGCGACAGAGACAATGTCATTGGTGTCGGTGCCGACGATGACGAAGTTGACCTGCCGTCCACCTCCGACACCCCGGCCGAAGAGTGAGCGCTGTGCGAAGAATCCGAAGGTGCCCGGTTCACGAAGGACAGGTTCGCTGAGGAGCGGTATGAGTTCGCTTGCGCGTTCCACATTCTCTGGGTACGCGCCCACGAATGCAAAGTTGGTTGATGCGAAGAAGAAAAAGTTCCGCATCCAGGGTCGGTCATCTGGATCTCTGTCTGCGGGTGCTGTGGGTGCCCAATTGTCCCGATTGGCGTCTTCCACGCGTCCGGCAATCTGAAGAGCTGTTTCCAAATTGTATCCTGGCGGCGGGCTGATATAGCCAAAGACAAAGGCCTGATTGCCGTCGGGCAGGTAATCCAGCTTCGGCAGAAAGAGCAGGGTGCCAAGTGCGGCTAAACCGCAGATCGCTGCAACGGTGCTACCTGCGCGTTTGATGGATGCGATCATCCAGGATACGGCCTGGAGAACTTTTGCGACAAATTGAGATGCGAGGTTGTCGACCCGAGGGAGCGTGAAGAGCACGTCGTCCTCTCCCTCGCGCGGGAGAAGTTGCGCCGCGAGCGCTGGGATGACGGTGACAGCAACGAGCAGCGAAAGCGATACAGCGACGGAGATAGCAACGGCGATATCGCGGAACAGCTGACCGACTTCTGCTTGCATCAGGAGGATCGGCGCAAAAACGGCGACCGTTGTTGTCGCCGAGACCAGTACGGCACTCCAAACCTGCTTGGTACCTCCATAAGCGGCAGTTTTTCGGTCATGACCTTCCGATTTCAGTCGGAAGATGTTTTCCAGCACGACGATCGCCGCATCGACCACCAGGCCGACAGCAAAAGCAATCCCGGCGAGTGAAATTACATTGATGGATTGCCCGAGGGCTGCCATGGCGACGAACGACCCGACGATGGAAACCGGAATCGATAGGGCAACCACCAGTGTTGCCCGCCAGGAGCGTAGAAACAGGATGAGGACAATTACCGCCAGGGTTCCGCCGACAAAGATGTTCTGTTGAACAAGGCTGATCGCGGATTCGATATAGACCGTCTCGTCATAGGACTGCACAGCCTGAAGCCCTGCATTTGGAAGCTCAAATTCATTGAGCTCGTTGATGGCTTCGCGAATGCCTTCCATGGTCTCAATGACATTGGCGCCTGCTTCACGCACGGCGTTGACGGACATGGCGTCCATGCCAAGGCTCCGGAATTGGCCGGTCCTTTGTTTGAAGCCAAATTCAACAGAGGCAATGTCACCGACGACGACTCGTCCTATGCGTCCAGAGGTCTCATCCTGCGTGGTCCGGAGCACGACATTGCGAACCTGATCGACGGATTTTAGTTCTCCTTCGGTTCGAACAATGTAAGCGCGTTTACCTTCTTCCACCTCGCCAGCGGAAATCGACGCATTGGCGGCGCGCAAGCGTTGCAACACGTCCGGGACTGTCAGGCCATATCGCGCCAGGCGATCTGGATGAATGATGACTTGCAGTTCGCGCTCTGTGCCACCGAACGCGTTCGACCGGCTGACGCCCGGGACACGCTCCAAGCGCTCCTGAATAACGTCTTCAACGAAGTCCCCATAGGAATTCATCGGTCGCTCATTGCCGGGGAGACGGGTTAGGACAATCCAGGTAATGGGATTGTCTTCGCTACCAGCTGACCGCAGTACAGGTTCGCGCGCTTCGTCCGGATAGTCGCCGATCTGATCCAGTCTGTTGGAGACCAGCAGCATGGCGCGGTTCATATCGGTGCCGAGCGCATATTCCAGAAAGACTTCGCCGCGGCCTGGGCGCGAACGGCTGGTCATCTGAGTGACGCCTTCGAGGCCCTTTAGACTATCTTCCTGTCGGTTGACAATCTCGCGCTCAATCTCAACAGGGGAGGCACCTTGCCAATTTGTTGAGATCGTCAGGAGCGGTTTGCGGACGTCTGGTATCAGCTGAATAGGGATGGCGCGGAGCGCCACAAACCCAAAAACGACAAGAATGATTACGCCCGCTAGAATGGCGGTGGGCCGTTCGATGGATAGGCGGATCAAATTCATATCGATCAGGCTCCTTCGTCAACACGGACGGGTTGGCCTGAACGAAGACGTTCATTGCCGCGAACTGCTACGCTGTCACCCACTGAGAGACCTTCTATAACGACGAAACGCCCGCCGACTGGTTCACCCAATTGAACGGCCCGCATTTCAGCAGTGCCGTTTGTCACGATGAAGACAATTGTCTCTCCCTGTCGGTTGACGATGGCATCTTTGTGAACCGTCACCACATCTCGTCGATCACCAATCGGTATGTAAACAATCGCGGTCTGGTTCGGTGTGAACTGGGTTCCAGCGTCTTCTTCAAGTGTAAAGCGAACGGCCCGTGTCCGGGTAAGGGGGTTTTCGACGGGGACCACCGCTCGCACCGTGGCTGGCGCTTCGACGCCCGCTATTTCCACGGTCACCTTGCGACCGGGACGCAGCCCTGCCATTCGGTCTGAGGGAATGTCTGCTTCTGCTTCCAGCGATTGGTCGTTGACGAGACTGACGACGGGAGCGCCAAGGGGCACATAAGCGCCGGCTTCGGTTTGCCGCAGCGTTACTGTTCCAGAATAGGGAGCGCGAATGCTCGCATAGTCCAGGTTCAAGCGCGCGATTTCCAGATCTGCTTTGGCTTCAGTGACCCGACTTTCCAGCGTGGTGACTTCGAGCTTCTTGTCTTCATATTGACCTTGTTGGAAGGCGGCTGAGTTTCTGAGGCGCCGCAACCGCTCCGACTCATTTCTGCGGATTGCAAGTTCAGCTTCTGCACGCTGGAGTGCCGCTTCCATCCGTCTTACTTCTACTTCCAGACTGTCGGAGACGAGTTCGGCCATCAGGTCGCCTTCCTCCACATGATCTCCTATGTGAACGTGCATCTTCGCGACCGCGCCGGCAATACGCGCCGCGACGACGCCAGCCTGTCTGGACACCAGACGGCCGATCACGGGTGCGGTTTGTCCGAAAGGTTCGGAGATCACAGCATCTACCTGCACAAGTGATGCTGGGCGTCCGCCAGGCTCATTTTCAGCCAGCGCCGCTTTCGGCAAAGTCAGAAGAACGACTGCCAACAGAGCAGCCGCCGTGGAAGTCACGCGGAGTTTCATCGCCTAGATCAATTTGTTGTTTGTCGTTGTGCAGGAGTTTAGGTGGGGAACCCAGTTCTTACGAGTATAAAGTGATCAATTCGCCGTGCTCAGGTGCAAATGTCGCGCTTATCCCCACACTTCAGCGCTGAAGGGCAGCATATCGCTCCCCTGGAAAGTGATGCCTGGTCGGCGGTCTTCCTTGAGCAGAAGGGGGCCATCCAGATCGACTAGGTCTTTGGGTTGGGCAACCAACGTTGCTGGAGCCATGCCGAGCGACGTGCCCACCATGCAGCCCACCATGATATCGAAACCAATGTCTCTGGCTGCACGTGCGGTGGCGAGTGCCTCGGTCAAACCCCCGGTCTTGTCTAGCTTGATATTGACGGCGTCATAGAGCCCAACAAGGGGTGCAAGGGAGGCGATGCCATGACAGGACTCATCGGCACAAAGGGGAACCGGACTGCCATAGGACCGTAATATCTCATCGTCGCCCGCGGGCAGGGGTTGTTCGATCAAAGCGACGTCATATCGGGCCATTGTTTCGATATTGTGGATGAGGTTATCGGGCGTCCATCCTTCGTTTGCGTCGATGATCAGTTTTGCATCTGGTGCTGCTGCACGAACTGCCGCAATACGTTCCTCATCTCCCTCACCACCCAGTTTAATTTTGAGTAAAGGCCGGGCCGCTGCCGCAGTGGCCGCGGCGGCCATATTCTCTGGGGTGTCCAGGCTGAGAGAGTATGCGGTTGTGAGTGGTGTTGGTGTCATGCCAATCAAGTCCGCCACTCGCTTACCCGACCGCTTGGCTTCAAGGTCCCAGAACGCGCAGTCGATGGCGTTGCGTGCGGCACCTGGGGGCAGGGTGAGTTGTAGGTCGGTTCGGCTCAGACCATTTTCAACTGCAGATGAGAGACCATTGATTGTCTCCACTACAGCTTCCAGGGTTTCCCGATAGCGGGCATAGGGAACGCATTCGCCACGCCCGATCTTGTCGCCGTCTTGTAAAGTGGTAACGACAACCTGGGCTTCCGTTTTTGCGCCGCGGGAAATGTTGAATGCGGCGGCAAGCGGCCAAGTTTCGATGCTGCAAGTGAGACGTGTCATAGGGTGGGATCATGGCGACGTCCGAATGCGCCGCCAAGTGATTTGTTCAATAAGCGCTAGAAGCGGCCCGCGTAATAGGACCCATTCCAATTCGGCCCGGGTGGCTCGTTTTCCATTTGCTTGATCCGTGCTTCGTAGAAGTCGTAAAGCGTCGAGATTGAGCCGTTGAGGCCCCGGCAATGACCCAAGGCTTCGCGGGCTGCGTCCCACCGTTGGTTCCGATAGGCGTCGAAGAGTTTGCGGTGACCATCTTCCAACGCTCTGAATTTGGGGCTGGCCCGAACAATGGAATCGCCAAGCAGGGCATAGGCCCGCCAGCCATCTGGATGGCGCGGTGTTGATACAAGATCGACCTCAAGCAAGGCAAACTTGTCTCCAACGGCGTCTTTGAAGCCATCGCCGACAATCACTGCGGGACCATAGTTGATCGCGTGGTGGCGCAGATAGTGGGCGATGCTGACTGGTTCCCCCAGGACGCCATAATCGTAGCTTTGAGTGGCGCCCATATTGCCGATGATCGCGGAGCCAGTCTCTACGCCAATGCTGACGGAAAGCGGAATGTGGCTCAGATTGTGTCGTTTGGCGTCTTCTTCCAAAAATTCGTTTAGCGTATCCAACTGTTCGCGCATCAATAGCGCGGCATCGCAGGCTTTCATGGCGTGATCGGGTTCACTCAAGGGAGCGTTCCATATGGCCATCATGGTGTCGCCAGTATATCTGTCGACCATGCCTTTGCGGTCATGAACCGTTTTTGTAAGTGGTGAGAAGAAACGGTTCAGAATATCTGTGTAAGCCACAGGGTCTTCCAAATACCGATCTGCAATCACGTTGAAGCCGCGCAGTCCCACGGCCAGAGATGTGACCGTGCGTTGTTCCCCTTGCGCGGGGATCAGCTTTGGATTGCGAATGACCTTTGCAAGCGCTTTTGAGGAGAGACGACGGGTCATCTGGTTTTCAATGAAACGTGTCTCAGCCTCGATCCGGAACCGGTTCACCAAACTAGTGGTGAAGAAAATAGCGGTGAGAGAGGCAGCCGGGAAGGCCGGATCCAGGAGCCAGCCTTCGGTGTCGAACAGGTACCATGCGCCATAACCTGCGGCGCCAAGGCTTAGCCCCATGAACACAAAACCCCAGCCAGCCCGCTTACGGATTACCAGGATCATGGTAATGATCCCGATAAGCGTCAGAAATGCGAGCTCGGCATTTTGCGCCCAGGCCGGACGGGTAAGGTAAGCATTCGAGGCAATCTGATCGATGGCTTCTGCGATGATCGCACCAGAGGGAAGGGGACCCACAACTGTGTCATAGGTTCTTTCGGCTCCATTCACCGAAAAGCCGATGACCGCAATTTTGCCGTTCAGGTCGAAAGCGTCCGCGTCGCTCATGATGCGCCAGGCTTCGTAAGTTGATTGCTGAGACATTGAACGGAAATAGAGGCGCAAAGACCCATCGGCTTGGGTTTGGACCTTATTGTCCGTGCCCACAATAGTGACTTCTGCGAGACCGGCAGGTTCACTGATCACGAATGCCCCTTCAGGAATTGTGACCCGGGCTTCATATCCTTCAGCCGCCTGATGGACCCGCAATGCTTCAAGTGTAGAAGCCGGGAAGAGCTTTCCGTCGAGATTTGCGAGCATTGGAATGCTGCGCACCCGATCTGACGGGCGCTGACTTGGTAGGCCCGCCCCATTGCCATCGGCATTTCGAGACAGACGTCCGAGGGTAGGAACCCAATTGTCATATCTTGGCGCGTAGCGCAGCGGGTTGCCGCCGACATCAGCAATGTCGGTGACTTGAGACGGTGCATTTTGGCTCACACCTTTGCCGGGCGTCAGAGTGACAACTGAGGAACCGGCTTTGAGGGATTCAACCAGCAATATGTCGTGATCTGGAAGGTCAGCGAGCGCTGCGGCAAGGGCGGTCACATTTGCTTCGGGTGGGAGGGGTGACCAGACCTTGAGAGCTTCGCGGGGCGATGTGGTATCAGGTTCCGGCAAGGGCATGTCCAGGACCACTGTCTCTGCGCCGGCTTTCCGCGCTGCGTCAACCAGTTCGGCCAAACGGGCTCGCGACCAGGGCCAATGACCATAGCGGGCGGACGAGGTCGGGCCGATATCCACATATACGCTTTTCTGTGCTTCAGACGGTCTTGGTTTGATCTGCTGATAGAGATCGAAAGTTTGATTGGACAGGGCAGTGGCCAAACCGCGCGGGTCATAAAATGACACACACAGCGCGCCAATGAGCACAATGGCAGGCAGAAGAGCCGACAGGCGTCTTAAAATGGTCGTGGATTGCATTTACGCTAACTCTTTACCAACTGACTTGTCCATGACCCCCGTTCCGCAAACCTTACACAGAAATGCCGAAACGTTTCAATTTGGAACGCTCGGAGGTCGTTCTGGCAGTGTGCTGCAGGAAATGTTCCAGCCAAACTGTCCCATTTTCCCCGCTTTTCCTTGTTTGTTTTGTGTCGTTGGCGCTTTACCATGTGGCTCAATAGGATGATGTCCCAATTTTCTATGGGATGGTCTTAGGCAAAACAGGGAGTGCGGTGATGAGCCGGATTGTGACGGGTTTGAAGATGTGGGTGGCAGCTCTCGCGCTAACCATCGCTGCTGGCGCGGGCGCCTATGCCGAGCCGGAACGGGTGTTTGTCACCGTTGGGACTGGTGGCATTACCGGTGTTTATTATCCCACGGGTGGTGCAATCTGTCGTTTGGTCAATAAGGAACGCAAAACGCATGGCATCCGCTGCTCTGTCGAAAGTACCGGCGGGTCGCTCTTTAACATTAACGCCATTCGCGAGGGTGACCTTGAAATGGGTGTCGCTCAATCGGACTGGCAGTTCCATGCTTATAATGGAACGTCGAAGTTTGCTGAGACGGGTGCTTTCTCCGATCTGCGCTCAGTGTTCTCCCTGCATCCAGAACCCTTCACCGTGGTAGCCCGTGCAGATGCGGGCATCACTTCTTTCGAAGACCTTGAGGGCAAGCGGATCAATATCGGCAATCCAGGCTCTGGCCAGCGCGCCACCATGGAAGTTGTGATGGAAGCCTTTGGCTGGACGACCCGAAACTTTGCCTTGGCCTCTGAGCTCAAGTCAGCGGAGCAGTCGCTCGCGCTTTGTGACAATAAGATTGACGCGATTGTCTTTACTGTCGGGCACCCAAGCGGCTCAATCCAGGAAGCAACCACCACCTGCGACACCGTGCTTGTGAATGTCGACGGTGAGGCTGTCGACAAGCTGATTGCCGACAACAGCTTCTATGGGCCAGCGACCATTCCTGGTGGCATGTACAATGGAAACCCGGAAGATGTCTCCACCTTTGGCGTGGCGGCAACTTTCGTAACATCTGCGAATGTAGACGAAGAAATTGTCTATCAGCTTGTTAAAGCCGTGTTTGAGAACTTTGATGATTTCAAGAAATTGCATCCGGCCTTCGCGGTTCTGACCAAAGAAGGCATGGTTCGCAATGCGCTGACAGCGCCGCTCCATCCTGGGGCTGAGCGGTACTATAAAGAAGCCGGGCTTCTTGAATAGGGATCGCAGGCGGAGGGACTTCCGTTGAGCGAACCATCACCGGGCGTTGCAGAAGAGCTGGTCGCGGCTGAAACCGGCGCGCGCACTCATGACGGCACAACGGGGAAAGTGATCGCAGGTATTGCGATTGCCTGGTCACTCTTTCAGCTCTGGTATGCCTCGCCGCTTCCCTTTCTTGTCGCAAGATATATTGCGGTTTTAAATGATACCGAGGCGCGGGCGATCCATCTCGCTTTTGCCTTTCTGTTGGCCTTTGTGAGTTTCCCGGCATTGAAGCGCTCGCCGCGGGAGTGGGTGCCGCTGCAGGACTGGGTCCTTGGGATCGCGGGTGCTGTGTCTGCGGCATATCTCTTTGTTTTCAATGATGCACTCGCCTCACGACCAGGCCTCCCCAATACAGCCGATCTTGTGACAGCCGGTGTCGGTCTGGTGCTGTTGTTGGAAGCGACCCGTAGGACGCTCGGTCCGCCATTGACCGTGTTGGCGCTTGTCTTTCTGGCTTATGTGTTCTTCGGAAACATGGCGCCTGATCTTATCGCGTGGAAGGGGGCTTCCTTTTCGCGGGCCATGAGCCATTTGTGGATCACCACAGAGGGTGTGTTTGGGATCGCTCTGGGTGTCTCGACGAGTTTCGTTTTCTTATTTGTGCTTTTCGGCTCTTTGCTCGACCGGGCGGGCGCGGGCCACTATTTTATTCAGGTGGCTTTTGCGCTTCTTGGCCATATGCGCGGTGGCCCGGCAAAAGCGGCTGTGCTTGCGTCTGGCATGACCGGTCTCGTCTCTGGCTCGTCCATCGCGAACACGGTCACGACGGGCACCTTCACCATTCCACTGATGAAGCGGGTTGGGTTCTCAAGCGAAAAGGCGGGTGCTGTCGAAGTTGCTTCCTCGGTGAACGGGCAGATCATGCCGCCCGTTATGGGTGCGGCCGCTTTCCTCATGGTTGAGTATGTGGGGATATCTTACCTGGAGGTCGTCACGCATGCGTTCTTGCCTGCTGTGATCTCCTATATTGCGCTGATTTACATCGTGCACCTGGAAGCGTTGAAGGCGGGTATGGAAGGCTTGCCCCGTGCGGGCACACCACCAACTGGTCTCGCGCGTCTGCTGCGTGCTGGTGTGTCAATCAGCTCCTTCCTGATTGTGGCGGGTATCTGGTATTACGGCATCCTTGCAGCCCAGAGCCTGTTTGGCGCGGCAGCCTCTTACGTGCTCGCGGTTGGATTTCTTCTCTTCTACGTTCTCACTCTTGGCTATGCGGCGCGGTATCCGGACTTGCCCCCTGAAGACCCCAATGCTCCGATCATCGAAACGCCCCGCATTGCAGATATCGGGCGAACCGGACTGCATTTCATTCTGCCCATCGGAGTGTTGGTCTGGTGTTTGATGGTGGAGCGGCTATCGCCGGGGCTTGCGGCCTTTTGGGCGACCGTCGCCATCGGTTTCATCCTCATTACCCAGCGCGCCGTTCTGGGGGCTCTTCGGGGTCGTCGAGAATTTGCGTCTGATTTGAAGTCGGGCTTTGTTGACTTCGCATCGGGGTTGGAACTTGGCGCGAAGAACATGGTGGCAATTGCGATAGCGACCGCCGCTGCCGGGATCATCGTAGGTGCCGTATCTCTCACCGGTGTGGGGCAGGTGCTCACCGAGCTGGTTGAGATTTTGTCCGGCGGCAATCTGCTTGCCATGCTGGGGCTGGTCGCCATTCTCTCCATTGTGCTGGGCATGGGCTTGCCCACAACGGCAAACTATATTGTTGTGTCCGCATTGATGGCTGGAGTTGTTGTGGATCTGGGTGCTCAGAATGGTTTGGTTGTTCCGCTGATAGCCGTGCATCTTTTTGTCTTTTATTTCGGGATCATGGCCGATGTGACACCGCCTGTCGGGCTTGCGTCCTTCGCGGCGGCAGCGATTTCTCGGGCGGACCCTATCAAGACGGGTATCGTGGCCTTTGCGTATTCGTTACGGACGGTCGTTCTTCCATTTTTCTTTATCTTCAATACGAAACTTTTGTTGATCGGGATTGAGGGGCCGGTCGACCTGTTCTTGACGGTCCTTGGTGCAACAGCCGCTGTTCTAGTGTTTGCTTCTGCAACTCAGGGATTCTTTGTGACACGCAATCGGCTCTGGGAGTCAGCTGTTTTGCTGCTTGTTGCGTTCACTTTGTTTAGACCGCAATATTGGGTGGACCAAATTATTCCGCCGTTTCAAACGGTTCCCTATGCTGAAGCTGCGCCGCTTATTGAAGGTGCGGCTGCTGATAGTTCGCTTCGTCTCACCGCGAAGGGTGAGACGCTTGAGGGAGACATTGAGACCCGCACCGTCCTTCTGCCGCTGGGGGAGAAAGCGTTGGTGGAGGTTCGCTTAGAACATGCGGGCCTCATCCTGCGGACCGAAGAGGGCGGAACCTTTGTCGATGATGTGGTGTTTGGCGGTCCAGCTGGGGAGGCCGGCATTGATTTCGATTGGGAAGTCCTGTCGGTCGAACTCCCAAACGATCAGCCAAATGCCTATTTTATGTACCTGCCAGTTGGCGCTTTGTTGATCGGTGTTTGGGGGCTTCAGCGCCGCCGACGGGCCAGACAGTTGGATTTAGATAGATACAAAACAGGCAGCCCACGGCCCCGGGCGTGATTAAATCAAAGCCCGAGGCTTTTTGTTTTTGATCATCGCATTTCCTGAGGGAAAACCGGAAGTCCGGTTTCCCTCAAACGCTTGAAGCCGCTTTTTTCGAGACTGATTCGCCCAGATTATTCGGCTTCGTCCTCTTGTTCTTCATCGGACTCTGCTTCAGCAACTGGTGCGCCCGTCTCCTGACGGAGATAGGCGATCAGGTTGATCCGATCCTTCTCTTTCCGAAGACCAACGAAAGACATGTTGGTGCCGGGCACGTAATCCCGCGGCTTGGTCAGGTATTCAGCCAGGTTTTCATCGGTCCAGGTGCCGATTTCAGCGGCACGGGCCGTCATCCCGTCTGAGAAGTTGAAATCTGCCGCGGAGGCAACTGGGCGTTCAAACATTCCATAGAGGTTCGGGCCGATCTTATTGTCTTCCCCTTCACCAAGGGTGTGGCAGGCAGCACACTTCTTAAAAACCTTCGCGCCTTTGCCCAAATCCGGTTCGCTTGCATGAGCCGCCAGTGGCAGTGCGAGAGACAGGCCCAGAATGGAAAGGCCTTTGACTAACTGGTTCATCACTTTCCTCATTTCAATGCGGCGCTAAATTCGAACGCCCGTACCCCTTGGTGGTGTTGCAACCACATGTCATCATACATGAATAACTAAGAGGTCAAACTAGTCTCCCAAAAAGCTCAGGCAATGTGGCCGTATGACGCGGTTCTTGTGGTACAAGAAACTGAGGGAACTTGGTCAAATAAGACCGTACACCCGACGGGGATTTGGTCGGATAGGGGCAATCAAAGCGGTTATGAGCGGGACCACGACAGCGACATTGGAAACCGAGGAGGCAGAGGTTGGCTTCCTGGTGCGTGCCAAAGGTGCGTGGACAGTCCGGCTGGTCCGTGATCTTGATGGACCGCTCAGAGAAATCAGTCCGAAGCGCGCGCGTGGCCGAGACGCAGTGATCGACCTCACGGGTCTGACGAGGCTTGATACGGCTGGTGCCTGGCTGCTTCACCGTACCAGTGAGCAGCTTAGGATTGCGGGTCTCCGGGTTTCCTATCGCGGCGAAACACCTGAAATCCGGACCTTGCTGGATGTGGCTGAAGGGTACCGATTTGGTTTCAACTTGCGTCTGCCACGCCCCCCTGCATATATCCAACTCGCTGACAGGGTAGGGGCAACGCTCATATCGGTCGCGAATGAAACCCGCGGCCTTCTGGGCTTTTTTGGACTTCTGCTAGAAGTTCTCTGGCGCACCATCAAGCACCCTAGTCGGCTGCGCGTTGTTCCGCTGGTTCATCACATGGAACGTGCTGGTCTTGACGCGCTGCCGATTGTTTGTCTGATGACGTTTCTGATTGGCGGCGTTCTTGCTCAGCAGGGCGCGGTCCAACTCCAAAAATTCGGTGCGGAAGTCTTTACGGTGAATATGGTCGCGATCACGTTTTTGCGTGAGATCGGCATTCTCCTCACCGCCATTATTGTTGCTGGCCGCTCGGGGAGTGCGTTCACCGCTGAAATCGGCTCCATGAAAATGCGCGAAGAGGTAGACGCTATGCGTACCCTTGGGCTCGACCCCATGGATATGCTCGTGGTGCCCCGTGTGTTAGCCCTGGTTATCATGCTGCCGCTTCTCACCTTTGTTGCTGACATTATGGGCCTGGTTGGTGGTGCCTTGATGGTCTGGCAGATGTTGGACACGTCGCCTGGGGTCTTCATTGTGCGTTTGTCGGAGGCTGCAGATTTTTGGACCTTTGGTGTGGGCATATTGAAAGCACCCTTTATGGCGCTCGTGATTGCGATGATCGGGTGCTATGCGGGCATGCGGGTAACTGGAAGTGCCGAATCTGTCGGCGTGCAAACAACGCGGTCTGTTGTGCAGTCGATCTTCATGGTCATCGTGCTTGATGCGCTTTTTGCCGTCTTCTTCACTGCGATAGGGATCTGATCATTGATTAATGATGACCCCATTATTCGCGTGAGAGGTTTGCGGAACCAGTTTGGGTCCCAGGTGGTTCATGACAATCTCGATCTCGATGTGAAACGAGGCGAGGTTTTAGGAATTGTCGGCGGTTCAGGAACAGGCAAGTCCGTGCTGCTTCGCTCCATTGTCGGCCTGCAACGTCCAACGGCTGGCACGGTGACGGTGCTTGGTCGCACGATTTCTGAGATGGAAGAAGAAGAGCGGAAACGGCTTGAGCAACAATGGGGCATTCTGTTTCAAGATGGTGCTCTGTTCTCTGCTCTCACGGTGGCTGAAAATGTCCAGGTTCCTTATCGGGAACATCTTGGCCTTCCACTTGATCTGATGGACGAGCTGGCGGCTCTCAAAATCACCATGGTCGGTCTGCCGTCTGATGCCTGCACCAAGTATCCTTCGGAACTTTCCGGCGGTATGCGCAAGCGCGCCGGGCTGGCACGGGCTCTGGCGCTTGATCCCGATATTCTCTTTCTGGACGAACCCACGGCGGGACTGGATCCCATAGGCGCTGCCGCTTTTGACACGCTGATACGGGACCTTCAAAGAACGCTCGGACTGACGGTTTTCCTCGTCACGCATGATCTGGATACTTTGCATGCGACGTGCGATCGGATCGCGGTCCTCGCTGACAAGCGTGTTACGTTGCAAGGGACTATGGATGATATGCTGCGCAGCGATCACCCCTGGATCAAAGAATACTTTACGGGCCCTCGAGCGCGGGCGGCGCAGGCGTCGGCAATCGGGTAGGGATAGAGAAGATAAATGGAAATCAAATCCAACAATATCATGATTGGCGCCTTCGCCTTGGCAACGATCGCAGCCCTGTTCCTGTTCGCGTTGTGGGTTGGCCGGGTGCAGCTCGACCGGACGTATGCTTACTATGAGATTGTCTTCTCAGGATCTGTGTCTGGTCTGACTGAGTCCGGGGTTGTCCAATATAACGGGATCCCCGTCGGCCGTGTTGTCGACCTTCACCTCGCCGAAGATGATCCCAGCAAGGTAGTTGCGCTCGTTGAGTTGGATGCCCGGACGCCGGTGAAAGAAGATACAGACGCCAAATTGGAACTATTTGGCTTGACTGGCGTGGCACAGATTGAATTGACGGGCGGGACGTCTACATCGCCGCCGCTGATGCCGCAGGCTGGGGAATCCTATCCCACGATTATCGCTGCGCCGTCTGCCTTCCAGGAACTGTTCATGAGTGCGCCAGACGCCATCGAAAATGCCAACGCTCTTTTGAGGGACCTCCGGCTGCTGGTTCGTGAAAATCAGAGTTCGATCAAGACCATCGTGTCTAATCTGGAAACGCTGTCTGCTGAACTGGCGGGTAGCTCCGGTGATATCTCTGGAACACTTGAGAATATCAACACAATTACCTCAGACGTCGCTGCTGCGACTGGCAAGCTAGAAAACCTTGCGGGTACCGCTGATCGCCTGATGGAAAATGATGTGACCGAACTGGTTCGGGAAGCAAAGGGTGCTGCTGCTTCCTACGCTCGCGTGGCGGATGAGCTTGAGCTCGTGCTATCCAGCAATCGCAGTTCTATCAACAGTTTTGCTCGAGACGGTTTGGGCCAGTTGCCGCTTCTCATTGAAGAGGCTAGGGATATGGTCGCTGCTTTGGAGCGTTTTGTCTCCCGTGCGGAGGGAGATCCTGCTGGCTTCCTGCTCGGAAGTGACACACCAGAATATGAACCGGAATCAGGACGATAAAATGAAGAAGTCTCAAGTCAGATTTACACGGTTTATTGGAATTGCATTGGGTGCGGTTGCGCTTCAGGCCTGCGCGCTGGCTACGGTGGGAACGCATGACGCGCCTGACATTTATGTCCTCACGGCTCCTTCGATTGATTTCGGGGAGAACCGACCACAGGTATCGACGCAGATTGTTGTTGATGCGCCAGAAGCGCCAGCGGCTCTCAACTCGAACCGCATCGTTTTTCAACCCTCCGCCAATGAGATCAGATATTTCTCAGGGGCGCGGTGGGCGGACAGGGTGCCTGACATGGTGCAGGTGCTTTTGGTTGATGCGATGGACCAGGGCGCACGCTTTCAGGCCGTGGGTGCTCGCTCCGCGGGTATTCGATCTGATTATCTCCTGCAGGTCTCTATTTCGCGTTTCGGCGTGGAGAGCGAAGGGTCGGAAATGGATGATGTTCGGGTTCAGATCAACTCAAAGCTTGTTCGGCGCTTTAGCGACACCGTGATTGCAAGCCGACGGTTTGAAAGCGTGAAAGAGTCAGAGAGTTCACGAACCATCGATGTCGTGGGCGCATTTGACGAAGCGAATGCTGAAGTTCTCTCCGCCATCGCGCTGTGGGCTTACGATGAAATTATTGCCGCGGAGCGATCAGAACCGGCGAGCTGATCTGTTTCAGAACACCTAATCTTGTCAGGAGAGGCGTCCCGTTGCCTGCGCAAGCAGAAGATAGACTTTCCCTGTATCTGACGTGAGGTAGGTGTCTGCGAGGATGCCTTCCCGATCTCGTTCGGCAGCTTCTGTGAGCAATTGCTCGAACTGCCCCATGAACTTGTCCGCATTCTCACGAAACTCTCGTTCCACGGAGTATTTCTGCGAAATCTGATCGTAAAGTTCTCGGCCCTGCAGATTGTACAGCCGACGGGCAAAGACGTTTCGCTCGCCCGCCTGATAGCGGCGCCAAAGGTCTGCTGGTGGGCTTTGTTCAAGGGCCCGGTCTAGGTCGATCGCGATGGATTGCAGGCTCTCAATGATGTGCAAGGACCTTCTATGAAGCTCTCCGTCATTGGCTTGTGGGGTAGGGCGTTCGGCATGTCCCGCAGCGGCAAGCAGGTCTGAGATGCCCCACGAGCCATTTTCTGGAGGACGCCCTACGCTGCTTTGCGGTGTTGTGGCCTGGGAGGTTGTAACGGATGGGGCGACGGTACGCTGTGATCCACTACGGTCCAGATTTCGCGCATGGCGTACGACGATTTCGGCAATTGAGGCGAGGGCGGATACCTGATCCTCCAGGACCCGCTGAAGGGCTTGTGCGCCGTCTGCAGCTTCCTCGGGCAGTTCCGTCATCCTCTTTTCAAGCTCTTCACTTGCCGAGTGGAGCGCTCTTCCTGCTTCTTTGGCCGCGCCGCCAATACCAAACATTGCCGCGCCCAGGCGCTCGCCAGCAGCTTCGGCATCTGTTGCGGATTTTTCCATTTCGGACCGTAGACCCACAATACGGTCATCGAGCTTCTTGGCCGCAGCGTCTGAACGGGCAGTGACAGCGCTTTCGATCTCTGAGGCCGCCTTTTCAAGAGACGTTGAGGCCGCTTGTGCTGCTTCCTTGGTCTGTCTGGCGGCATTGCCAAAGGTGGCGGTGGCGGCTTCGAGGCCATCGCTGGCGCTGCGCGACGCATCTCCAACGGTATTCGCTGCATCGTTCGCGGCGCGGGTAATGGCGCTTACTTCGCCGGCAAAGGTAGAGCCCAGTTCCTTGGCGCGGGATGAGGCGGTTTCCATAGAGTGGGTGAGTTCGCGGGAAAGACGGGCAACAGCTTCGTCGATTTCAACAGTCCGTTCTGCCATTTGTCCCGAGGTGTTTTCAATGAGCGTGCGATGTTTCTCGAAGGAGGCATCCAGACGGTTGCGTTCGCTCTCAAGGGCTAGTGCTGCCTCTGCAATGGCATTCCGCTGGGCTTCGTAGCGTTCGGTGAGGCCGTCCGCTTTGGACAAAGCAGTCTGGGCGACAACTTCCAGGCGGGAGGATTGGCGGTCGAGCATGGATGTTGTGGCATCAGCGCCGCCAATGGCGGCCTCACTAGCCCGGGAAAGGGCTTCTGACTGATGGCGCAGCCGCTCGCTCGCGGCTTCCATCTTCTGTTCGGCAGCTGCTGTGACACTGCGCACGGAGGCTATCTGGCCAGACAGGTTCCGCGTGACGGTGTCGGTCTCATTGCCCAATGATTGTGCCAGACCTTCCAGGGCTTGTTTGTGCTCGCCCAGCATCTCTCGCAGCTTGGCGGCCCGAAGCTCCGCGCGCTCGCTTCCTGCATCAATGTCTGTGAGCTGCTCCTGCAGCATAATGTTGAGGGCCGCTGCCCGGGCAAGGGCGTCGTCTATGCCTTTATTCACCGTGTCCAGATGATGGGCGACCTGATTGCCCAGGCGGGCGACATCGCCAATGGCGGTTTCTTCCGGCTCAGTCAGCCGGAGCGCTGTGAGGGCGAGGGCGTCTGCCATAAGGCGCATTTCCTGACTGCGCCAGGCGATAAAGGCGACCAGCCAGATCAACGTGAGCGGCGCGAGGCTTGCTGCAGCCAGCAGGGCCAATTCTGCTCGGGGCGCGGTCGCCAGACCATTCAGTCCGTAGAACCCTGCCACATAGGCGATCATGGAGCCGATCCAAAGCGCTGAGAGCGCGCCCGCCATTGTCAAAATCGTCCGGCTCGGGCGCCGGGACATCAGGCGGTAGAGCTCCCCGGTCGCAGCTGAATCTTCATTCGCAGGGGCTGCGGACAGGCTGGGGCCAGCCGCTGGTTCACTTGCGACGGACAGAGAGGACGTGGGGCGATCTACTTGTTCCATAAGGATTTTTTTCTCTTGGCCTCTGGGGTATTGAAGGGTGTTGGATTGCACTCACGGAGTCAAGCAGGTGGGGCAGACTGATCGTTTTGTCGAAATGCTATGGTCGCTAGAACTTGCTGCATTTGATGCAAAGGTTCAGGATTTGGTTTCAAGCCGATTTGAGCGCATGGCGCACGGCACTCCGACGGGGTCAAGTCTATGCCTGGCAGTGACGAGATGAAGACGGAAACAGAAGAGGTGGACGGTGCTGCTGCCCGGGCGGCTGACCGGCATGCTAAACCGACCTGGGCGCAAATCCGGTATCTGATCCGCGGCTTGAAGGAGCCTGGTGGCAAGCTGCCGCTCTTTGATGATGAAGGCCAGGAAATCGATATTCGAACGATCCGTTCCTGCATTGCGCGCGGCTGGGCGGAACCCTGGTTTGCCAACCCTGTGAAACCCAACTGGCTTGTCTGCAAATTGACGCCTGCGGGGTACAAAATTCTTGGTGTGGACAAGAGCCAGTAGCTGCAAGTTGAGGGTCGGTTGTCCCAACGAAATGCCCCCGGCGAGGGGGCGCGCCGGGGGCTCTACGAGGGGTTCTTACGAGTCACGAGGCTCTTGCAACCTCACTTTAATGTTTACCAAATATTAACCATAAAGTCAAGGCAAAAGCTCCGAGTCCGGATGGTTCTAGACTTGAAGCTGTTAACCTTTTTAAGGTCAGCCTTTGTTGGGCGCAGTTTTCCTAAGATTTTCCGATTTTTTGATTTCGTTAATACTGTTAACAAGATTGCGCGTTTCTGTCCGGATTGAAGGGGTCGGAAAAGGTCTTCGGTAAGCTTTGGCGCCGATACTGGCCGCTCTTGTGTTGCGTTTATTGGAGTTGCGTATGTCTGGGGGAATGGCGTTGCGGGCTGAAATGCCAGCGTGTGTCGGGAGTAGACGAGAGAGTGCTTTGATCGATCTGGTTCATCTTTCCAAATATACGCTGGGTGACCGGTCACTTGAATGCGAGCTGCTGGGTCTGTTCCGGTGCCAGGCAGGTGTCTATGTTGAGCGGCTTGAAGCCTGCTCTTCGCCGAAAGAGTGGAAAGATGCTGCTCATAGCCTTAAAGGTTCTGCGCGCGGCGTTGGTGCCTGGGCGGTTGCCGACCATGCTGAGACTGCCGAACAATTGGCTGACCCATCCGGTGAAGCGCGCGAAGATGCACTTATGATGCTGCGGAATACGGTTGACGAGACCGTCGCGCATATTGAGGTTCTTCTGGCTGACTAGTCTCTGACTTGATCGGCGACATAGTCGCCGATGGCTAGCGATGAGGTGAGGCCTGGGCTTTCAATCCCGAAGAGGTTCACGAGGCCGGGCAGGCCGTGGTCCTTTGGTCCATCGACCCTAAAGTCATGCGCTGGTTCGCCGGGCGCCTGTAGTTTGGGCCTGATGCCTGCATAGCCCGGTTGCAGACTTCCGTCTGCCAGGTCCGGCCAATAGTTTCTGATGGCCTCGTAGAAGCTCTCTCCCCGCGCTGGATCCACGGCATAGTCCGGCGCGTCTACCCATTCCACATCCGGTCCGAAACGGGCCTGGCCGCCGAGATCGAGGGTGAGGTGCACGCCGAGGCCCGCTTTCTCCGGCACAGGATAGATGAGCTTTGAAAAGGGCACGCGGCCCGCGAGAGTGAAATAGTTCCCCTTCGCATAATAAGCCGTCGGTTGATGCGCCGGTGTGAGACCTTTTGTGTTGGCTGCCAGAAGCGGTGCTGTGAGGCCTGCTGAATTCACCACGGTCTTCGCTTTTAGGGTCATCACTGTGTCGCCACAGACGTGAAGGACGATGCCAGCATCCTGGGCCTCCATGGCGCTGACTGAGCTGCCAAAGGCGATGGCGCCGCCGTGATCTTCCATGTCGCCCTGGTAGGCGAGCATCAGCCCGTGGCTATCCAAAATACCGGTGGAGGGGGAGAGAAGGGCCGCTTCGGCGCTGAGGGCCGGTTCCAACTCACGAAGTTCGGCTTTTTCCACGAGGCGCAGGTCGTCGACGCCATTTCGTTCGGCGCGTTGTTTGATGCTTGCAAGTTCTGCGACTTGGGCCGCATTGGTTGCAACAATCAGCTTGCCGCATTTTTTGTGCTCAATGCCGCGCTCTTCCATGAACGGGTAGAGGCGCTTGCGGCCTTCCACGCAGAAACGGGCCTTTAGACTGTCCGCGGCATAATAGATGCCTGCATGGATCACTTCAGAATTGTGGGAAGAGGTTTCGCTGCCGATGAGCTTGGCTTTTTCCAGCACGACGACCTCGCGGCCCTGCAGGGCTAGGGCTCTCGCCACCGCAAGCCCCACAACGCCTGCGCCAATCACCACACAATCCAGCTGGTCCAATCTGTGCCCCACTCTTCGCGCATTTCCGGACAGAAAACCGCCCAATCAGACTTGGCGCTTTTCCTGGAACCGCTTTGATTTGAAACATTTCCCATCTCAGGTGTGCCGAATTAGGCTGAGGAAAACAAGTGAGTTCACTCATCTCATCGGAGGAAACCCATGCTGATCGCACCTGAGAAGCTGCAAAAGGTCGTCGAAGCCATTCTGATGGGAGGGGGGAGTATGGCAGAGGAAGCGGAGCTTGTCGCCTGGCATCTGGTGCGGGCAAACCTCACTGGGCACGACAGTCACGGCGTGGGCATGGTGCCGGCTTATGTGTTTATCCAGCATATGGATCTGTTGAAGCCCAACACGTCGGTGAAGCTAGTGAAAGATGATGGGGCGATCCTGCGGTTTGATGGCGGACGAGGCTATGGGCAGATCGTGGCGCGTCAGGCGATGGATCAGACCATTGCACGGGCGAAGGAGACGGGCGTGGCGCTCATGAGCCTTGCCAACGCCCATCACATTGGTCGCGTTGGCACTTATGGGGAGCAGGCACTGAAGGCGGGCATGGTCTCTATCCATTTTGCCAATGTTGTGGACCATTCGCCATTGGTCGCTCCTCATAGGGGATCCGACTCGCGTTTTGGCACCAACCCGATCTGCATTGCGGTCCCCGGCGGCGACAAGACAGACGACATTTTGCTCGACATGGCGACATCGAAAGTGGCCCTCGGCAAGGTGCGTGTCGCCATGAACAAGGGCGAAGAGGTGGAGCCTGATACGCTTCTGGATAAGACCGGTGCCCCGACAACGGATCCGTCTGTCATGTTTGACGAGCCACGCGGCGCGCTCCTAGCGATTGGTGCGCATAAGGGCTACGGCCTTGCCTTCATGGCGGAGGTGCTGGCGGGGGTTCTCACCGGCGGCGGCACGATCCAGCCCGGCAATGAGCGGCACAATTCCATCATCAATCATATGCTTGCCATTGTGATTGATCCGACACGGCTCGGCGACCGGGACTGGATGCGCGGAGAGATCGACGCGATGGTGGATTACTTCAAAGCCTCGCCGGAGCAGACGCCCGGCGAGCCGGTCCTGTCGCCCGGTGACCCGGAACGGATTTCAGAAGCCGAGCGGCGTGCCAATGGCATTCCCATCGACGACACGACATGGGGCGAGATCCTCGACGTCGCAAAGGCGAACGGCGTGAGTGCGGAACAGATTGAGGGGATGGTGGGGTGATATTGACTTTTTCTGCTCATGCGCATAATATGCGCATATTCTCTGATGGATATGAATAGCCGGGAAATCATTCGACGGCTTAAGAAAGATGGTTGGGTCGAAGTTCGTAAGAAGGGAAATCACGCGCAATTCAAGCACCCTTCAAAGCGAGGAATTGTCACAGTTCCCCTTCCCAAACGCGATATGCCGAGAGGTACATTGAGAAGTATTGAACGTCAGGCTGGTTTGAAATTGGGTTAGAGAAATGGAAACTCACTACGTAGCGATTATTGAAAAAGAGACAAAATCAGATTGGGGAATTTGGTTCCCTGATTTTGATGGATGTGTTTCTGCCGGTCAGACTGCCGCCCAAGCTGTCAAAGAAGGTGAGGCGGCGCTACAAGCGCATGTTGATCTGATGCTTGAAGAGGGACTGGAGCTTCCGGTGCCAAGCGCGATTGAAAAATTCTTTGTCCGCGGCGATCTTTCAGAACACTTTCCGACCTTGGTTAAGGTTCATCTACCAGACCGAACGAAACGACTAAATATTACTATTGATGAGGCGTTGCTGAAAAGAATCAGAGCCGAGACAGGTAACGTTTCTCAGTTCCTGGCGGGTGCTGCTCGTGAACGCCTGAAGAATTTGCATTCTGCGGAGTAATTTGGGGTCAAAGCGACCGCGCCGACGGCATTCCCATCGAGGACACGACCCAGGGCCAAAAACCAACAACCACTGCAAGCAAATCGAACTCTCATGGACTTGAACTTTAACCGGACAGCAGTGGATCAAGTCCGGGCAACACGCACACCACCTTTGTCATCCCGGACGCCTTAGCGATCCGGGATCCATTGAGCGTGTCGGCTTACCGAAAGTCAGTATGGACCCCGGCTCGGGGGCCGGGGTGACGTCTTTAGCTTGTGGGGACGGGTGGTGTGTTGTTGGCTACCTCTGAGTCACCCGCTCGACCGGCCCGTCGTCGGTCAGGGTGACGTGGGTGAGGGTGGCTTCGTCATGGGCCATGCGCCAGGAGAGCATCTTCTGGGCATACTCCAGGACGAGGGGCAGGTAGTCAGGATCGGTCGTGCGGTTCACCAATTCATGTGGGTCTTTTTCCAGATCGAAAAAGAGCGGGGGCAGATTGGTGAAGTGCACGTATTTGTATTTCTCTGAGCGGATCACATTCATGGTGCATTGATGCAGCGTGATGCCGAGCCGCTGTTCTGCCTTGTCGTCGGCGGGGTCGCGAAAGTCAAATTCCCAATGGGCTTCCGTGCGCCAGTCGCGGGGCACAGTGCCGCTTTCCAGCAGGGGCGCTAGAGACCGGCCGTCGCAATAGGGCGGAACGGGCGCACTAATGGCCGAGAGCAGCGTCGGCATGATGTCCACATTCTCCGTAAAGGCGTTGATGCGATCGCCCCGTGTGTCATCTGCGCGGGGGTCCCGAATGATCAGCGGGATGTGGTAGGAGCCGTCGAAATAGCCTGTCTTCCCTATGATCCAGTGATCGCCCATCTGCTCCCCATGGTCTGACGTGAAGATGATGAGCGTGTTGTCATACTGGCCGCTTTCTTTCAGGAACGCGATCAGTCGTCCGAGTTGATGGTCCACTTCGGTCATGAGGCCGTAATAGACCGCCTTCATGCGCCGCTGCTTTTTGTCATTGTCGGGTGCGCGATAAAGGCGGTGTTCCAATTGATGTTCGAGCCAGGGGTGAATGGCACCTTCTTCTTCCGCCGTCTCCGCGCGGATATAGCCAGGCAGGCTTTCTGGATCGTACATGCTTGCGTAAGGCTCGCTCGCGACCCAGGGCGGGTGGGGGCGCAAGAGCGACAGGTGCATGATGAACGGGTCCTGGGTGGTCTCCATATAGTCGATACAGCGATCCACCTGATAGGCCGTATCATTATCGTCTGCTGGATAGACAAGCGGCTTCGGCGTCGCGCGCCCATGCTCATAGTCCGGGCCTTCATCGCGCCACCCGAAGGTCTGCCGCAGATCGTCCGGCAGCGGATAGCCCTTGTCCTTCAGATAGTCTGCCCAGGGTCCGGGCCAGGTGCCCATCATGGCGATGGGACGAATGCCCGGCAGTGGTCCTTCATAGGTGCGGAGCCAGGGACTGTCGTCCTGCAATTCGCGGGGGTCGTTTGCCGTGTCCGTATAGCCAATCAGCACCCGGTCATAGCCGATCTTTTCTGCTTCCAGCGCCCAATTGGTGTGGCGGGCATCCAAGGGCGTGCCATTGGTGCAGGCGCGGTGGTTCTGCAGATAGAGCCCTGTGTGGAGCGACGCCCGGCTTGGCGCGCAGGGCACGGCATTCGCATAGTGTTTCGTGAACATCATGCCGTCCTGGCCGAGTGCATCAAGGTTCGGCGTCTTCACCACAGGATGGTCGAGGGCGGAAAGGCAATCACCACGCCATTGATCTGCAGTGATGAAAAGGACGTTGAGGGGCTTTGTCATATCTTTAGGTGTTCATTCAGCCGAGCGGTCGCACAACAGGCAGGCCTGCTTCCACGATGTCTTCTTCCGATTTCCGAAAGAACTGGCGGTATTTGGTGAACGGGATGCGCGGAAAAGCGTGATGCACCCCGTGATAGTTCTGCTGCACATAGGCCCAGGTCACGATGGTGTCGAGCCAGCGGGGAAAGACGAATACCCGGGTGTTCTCAAACCGGGCGCGGGCGACGTAGGGCACATGCACTGCATAGTCGAACAGAAGACCAAGGGTCATGGCGGCCAGAGTTGCCGGAATCAGATAGCCAAAGACCGCCAGCTGCCAATCGACAAAGATCGCGATCAAAAGAACCGCCGCGAAGGTGAGGCCGGTATCGCGCAGACCGATCCAATAGGCGCTGCGCATTTGCGGATTGTCCCAATGTCTCTGGCAATAGAGGAAATAGCCGTTGAAAATCGTCATGGACCGGAGTGCGGTCATCAGGAAATTCGAGCCCTTCACCCAATGATCCGGATCATGCTCGGGATCGTTGGTGTTGCGGTGATGGGTCAGATGAATGGTTTTGTGCATCTCATAGGAGTGTGCCAGGAAAAACGAGGAGAGCGTGCCGATCGCCTTGTTGATCCAGGCGAGATCTTTTCGGGCGCCGGTGATGTTCTGATGCACGGCTTCATGAAGCGCCGTGTAGCTCAGATAGACACTCACATAGATGATGAGCGACACCACCCAGAGCGGGATTGCGTTCAGCGCTCCCAATACCATCGTGGTGACGATGATGGTCGCACAGCCGAGCGACAGGGCGATGGTCTGCCAGACAATGCCGTCCACCATGGCGTTTGCGTTCTGGGCCATGGCCTCGCTGTGCGCTCTGTGTTCGGGAAGCATGGGCCTTAACTCCAGTCGGCGGTCTGTGGATTGCGGGATTATGAGGCTGCGCATCGCTCAATTGCAAATTGAGGGCTCGGATGGTGCGTGGGATGCTCCTGCAAATGTGATCAGGCTGTGCTGGTAGTCTTGGGCTTCGCCGCATAGCCTCTAGCGCACCTTATGGTCCTGCCGCCTTCTGGATAGGGCCGTGACAGTAAAAGTCGGGGAGGACTTTATGACGCGATTGGCACCGTTGAACCGGGCAGGTCTGCCCGATCTGGAAGATCATCTGGCGCTGGCGGAGGCTTCAATGGGTTTTTTGCCCAATTCGCTTCTCATCATGGCGCGGCGTCCGGAACTGGTGAAAGCCTTTGTGGGCATGATGGCGCAGGTCAATCTCGGCAGTGCGCTGTCTCCCGGCCTCAGGCAGATGATCGCCTATATGGCGAGCAGGTCCGCTGGGTGTCTTTACTGTCAGGCGCATACCCATCATGGGGCAGAAAATGCGGACGACCTGGATGCCCGGAAGCTCGCGCAGATCTGGGAATATGAGACGTCCGACCTTTTTTCAGAAGGGGAGAGGGCGGCGCTTAGGGTCGCACAGCTTTCCGCCCAGGTGCCTAATGGGGTCTCCGATGAGGACTTTGAGGCCCTCAAACCGCATTTCGAGGAGGACCAGATCGTGGATATCGTCGCGGTGATCTCGGCTTTTGGCTTTCTCAATCGCTGGAATGACACGCTGGCAACTCCGCTGGAAGAGGTGCCGGTGGCCCATGCGAGCGATCATTTGGCCAAATCCGGCTGGACGACAGGCAAGCACGCGTGATATTTCCCGGCCTGCTGCTTATTCGGAGCGGTCGGTGGTGGGCTTTCAGCCGATATTGAGGCAAATCGCCACTTGAAAAATAATGACACAGGCGTCATTTTCTTGGCGCGGGCACGCTTACGAGGCCCGGCGACGCTTAACAGGAAAGATTCGACGGGAGCCATGGCGAAGATCACCTATATCGAACATGACGGGACGTCCCACACCATTGACTGTGAAAACGGTATGACGGTGATGGAAGGCGCTATTAAGAACTCCATTCCGGGCATTGATGCGGATTGCGGCGGGGCCTGCGCCTGCGCGACCTGCCACGTTTATGTCGACGATGCGTGGAGAGAGAAGACCGGCACTGCCGAGCAGATGGAAGAAGATATGCTCGATTTTGCCTTTGATGTGCGTGACGGCAGCCGTCTTTCCTGTCAGATCAAAGTTTCTGACGACCTTGATGGACTTGTTGTTCGGCTGCCTGAAAAGCAGTTCTGAGTAAAACCACCGATTAAGGCAGGGGTAACCCTGTTGAGACGCCTCTTTCCGCAGGAAAGGGGCGTTTTTTATGGTTAAGTCTTGGTTTCTAAAGGAGGCATTAACCATTTCAGCGACATTCTGGGGACCAACGCTTCGGGCTTGGTCTCATGGACTTCGACCCCTCTTTGGGAGCCTCAGAACATGGCACTGACGATTGATGGAATTGGCGAGATGCGCAGCGGGCACCTGAACGGCGCCAGCGATGTCTATGCGCAGGCGATCCGCAATTGTGCGGCGCGGATCGAAGGGGAAGATCCCCTGGCAGCCGCTGAAGCCCTTCAGGACGAACTTTTGCGGCTCGACAAAGCGGCGAAACGTGGGGCAATCGGGCCGCGTCATGTGCTGGTTATCGGCGGCGCCGGTTATGTGGGCTCCGTGATGGTGCGTGAGCTCTTGAAGCGTGGATATAAAACCCGGGTTCTCGACAATTTCCTCTATTCAAATTCGCTGTCTCTGGAAGGTCTTTATGACGAGCCAGGCTTCAGCTTGGTCATGGGGGACCTGCGGGACGAAGCGGTCCTTGAGCGTGCGCTTGATGGTGTCACCGACGTGGTGCTTCTCGCTTCGCTTGTTGGCGACCCTATCTCCAAGAAATTCCCCGAGCTTACACGCTCGGTCAATCAGGCCGGTTCCGAGACCGTCTTTAAGGCGCTAGAAGGGCGAGGCATTCATAAATTTGTCTTTACGTCGACCTGTTCAAACTACGGCATGCGGGATAGCGACGAGCCAGCAGATGAGACATCTGAGCTGAAGCCGCTCTCCATCTACGCAGAAACCAAGGTCGAATTTGAACAGTTCCTGCTGGAGCAGGGGAGAACATCTGAAGCAATCCCGACTGTGCTTCGTATCTCCACGGCGTTTGGTCTTAGTCACCGCATGCGGTTTGACCTGACGGTGAATGAGTTTACGGCCGCGCTCGCCAAAGGCGAAGCGCTGGATGTCTATGACAAGGATACGTGGCGTCCCTATTGCCATGTGCGCGACATTGCCGGGGCGGTCATTCGGGTGCTTGAAGCACCGGAAGAAAAGGTGCGCGGCGAAGTCTTCAATGTTGGTGCTGATGAAAACAACTACACCAAGGCGATGATCATCGACGAAATCCTGACCCACATTGATGGCAAGGTTTCTTATGTCGAAAAGGGCAGCGATCCGCGTAACTACCGCGTGTCCTTTGCCAAGATAAAAAACGAATTGGGATTTGTGCCGCGCCACTCTGTGAAAGCCTTTGTGCCGGAACTGATCGAAGCTGTTCGTTCTGGCCTTTACCTGCGTTCAGAAGAGATCCCTGGTTATTACGGGAACTATGATGTGCGCGAGGAAGCTGCCGCCTGAGGAGAGCCCCATGGGTCTTGCGACACACCATCTGCAGGAAGAACAGGTAGATCCGGACCAAGTGGTCGCGGCGATCCGCTCGGCTATTGGTGTGTCAGAAAACCATGCCTTCCAGCCGCTTCACGTTCCTCATTTTGAGGGTGCTGAGTGGGATTATGTCAAAGACTGTCTCGATACGGGCTGGGTGTCTTCTGTTGGCTCTTACGTAGAAAAGTTTGAAGAAGAGGTCGCCGCTCATTCAGGCGTCGCCCATGGCGTTGCCGTCGTAAACGGCACGGCTGCGCTTCAGATTGCGTTGCAGGTTGTCGGTGTCGGCAATGGCGATGAGGTCTTGATGCCAGCGCTCACGTTTGTTGCAACACCCAATGCAGCGTCCTATCTCGGTGCCGTCCCTCATTTCGTGGATGGTGATCCCACAACGCTTGGCCTGGATCCCATCAAACTTGATGCTTACCTGGCTGACATTGGCGAACGATCCATGGAAGGATTGCGCAATCGACTGACAGGGCGTCGGTTTGGCGCCATCGTTCCCATGCAC
>NZQM01000182.1 GCA_002695905.1 Parvibaculum sp.
CGAGGGGATTGCCGCAAGACTGCGCGATGTCGCCATGACGGCAGACGTTGTGGTGCTGGCACAGGCCTCCATGGCGCCTGCGGCTGCGATCTGTGGCGACATTGGCGTGCCGGTTCTCTCCAGCCCTGTCACTGGCTTTAAGGCAGCCATCGCGGACATGGTGCCGGAGGTTCTGTCGGCTTAAGGTTTAGGCCTTGAAGATCAATGCGCACATACGTCCGTCTCAATTTGGACAGTGGCATGCTCAATCTGGAACTTGCGGCGAAGGCGGTCATTGATCGCCTTAAGGACGTGGTCCGGATTGACACCCTCTGCGATACGCGCATGAAGGGTCATGACATCTCGTGTCGCGGTGAGGGACCAGGCCCGGATATCGTGGACATCTTCGACCCCCGCAACTGAGTGCTTAAGGTCTTTCTTGATCTCTTCAATATCCAATCTCTTTGGCGTGCCCTCCATCAGGATGTGTCCGGACTGACGGACAAGCGCGATGGCCGAGCGCAGGATGAGCAATGCCACGAAGACTGACAGAAGCGGATCGATGGGAGTCCAGCCGGTATAAAGAATAACAATTGCTGCGACGATCGCGGCGACGGAGCCCAGCAGATCCCCCAACACGTGCACGGCAGCGCCTTGCATGTTGAGGTTTTCTCTCTCTCCTGAGTGAAGAAGCCAGAAGGCGAGCACGTTCACAAGCAAGCCACCGACAGCGACCCAAAGCATGAGGCCGCCAAGAATTTCGACGGGATCAAAGAAGCGTTGGACCGCTTCGAACAAGATCCAGCCCACCAGTGCGATCATGGTAAGTGCGTTCACAAAAGCAGCCAGGGTTTCCGCGCGATGATATCCATAGGATCGATTGGCATCGGCGGGCCGGTTTGAGAACCGAAAGGCGATGTAGGCAAGGAAAAGGGCGGCGGCGTCTGTCGCCATATGCCCTGCATCAGCAATCAGCGCGAGAGAGCCGGATAGAATGCCGCCTATGATTTCTGCCACCATGAAGCCTGCTGTCAGACACATGGCGGCGAGTACGCGGCGTTGGTTGCCCCGGTTTACATCCGGGGTATGACTTTGGGTGTGGCCTGAACCGTCACCATGATCATGGGAGTGCGTATGGCTCATGACCGGTCTGCTTCACGGATATGGTCGAGCATGTCTTTCACCACGTGCTCAATATGATGGTCGTGAATGAAATAGCGGACAGTGCGGCCTTCTCGCTCCGGGCGAACAAGCCGTGCGGCGCGGAGCAGGCGTAGATGATGGCTCACAAGCGAGGGAGACAGGTCGAGCTGTTCCGCGATCACCCCTACCGCGACAGGTACATCCATGACGGCAAGTGCGATGCGCAAGCGGCTTGGATCGCCTAACAGTTTGAACGTTTCTGCGACGAGGACGGTTTCCTCTTCGTCCGGCTGATCCCGCTTCTTCATGTGTAACCTCTATATATGAATAGGTGTTCATATATATATCTATTCTTTCGGAGTCAACCTGGAGTCAGTTCTGGGTGAAAAAAGATGCTAAAAGGGCGGAAAAGAAGCTCGCATCCCTTGAGTCTGGTTTGTCGCATTTCCGCCTAAAGTTTTGGCGCTGAAGTGCTTCAACTTCAGCTGGAAATGCTCAAGTGGTGCACATACAGGAGAGCGGTCATGCGTATCGGAACACCTCTTAGCCCGTCGGCAACAAAAGTCATGATGCTGGGTTCTGGCGAGCTTGGCAAAGAAGTGGTGATTGAGCTGCAGCGGTTTGGGGTCGAGGTGATCGCTGTGGACCGTTACGCAAATGCACCAGCGCATCAGGTGGCTCATCGGGCCCATGTGATTAATATGACTGATGGGGTTGTTCTTAAAGCACTTGTTGAACGTGAGAAACCTGATCTGATCGTTCCAGAGATTGAGGCGATAGCCACCGACATGCTGGCGGAGATTGAAGCAGAAGGATTGGCGGAGGTCATCCCGACGGCGCGCGCTACTCAACTCACGATGAACCGGGAGGGCATCCGCAAGCTTGCAGCGGAGGATTTGGGCTTGCCGACGTCTCCTTATGCTTTTGCGTCCAGCGCTGAGGAGTTGCGTGCTGCGATTGAGGAGATTGGTCTTCCCTGCTTCATCAAGCCGGTCATGTCGTCATCGGGCAAAGGCCAAAGCCTGGTGAAAAGCGCTGACGAGATCGATGCGGCCTGGGAAACAGCATTGTCAGGTGGTCGCGTCGAGCAGGCACGGGTGATTGTCGAAGGACTGGTTGAGTTTGACTATGAGATCACCTTGCTCACCGTTCGGGCGGTTGGTGCAAGCGGTGCCGTCGAGACAAGTTTCTGTGCTCCGGTTGGGCACATTCAGCAAAGTGGTGACTATGTGGAAAGCTGGCAGCCTCAGAAAATGAGCGTCGCCGCCTTGGCACGTGCCCGGGAGATTGCAGCAAAAATCACTGGTGATCTGGGCGGACGTGGTCTCTTTGGGGTTGAGCTTTTCGTGAAAGGGGATGATGTCTGGTTCTCCGAGGTGAGCCCCAGGCCCCATGACACGGGGCTCGTCACCCTGGTCAGCCAGCGACAAAGCGAGTTTGCCCTTCATGCGCGCGCCATTCTCGGCCTTCCAGTCGATACCGCAACCCGTGAGCCTGGAGCTTCCGCCGTCATTTATGGCGGGATGGACGAAAAAGGCATCGCTTTTGAGGGGCTGGATGAAGCGCTGCAAGTTGAGGGGGCGGAGGTGCGATTGTTCGGAAAACCTGAAGCCTATCAGCGCCGACGGATGGGGGTCGCCCTGGCGCCGGGCGCAGATACGAATGCCGCTCGGGTGGCGGCAAAGCTCGCCGCTGGCCGGGTTATCCCCGTAAAGCCTTGAAATCACTTCAATATTGCAATTTCGCATAGTGATTTTTGCAAAAATAGAGTGATGACTACCTGAAAGACCGCTAAATTCAAGCGGCTAAAAAGGTGGTGGCTATGAACTGGGATGATCTTCGATATTTTCTGGCGGTTTCCGCGGCGGGGTCTCTGTCGGGCGCTGCTGCGCAGTTGGGCGTGAATACCACTACGGTGCTGCGACGGGTTGCGTCCCTGGAAGAAGATCTGGATGCCCGTCTCTTTGATCGGGAGCGAACAGGATACAAGGTGACAGCTGCAGGGGAGCGGTTGCTTCAATCTCTTGAGCCTGTGGATCAGCGATTGTCGTCGCTGGCACGCGATTTTGCGGCCTCAGGTGCGGGATCTGAAGGCCAGGTACGTATGGCGGCAACAGAGATTGTCGCTGCACATGTGATTGCGTCGGCGGTTCCGGCGTTTCGGGAGGCCCATCCAGCACTTGATATGGAACTGCTGACGGACCCAACGCTAATGGGGCCAGCGAAGGCCCCGCGGATCATGAACCCGTTGAAGGACGTGGATGTCGCTATTCGCGCCGCGCGGCCTACTCAAGGCGACATGTTGATGCGGAAGGTAGGCGAGATGGCCTATGGGCTCTATGCCACCCCAGAATATCTCTCCGACCACAATAAACCGTCTGATATGAGCGGTCTGAAGGGGCATCAACTGATCGGTTTTCCGCGGACAGAAAGTCCGCTGGGCCCCATCTGGTGGCTGTCGCGGGCTGAGAAAGCATGCGATACAGCGCTTCGTTCATCCAGCGCTATTGCACGCGCCGAAGCTGCACGCGGGCATTTAGGTTTAGCGGCATTGCCCTGCATTTTGGGTGATCGCGACCCGGATCTTGAGCGTGTTATTGGTCCTGATCAGTTGGGCTCCTTTGAGCTCTGGCTCATGGCACGGAACGATTTGGCTCAGATGGCCCATGTGCGTGCTGTCATGGATTTCGCTGTGGATGCCATCAAAGCGGCCAGGAGCGCGCTTTCCGGGAACCTGCGGTCCATCACAGAACATGTGGCCCGTGATTGATTTACTAGGGTCTCTCAAGCTGGTTGCGCGGCTCTCTCCAACGGCATAAAACTGCCAAATACAGCCCGATCCGTCATGCTTAACAGATCGTTAAACAGCCACTTCCTATCGTTGTGTGGGAGTGATTCTCCGCGACGGAAGCTGGGTTTGTTACCAGGCCGCATTTCCAGGCTGTGAGGCCTAAGGCCACTCCACCTGGAAATGCTTGTAGAAGGACGCGACCGATGAGCCAATCTCAGACCGACCAATCTGCCAATCGGGTGCTGATTTTCGACACGACACTTCGCGATGGTGAACAGTCGCCGGGTGCTTCTATGACCTTGGAAGAGAAGCTGCAGGTTGCAGAGCTACTGGACGAGATGGGTGTCGATGTGATCGAAGCGGGTTTCCCCATTGCCTCCAATGGTGACTTTGAATCTGTTCAGGAGGTGGCGCGGGTGGTGAAGAATGCCATCGTCTGTGGTTTGGCCCGCGCTGGTCAGAAAGATATCGACCGGGCTGGTGAAGCGCTGCGCGATGCGAAGCAAGGCCGTATTCATACGTTCATTTCCACGAGTCCCGTTCACATGAAGCATAAGCTGCAGATGGAACCGGAAGATGTTCTGGATGCGGTGATTTCCAGTGTGACGCGTGCGCGCAACTGGACCGACAATGTGGAATGGTCGCCGGAAGATGCGACGCGTACTGAGCATGACTATTTGTGTGCTTGTGTCGAAGCGGCGATCAAGGCGGGGGCCACAACGATCAATATCCCAGACACAGTTGGCTATTCAGTTCCAGAAGAATATGGTGCGCTCATCGCCATGCTGAAGTCATGTGTTCCAAACATCGACAAGGCTGTGATCTCGACCCATTGCCACAATGATCTGGGTTTGGCGGTTGCGAATTCGCTGGCCGGTGTTGCCAGTGGTGCGCGCCAGGTTGAATGCACGATTAACGGAATCGGCGAGCGGGCGGGAAATGCGGCGCTTGAGGAGATCGTTATGGCGCTCAAAGTCCGCGGTGACGCCATGCCGTTTGAAACCGGCATTGATAGCGAAATGATTGCGCGCGCGTCGAAGCTGGTGTCCTCGGTCACGGCTTTCCCTGTGCAATATAACAAAGCCATTGTCGGTCAGAATGCATTTGCCCATGAGAGCGGCATTCATCAGGATGGGATGCTGAAGAACACCCAGACCTATGAAATCATGACGCCTGAAAGCGTTGGCATTTCCAAGTCCTCTTTGGTAATGGGCAAGCATTCCGGCCGTCACGCATTTCGCAAAAAGCTTGAAGAGCTTGGTTATGATCTGGGGCAGAACGCCGTTGAAGATGCGTTCCGGCGTTTCAAAGATCTCGCCGACAAAAAGAAACACGTATTTGACGATGACATTGTTGCGCTTGTGGATGATGAGATGGCGGCGGGCGAGGGCGTGCTGAAGGTTGTTGCGCTTAAGATTGTCTGCGGCACGGAAGGCCCTCAGGAAGCGACACTCACGCTTGATGTTTCCGGCGAAGAGAAAACTGTTGTCGCGACAGGCGACGGTCCGGTCGATGCCACCTTCAATGCGATAGGGGAGCTTTTCCCTCACAAGGCGCATCTCCAGCTCTATCAGGTGCACGCCGTAACTGAGGGGACCGACGCCCAGGCAGAGGTAAGTGTTCGTCTTGAAGAAGATGGTAAGACGGTTACGGGGCGTGGGGCAGAAACTGATACGCTGGTGGCGTCAGCACGGGCCTATGTCAGTGCGCTCAACAAGCTCATCGTGAAACGTCGGAAGTCGGCCCCGGAAGCTCTCCAGGCTTCCTGATCTCCTAATTGGCAAAAAAAGCGGGGCATGGGGGAAGATAAGGTCTGATCGCCCTTTTTATGCCGCCTTTTTGGCGCTATTAACCCTTTGGCCACCATGTTTGGTGACACTTCATTGGTAATTGAGGGGCTTTGCGGCTACCCCCATGCTTGCGGGGGCGCCTGTACAACCACAACGGACGAGATAACACATGTTTCAAGGGCTTCTAGGGATGCTCTCCGCCGACATGGCGATCGACTTGGGGACCGCGAATACGCTGGTCTATGTCAAAGGGCGCGGCATTGTCCTGAATGAACCCTCAGTGGTTGCGATCATTGAGCGAGGTGGCAAAAAGCAGGTTTGCGCTGTCGGCGAAGAGGCCAAGATGATGCTTGGCCGGACGCCGGGCAATATTCAAGCCATTCGGCCGATGCGTGATGGGGTGATCGCCGACTTTGAAGTCGCCGAGGAAATGATCAAACATTTTATTCGCAAGGTGCATAACCGTCGGTCGTTCGCGAACCCGATGATTGTGATCTGTGTACCGTCCGGCTCAACGGCTGTTGAACGAAAAGCCATTCAGGAATCAGCGCTCTCAGCTGGTGGCCGTCGGGTCTATCTCATCGAAGAGCCAATGGCTGCTGCGATCGGGGCAGGGCTGCCTGTGACAGAGCCCACCGGTTCCATGATTGTTGATATTGGGGGTGGCACCACGGAGGTGGCGGTTCTATCTCTTAGCGGCATTGTCTATGCGCGGTCCGTGCGCGTTGGGGGCGATAAGATGGATGAGGCGATTATTGGCTATATCCGTCGCCATCATAATCTTCTTGTGGGTGAATCGAGTGCGGAGCGGATCAAGAAAGAAGTTGGTTCTGCCGCTGTGCCACCAGATGGAGGCGATGGTCTTACAATTGAGATTAAAGGCCGTGACCTCATGAATGGTGTGCCGAAAGAGATCAAGATTTCGCAAAAGCAGATTGCTGAAAGTCTTTCCGAACCTGTCGGCGCGATCGTTGAAGCTGTAAAGGTGGCGCTGGAAGCAACGCCGCCGGAACTTGCTGCCGATATTGTCGACAAAGGCATTGTTCTGACAGGTGGTGGTGGATTGCTCTCCAACCTCGATCAGGTTCTTCGCGATGAAACCGGCCTGCCGGTGAGCATTGCTGATGATGCGCTTTCCTGCGTTGCTCTCGGCACGGGCAAATCGCTTGAACATATGAAATCCATGCGACACGTTTTTTCATCGGTGTATTAGGCCGATCTGGATATGGGAGCCCCCTGTGGGGCGTTGATCTGTGATGGATCAGACAAACAGACCTGCGCTTCCTATCCGAGATGTCTCCGGACGGGTATCCTTGATCTTTATGGTGACCCTCGCGGCTGCACTTTTGCTGCTCGGCCGGGCGGAGACCTATGTCGTTGATCGGGCGCGTCAGGTTGTTACTGATCTAGCTGCCCCTCTTCTGGAGCTGGCGTCTCGGCCCGTGTCCGCTGCGCGTCGGGTTGTCGAAAGCACCGATCAATACGCCTACGTGTTCGATGAGAATGAACGACTGCGCGAAGAAAATGCACGCCTTCTTGCATGGAAGGAAGCAGCTCTCAAACTCGAAGCCAAGGTTGCGCGTTTTGAGGCGTTGCTCAATGTTCAGGTCGATCCCAGTATTGGATATGTGACCGGACGAGTGGTTGGCGACAGCGGGGGGCCGTTTGTTGAAACCCTCATCGCCAATGTCGGATCCAACCAGGGTGTAGAGAGCGGGCAGGCGGTTATCGATTCTGATGGCCTGATCGGCCGCATCGTTGCTACGGGACCCGAGGCCAGCCGTATCCTGTTACTCACCGATCTTAACAGCCGGGTGCCCGTTGTGGTTGAGCCTTCTCAGATACGCGCTGTACTTGCGGGCGATAACAGTTTTTGGCCTCGTCTAGAGTTTCTGCCCGCGATTGCACCCATTTCGGTTGGCGACCGGGTTGTAACCTCTGGGGATGGCGGGTTGCTGCCGCCAGGTCTTCCCATCGGCACGCTTGTTGAGGCTGATGATGGTTTCCTTCGTGTGCAAACCTTCTCTGATCGGTCACGTCTCGATATGATCCGGGTCCTTCAATATGAGTTCCCGAGAGAAATCGATGCGCAAGATGCGCCTGCTGTATTGCAGCCTGTCGCATCTGAGGTCCAAGGCGAAACTCCGTCCGCATCAACGCCGTCCGCGGCACCAGCGGCGGAGGGTGGTACATGAGCTTCGAGCCGATTTCCCCTTCATCGGCAGGCCGTGCCGGGAAGATAGCGCTCCTTGTGCTGCCTTTTCTTGCAGGCTTTCTTTGTATGTTGCTCAGCTTCGTACCGTTTTCTCGGATTTTCGGGGTCGAGGTCGCACCGGCGTTTGGGCTGATTGCCGTTTATTATTGGGCCGTGCAGCGACCAGATGTGTTTCCGCCATACGGCGTTTTTGCAATCGGGCTTTTCTACGACCTTCTTTCTGCTGGCCCATTGGGACTTTGGGCGCTTGTTTACCTTATTATCTATGGGGTCGTGGTCTCTCAACGACAATTGATGATTGGCCGGACGTTTAGCTTGTTTTGGCTGGGTTTCCTCGTTTCTTCGGTCATTGCCGGGTTCCTTGGCTGGGTTCTCGCCTCGCTGTATTTTGGCCAGGTTCTCTCGCCTGGCCCGGTGCTTGTGCAGATGGCGGCAACGGTGGCGCTTTTCCCCCTATTTGCTAAACTTTTTGAACAGCTGCTGCAGCGGCTATTGGTACAGGGTTAGGGATGCATGCTGACTGACGGTACGGACAATGCGAGGTTTAAAACCTTCTCGCGGCGCGCGGCCATTCTTGGCGGTGCGCAGCTGCTCGTGTTTGGCGGGTTGGCGAGCCGCATGTACTATCTGCAGGTCCTTAAAAGTTCTGAATATCAGATGCTCGCAGAAGAAAATCGCGTGAATATGCGGCTGCTGGCACCACTTCGCGGTGAAATTCTCGATCGCTTCGGAACAGTGCTTGCCTCAAACCGCCAGAACTTCCGCGTGCTTCTTATTCCAGAGCAAACACCAGACATTGAAGAAACACTAACCAAGCTCAATCGTGTAGTGCCACTTTCTGAAACCCAGTGGAAACGTGTGCTTCGCGATGCGCGGCGGTCGCCCGCTTTCCTGCCCATAACGGTTTCGGAAAACCTTTCTTGGCAGCAGTTTGCCCAAGTCAATATTCACGAGCCAGACCTAGCTGGCATTGAGCCGGATGTGGGCGAGACGCGACACTACCCACATGGTCCGGCACTAGCGCATGTTGTTGGATATGTGGCACCTGTCTCTGAAAATGATCTCGGTGATGAAGACCCGCTTTTGAAACTGCCGGGTTTTCGCATCGGTAAGAGCGGATTGGAACGTCGGCTTGATAGAGAGCTTCGCGGCGCAGCAGGCGCAAGCCATGTTGAGGTCAACGCCTATGGTCGCGTGATCCGAGAGCTATCGAAAGACCCAGGAACGCCTGGATCTAAGGTCGTCCTGACCCTTGATATGGATCTGCAGAAATTCGCGACAGAGCGGCTTGCTGGCGAAGCCGCGGCGGCCGTGGTTATGGATATACATAACGGTGAAGTGCTGGCCAGCGTCTCGACACCTGCTTATGACCCAAACGACTTTAATGTCGGGCTCAGTCAAGCGACCTGGAACGGGTTGATCGAAAATCCCTACAAGCCTCTCGTCAACAAAACGATTGCGGGTCAATACCCGCCAGGATCAACGTTCAAAATGATTGTGGCAGCCGCCGCTGTTGATAGTGGTCTGATAAATCCCAATCAAAAAGTCCATTGCACCGGAAAAATAACGCTCGGCAATCATGATTTCCACTGCTGGAAACGACACGGACACGGCTATGTCAACATGCTCGAGTCCATCATGCATTCCTGCGATATCTATTTTTATGAGATTGCCAAAAAAATCGGCATCGACCGTATTGAAGAGATGGCGCACAAGTTCGGCCTCGGCGAAACCTACGAATATGAAGTTCCCGGTGAGAAACCAGGCCTTGTTCCAAGCCGTGGTTGGAAGCGGGCGACGACGGGCGCGCCGTGGCAGCAAGGCGAGACATTGATTGCAGGGATTGGGCAGGGATATCTTCTGACAACACCGCTGCAACTTGCAGTGATGACCTCGCGTCTTGCAAATGGCGGGAAGGCAGTTAAGCCGAGACTTGTACGCTCTGTCGGTGATGAAGGACGTTTTGGGGAACCAGCTGAACCAATTGGTGTGTCGGAACGCGCGCTCGCCATTGCCCGTGAAGGTATGAACCTTGTATCCAACCACCCACGCGGTACAGCTTTTCGCGCACGGTTGAATGAGCCTGGCATGTCGCTGGCCGGGAAAACAGGTACGGCTCAGGTCAGGCGTATCACGCGTGCAGAGCGGGAATCCGGCGTGTTGACTAATGAAGAGGTCGAATGGCGCCGGAGAGACCATGCGCTGTTTGTCGCCTATGCACCAGTCGAAGACCCCAGATATGCGGTGTCAGTGGTCGTGGAACATGGCGGCAGTGGTAGCCGGACGGCGGCGCCAGTCGCGCGGGATATTATGAGATTGGCTCTGGAGCGCGATCCGTCCAACCGGTTGGCGCAGGCACCTCAGGGCCCTGCGAATTCCCAAATTCCATCATTTCAGGAGGGCTAGGTCATGGTCGATGCTTTTCTGAACGCAAGCGGTCGGGAAATGAGTCTCAAAGACAAGTTCTTTGAGTTTAACTGGGGCTTCCTTCTTCTCATTTTCGCAATTGCCTCAATGGGAATTGCGATGCTTTATTCTGTGGCGGAGGGGAATTTTGATCCCTGGGCCTCCAGACAGGCCGTTCGCTTCGGTATTGGTGTTTGCGTTCTCTTCGTTGTCGCTTTTGTTGATATTCGTGTTTGGATGAACTTGGCTTATCCGGCCTATGGGTTGGCCCTTGCGCTTCTCATAGGCGTTGAGTTTATTGGCTTTCGGGGCATGGGTGCGCAGCGGTGGATAGACCTTGGATTCATTCAGCTACAACCCTCAGAGCTTATGAAAATCACCCTGATCTTGGCGCTCGCGCGCTATTTTCACGGGCTGACGCTGGACCAGGTTTCCCGCATTCGGTTTCTCGTAGTGCCGGCTTTGATGATCGGGGTGCCGTTTTATCTGACGCTCAGACAGCCGGACCTTGGGACGGCGATGCTGATTGCGATTGTAGGAGTGGTGCTTCTTTTTATGGCCGGGCTCGCCTGGCGATACTTCATTGTTGGCGGGCTCGCGGCATTGGGGGCTATCCCCGTCGCCTGGGGCATGCTGCACGAATATCAGAAGCAACGGGTGCTGACATTCCTTGATCCGGAAAGCGATCCTCTTGGGTCCGGCTACCACATTCTTCAGTCCAAGATTGCGTTGGGGTCAGGCGGCGTATTTGGCAAAGGCTTTATGGAAGGGACGCAGTCTCACCTGAATTTCCTGCCGGAAAAACACACCGATTTTATTTTCACGATGCTTGCAGAGGAGCTCGGCCTTGTGGGCGGACTCACGCTTCTTGGCTTGTATGTGATGGTACTGATGTTTGGTCTCACCGTTGGTCTTCAAACTCGCAATCAGTTTGGTCGTTTACTTGCGATCGGGGTCACGGTGAATTTCTTCCTCTACATATTTATCAACACTGCCATGGTGATGGGTCTGGTTCCTGTTGTTGGAGTTCCGCTGCCGCTGGTCTCATATGGTGGTACTGCTATGCTCACCCTGATGCTCGGATTTGGTTTTCTGATGAGTGTCTATATTCATCGAAACTATGAGATCACGCGCAATCCTGGCGCGTTCTGGTAGGGCAAATCCCATGGAGCTCGAAGTTCCCGATGTTTCCATGATGGCCGTACCCAATGCCATTGCGGGTTTTATCGCGAGTGGCGATGAGTATCTGTTAGAGGGCATCTTCTCGGAGCAAGCTGTAACGATTGTTGAGAATTTCGCGCCTTATCTGTTTGAAGGTGCGGATGCCGTCGTTCGTTGGAAAGAGGGCATGCGTGCCCATGCAGAGCATCTCGAAGACTTGCATCCCAAATTCGGGGACCCTCAGGATTTCTCCGTGACCGGCGATCAGGCCTTCTTTACGCTGCCGACGAGTTGGCGCGGCCTTGTTCACGGGACCCCATTTTTCGAAGAAGGCGGGTGGGCGTTCCTGCTGGTCCGCGAAGAGGGGAATTGGCGGTTGCGCTCATATGGCTGGGCCGTGACCTATATGGCACTTCTGCAAGAGGCGGAATAGGGCGAGAAAACCTTCGATTTTGGCGAATTTCTCTCGATTTCAAAGGCTTGCTAGTCAGAGGCCGCTCGCCTATAACACGGCCTCTATCTGGTTGGGAGCGGTCCCAATCTGCGGTGGGGCCGTTAGCTCAGTTGGTAGAGCGGGTGACTCTTAATCACTAGGTCGTAGGTTCGAATCCTACACGGCCCACCAGAGAAAACCCTTTAATTTCAATTCACTAGATGGATGTTCCGGAAAGAACAGGGC
>NZQM01000183.1 GCA_002695905.1 Parvibaculum sp.
AAAATAGGTCCCAAGAAACCAATCGGTCAGCACAGTGAACAGGCCGAAATTGACATCGCCTTCTTCTGCTGTCTTGAGGTGATGAAATCGGTGCACCACATTGATCGCGAGAAAATACTTCAATGGGCCAGTAAAATAGGCGACGTTTGAATGCTGCAGGAGAAGTTGCAATACAACGGCAACAACCAGCAGGGCCAGTACATCCTGCGAAATTCCCATCAGCAAAAGCGGCGTTGATCCGGCGACCGTTTCAATAAACTGATGTAGAGGGTGCTTCATCAAGCCGTTGAAACCATACATGCGTTTGACGCTGTGATGCACCGCATGCAAGCGCCAAAGAACACCTATCCTGTGGCTCGCAAAATGGGCAAGCGTAATGCCGATGTCAGCAATGAAGATTGCCAATAGCAATTGTTGCCATAGCGGGAGTGAATCTGGCCAGACACTTGGCAATGCGATGAAACTCGCGGCAATCGGAACACTTGCAACACCGAGCACATTGGACGCTTCGTTTACGAGAAAATGAAGGAAGTCTCTCACTCGATCGCCATGGGATTTGTTGAACGCAGCGTCATAGGGGACAGCACGTTCCAACAAAAAGGCGAGCACAATGAATGCGAAGGCGACGACGAGTAACCAAAACTTGGAGTAACCCATGGTCACGACATAAATTGCGATCCCATTTCCTCCAATCAGAAATAGCGGCAGATAAACTAGTCTCACGAGGAATTTGAGCATTCTGAACCCTATCCAATTCTATGCTGATTGCACCGACCGCAATCATTTCGCTAGACCTAGATAAGTGTGCGCTGCAGGTTGTGCTTGAACGCAATGGCTACCAAACCCTTTCAGCAGGGTTTGCTTTGATCAGTCGAAAACGCAAACCCCGACCTCCCGGCTCCGTCGACGTGGCCCTCTGTTCCACAAGATGGCGGAAACCAAGCGTTGACTGTCCACATGGTCGACGGACATAACCTATTGGAAACTTGTCTCCAGTGGTTAACGAGGCGTGGATTCTAATGATCGTCGGCGCAATATGAAATAGACAACCGGAACAACAACCAGGGCCAGTATAGTCGCACTGATCATTCCACCAACCATAGGTGCTGCAATGCGACGCATCACCTCCGCGCCAGTTCCACTGCCATACATAATGGGCGTGAGCCCCGCGACGATGACCGCAAAAGTCATCACAATCGGTCGCAGACGGCGTAAAGCACCGCTGCCGATCGCCTCGCGAAGATTTTCGATATTCAAGGACCGCCCTTCCGTCTCTGCCTTACTTTCAGCTGCCGCTAGTTCCTGGCGAAGATACATCACCATCAACACACCGATTTCGACTGCAACCCCGGCGAGGGCAATAAAGCCCACAGCGACTGCCACAGACATATTGAAGTCCATGGTCCACATCAACCACACACCCCCAACCAACGCAAAGGGGAGTGTACCCAGGATGATCAAAACATCGGTTACATTTCGAAAATTGAGGAACAAGAGCAGCATAATGATGACAATCATACCAGGACCAACGAGAACGAAACGTTCTTGAGCTCGTTGCATATACTCATATTGACCTGACCAGGATATAGAATAGCCAGCAGGAAGATCGATTTCATCAGCGACCACTTGCTGCGCCTCGCCGACATAGGAGCCGAGATCACGGTCTGCGATATCAACATAGACCCATCCGGTCAGGCGAGCATTTTCACTACGGATCACACCCGGTCCCTCCGCGACGGTCACCTCGGCGACCCGCCCAAGTGGAATCACCGCCCCCCGTGCAGTGACTATGGGCAACCTGCGCAATTGCTCAGGTGAATTGCGGACATCATGGGGATATCGCAGGTTGATCGGGTAGCGTTCCAGTCCCTCAACACTCTCTCCGATAGTCATTCCGCCGATCGCGGTCCGCACAACATCATGGACATCAGCAATATTCAATCCAAAACGCGCAGCCGCCTCGCGATCAACATCAATATCGACAAAACGCCCGCCAGTCACGCGCTCTGCATAAACCGATGTAGTTCCGGGTACGGATTGCAAAACCTGCTCAATACGGCGACCAACCTCGCCGATCACCGCCAAATCCGGCCCTGAAATCTTTACACCGACGGGAGTTTTGATACCCGTCGCCAACATATCCAGACGATTTTTGATCGGCATAATCCAGACGTTGGTCAGACTTGGAAATTGCACAAGTGCATCGAGCTCTTCTTTAAGGCGGTCCATTGTCATTCCTGGTCGCCATGCTTCGCGCGGTTTGAGACGGATAGTAGTCTCAACCATTGGCAACGGAGCCGGATCAGTCGCAGTATCTGCTCGTCCCGCTTTGCCATAAACCGACTCTACTTCTGGTACGCTCGCTATCAGTTTGTTGGTTTGCTGAAGGAGTTGGGCCATCTTGCCTGCGGAGATCGCAGGAAATGCGCTTGGCATGTATAGCAGGTCACCCTCGTCCAGATCGGGCATAAACTCTCCCCCTAGCTGGTTCGCAGGGATCACGGTACTCGCCAAGATCAAGCTCGCAACGAAAAGCGTTGCCCACGGTCTGCGCAATGCCAAGCCAAGGACTGGCCGATAGCCTGCCGCAAGGACGCGGTTGACAGGGTTTTGGTGCTCTGGGGCAATTCGGCCGCGTACAAGCAAACCAATAAGTACCGGGACGACGGTTATGGACAGAGCGGTTGCAGCGGCCATTGCATAGGTCTTGGTGAATGCCAATGGTTGGAACATTCGTCCTTCCTGCGCTTCAAGGGCGAAGATGGGCGTGAAGCTCAGCGTGATAATCAGAAGTGAGAAAAACAAAGCTGGCCCCACCTCCGCACATGCATCAGCGACAATCTCCCAACGCGCTCCTTGATCAAACTCCCTATCTTCCAGTCTCTTGTGAACATTCTCAATCATTACAATTGTCGCGTCGACCATCGCACCAACGGCGATGGCAATTCCCCCAAGTGACATGATGTTGGCGTTAATTCCCTGGGCATTCATGACAATAAATGCTGCGAACACGCCGAGTGGAAGACTAATCGCTACAACAAGAGCAGACCGCAGGTGAAAGAGAAAAAGCGCACAAACAAGTCCGACTATGAAGAACTCCTCAAGCAACTTTTCCTGCAACGTTTCGACAGCACGTTCGATCAAGCCCGACCGGTCGTAAGTTGTGACAATTTCAACGCCAGCAGGTAGACCAGACTTGAGGGCTTCAAGCTTTTCTTTAACCCTCTCGATCGTAGCCATAGCGTTCTCTCCAGAACGCATAATGATGACACCACCAACTGCTTCGCCCTCGCCGTTGAGTTCGCCGACCCCCCTTCGAAGCTCTGGACCAAGCCGGATATCTGCAACATCGCGCAGAAGAAGGGGCGTACCGTTTTTCGCAACCTTCAGAGGAATGCGTTCGAGATCATCAATCGAGTCCACATAACCACTGGCGCGAACCATATATTCCGCCTCAGCCATCTCGATGACGCGTCCACCTGTTTCCTGGTTGCCCCGCTGGATGGCCAGCTTTACGGCAGAGAGCGGAAGTTCGTAGGCGCGAAGGCGATCAGGGTCAACGACAACCTGGTATTGTTTGATCATGCCGCCTATCGTCGCGACTTCCGATACCCCCGCAACGGTCTGCAGCTCAAACTTCAGGAACCAATCCTGGATACCTCGTAACTGAGCCAAATCATGCTCACCGGTACGATCCACAAGGGCGTACTGGAAAACCCAGCCCACACCGGTGGCGTCAGGCCCCAGTGCCGGTTTTGCTGCGTCAGGCAACCGAGGTGCGATCTGACTCAAATATTCCAGGACACGTGACCGCGCCCAATAGAGATCCGTTCCGTCCTCAAAAATTATGTAAACAAAGGAGTCGTTGAAGAAAGAGTATCCTCGCACCGTCACCGCTCCTGGAACCGCCAGCATGGCCGTTGTCAGTGGATAGGTGACCTGATCCTCGACCACCTGTGGTGCCTGACCCGGATAGGTTGTTTTGATAATGACCTGTACGTCGGAAAGGTCAGGTATCGCGTCTAAGGGCGTGGAGCGCAATGAAGCCAACCCAGCCGCAGCCAGAAATAGGCTAGCGATGATGACCAGAAATCTGTTTGCAATCGACCAGCGAATGAGCCATTCAATCATTGATCAACTCCAAGCATGTCCGATGTCGTTAAACGTAAAAGTCCAGCATCATGACTGGCTTCTGAATCAATTAGAAACTGCCCGGACGTAACCACACGCTCACCAGCTTCCAGTCCGGCCACAATTTGGACGCGTCCTTCGGTTTCAATACCGGCCGCGACGCTCGCAGGTCGAAACCGACCGTCTCCAAGAGCCAAAACCACCCGGTCACCTGTAGAGCTGCGGATTAGAGCTGATTGGGAAATCACCAGAACATCGCTCAAGGGGGTGGCGTTGAGCACGACGTTGGCATACATGTTTGGCTTCAACCGCCCGTCATGATTAGAGAACCGCAGACGCACCTGTACGGTGCGCGTGGTTATATCAACGGTCGGGTAGACATAGCCAATTTCTCCCTCCCACTTTTCCCCCGGAAAGGCCGGAAGTGTCATACTGGACCTCTGACCAGGGGCAAGCCAATCGACTTCGGTTTCGAATACGTCTGCAAGAACCCAAATCTCTGCAAGGTCCGCCAAGCTCATTATCGTATTCATCGGTTGAACAAACATGCCTTCGCGCACATTGAGAGACATTACGACGCCGGACTGGGGAGCATAAACGCTTACAAGCTGCATCACCTCGCGAGATGAACGCAAGCGTGCTACCTGGCCATCGCTCATGCCCAACGCTGTCAAGCGGTCTCGAGCAGCAGCCACCAGCAATCGGTTGCTTAAATCCAAAGTCTGCAGATATTCTGATTGCGCTGCCACAAGGCTTGGTGAGTAAATCTGAAACAACAGATCTCCTTCAGAAACAGACTCTCCTTCCGCCTTTACAGCTAATTTTTCAATCCAGCCTTCGGACCGTATGTGAACGTCTGATCGCCGCTCCTCGTCGGCCATAACATTGCCGACAGTCCTGATAGTCCGCGATAGGTCTGTTCGGACAACCGGCTCTGTGCGCACGCCGATATTGTTGATGATAGATGAATTGATCTTCAGGGATGGGCTGTCATCATCAATGCCCTTGTTGGCGTCGACATAGACCGGAATCAGGTCCATGCCCATAGGCGACTTGCCTGGCGTATCACTCCGGAAATTTGGGTCCATTGGCGCCACCCAGTAAGAAACTGCGCGTTCTGCCGTATCGGATTCCGCCGATGATGCCGAACTGCTATCCTGTGTAAAGCGCGCAGCAAAGAACCCTATAGCTGCTGCGGCAAACAACAGGAGGGCTAAAATCGCTACAGATCTCTGGTTCATTGAATATCTCCCACAAGGTAGTCGAGCCGCGCCCAGGCTTTCCCTCGTTCGGTAAGTAATTTCACACGTTTCAATTCGACGTCGAGCTCCGCCAGCTGGCTGCGGATCATTTCCGCAAAATCGGTTCGACCGCTCGCGTAGGTGGAAATCGACGCGCTCGCCGTTTCCCGAGCACGCTCAATAATGGCCGCACCATAAAGTTCCACGCGGTCCCCTAGTAAGATCCAGTCGGCATTCGCCCGTTCCAAATCGCGCTGCAGTTCCAACAATGTTGCGGCACGGTCCAATCTAGCCGCACCACGATCCAATGTTGCCGCCGACACACGTCTATCCTGCCGATTGGCAACAAAAAGGGGAATCGAGAGTGTAACGCCAATGGTCGCCAAATCGGAGCGACCGCCGCCGCGCGCACCGTAACCCGCCTCCAATGCCCAGGAAGGTTTATAGGACTGTTCGGCCAAAGCGATGTCGGTGCTACCGACATCTACAACCGCATCAGCAAGAAGTACCGCAGGATGACGAACAAGCACCGTTTCCATATCTGTCAGCATCGGTGGAGGGGCAAGGTCCGGCATATGGTCGCTCAGTGGGCGGACGGCTGCAGCACCTAAATACCTCGCCAGATCAGCGCGCGTAATCGCCTCGCGCCTCTGAAGATCGGTCAGTTGATCATCAAGCAACGAGAGTTCCAGTTCCGCCCGTAAAATATGCTGCGTGGTCAGGGAGCCTGTTGAGTAGGAGGCGTGGAGCGACCGCATCAGTTCTGAGACAGTAGTCTGACTCTCCCGGACACTGTTTTGTGCCCATCGCCAATAGTACTGATCGAACCAAGCCAGGCGAACCGCCAACTCGATTTCCCTGAGTGTGAGGTCCTTCCGAGCCCGCTCAATATCAGCCTCACCTCTCCTCCTCTCCCCCATGAGAGACAGCGTCCTCCCAGCCGGAAAGGCCTGACGCAAACCGACTTGCGCCTGCGTCATGTTTTCCTGTGCGAACCGGAACGTATCGGTCGATATGTTGGCGAGCGCGCCTCGTATCGTTGGATCAGGCAGTTGTGAGTCGGCAATAGCCCTATCCTCAAGCGCCTCGGCCTTTGCATCAAAACCAAGTAAAGCCGGGTCTTCCGCGGTTACTGCGATCTTCACCGCCTCCGATAGGCTAAGCGGTGCCTCACCAGCGGACAAACCACTGGTCCATAACATGGCAAGAGCGACAGCTCCCGCGCGATAAAAATTATGCATGTGAATCTCGTGAATTTGAGCAAGAACAGAACCACCTTGCGAGAAAGCAAAGCAGCCTCGGCGACGTTCAGCCGAACGCAATCTGCTCAAATACGAGGAGGAGGAACATCTTTAGCGACGAGGACGTTTTCCATCCTGGTCGGGGGATGAATGGCATATGCAAGCGTAGTCAATTCAAGACCGAGGACATCACGTTGGGTCGAAATAGCTAGGTTACCGGTCGAAGCGCAAGCCGATTGACAAAGCTTACCACAAGTAGGCAGGTCAGAGCCCTCATCGCATTCGTCAAGGTCAGCACAGTCATCCAGCATCATAGTGTCCATCGTGCCGTCAGCGGGAGAACCTTCAACCTGCGTCGAGAGAGAGGGCGCAGCAGCTACCACAAAAGCCACAAGAAATATGATGAATGAATGTTTCATAGACCTGTAAAGTGCATCCGTTCCAAAGCCGAAAAATACCAACGCACCTTATTACCAGATCATTGATAAAGAAATCACTACTTCGTTACAATGGGATATTATCAAGCCATGAGCATTGATCGACGTCAAGCCGCCCCAACCACCTGAAGTCGAACAACAGTGATCACAATTGGTAAAAAAGCTCTCGGCTACCGTTTTGGCCACCAGATCCATAGACCCGTTATGGACAGGACAATCAGCAAGACAGCAGCTCCGTCCATTACATACCGCCCGAAATCTGAAAATATCCGTCCTGAGTGCACATCAAGTAAAATGCGATAGAGGGGCAATCCACCGCCTCGAAGTTCGTGGTCGAGTAGGTTCCTCTGTGCCTCTGGAAGCCGCTGGGCCTTCGACCAAGTAACGTAGGTCTTTACGTCGGCCGGGAAGCGACCCCAGTCCACCATGTCAGCGTCGGCCATAAACAGTCCTTCATCCGTTCGCAGGACTGGCGCGCCTGCAATCATTCCTAATCCCACAAAGGGTGGGGTTAAGTCTGTTGGCGTATATCTCTCGATCAGGTCACCCGCAAACGTATAGAGAAAAATTTGTCGCTCGTCCGAGACTACAATCATCTCAGTGGCTCTGACCGCGCCGACCAGTTTATCCGCCGCTGAGCCAATAGCCTTTGACCCCAGATACAGGCTTCCATTATGGGAAACGAGCCAACTGCCCTCCAAGTCGAAGCCGTCAACCTCACTTGCAACGCCTTCCATACCGTAGAGCGACATCAACCAGCCCGACCTTACCTCGACTTTGTTGAGATTGAGCGCGGGCTCGTGATTGAGCAAAATACCTGTAACAGCGAGAACGAGCAGGAAGATTGAGACGACGATTCCAAGCCGACGATGCCATCTTCTGAGCGTAGGTCCTCTCACCATCTGACTTAAGATCCGTCTCGTGCCAGTTGATCGAAAGCGAGCGACAAACGCACGAGTTTGACAATTGCCCTTACCGAAAGCGTCGCGCCGGATATGCCGTCCACTCTGGACGACGTCTCACGCTCAGCGTCCAAAGTCATGCCCTGAAACTGATCAGTAAAAAATGGGTACCGCACTTCCCATCCATGGCTTTCGCGATAGATCAGTATCTGCACCCTCTCCACGGCTCCATCCTTGACGGAAATGCCAGTGGTAATTGGCCGCGTCTTACCAATTTCTTCAACAATCCAAACCGTGCGACCATCGGCCTGCCAATAGCGCTGTCTCAACCCACCCATATTCCGGCCAAGGATTTCCTTGGCGGTTTCCTTCACGTCGCCCTTCAACCAAAGGAAGGAAGGTGAGGGCACGTCACCTTCGAACACCTCTGCCAGAAAGACGTTGGGTTCGAGAAATACGTCTGCTGCGTGGACGGGCAATATGGCCGCAAGCAAGATTATCAAGTTCAAGGAAAAGACACGCATACCCGTTCCTAACACAAAAAGGCGAGGCGCTAAACAAACGCCCCGCCTTCGATATGGTTGGCTTACGCTCAGAACTGGTAGCCCATCCCGAGGTTCAATCGATTGTCCTCAGCCCCTGCGGTCGGCGCATTGTCTAACTGATAGTCAAGTTTGATCACTGTGTCTGGTGTTGGCCAAAAGTTCGCTCCGAGGCGCGTCTGGGAGAAAACAGAATCGGTGTTGTCACCTGCGGAATTATCCCATTCTGCATATTGAGCGAAAAACCCAAGGTCGCCCCATTCGGTATCAAACTTATACGATGGCTCAACGTACCAGCCATATTGTTCGTCGCGTCCAAGTGCGGCGGCTGCCGAGCTATCAAGATCCCAGAATGCAGCGAGCGCGCGGAACCCAATGCTTCCTGGCCCCATCGCGTAGGTCGCATCAACATTTCCTTCAACTAGTACAGCCGGTGTTTCCTCACCCGTGCCCTGCGTAATATCTTCTTGGTATTGGGCTGTTGTCGAAACAGAGAGCCCCGGCAACCCGCTCCACCTCACACGCCCTGTTGTCGCGCCATCGGTCGCCCTGGCTTGAGAAACTTTTTGACGCCCACTACGGATATTGAACGCACTCGCGCCTGTCGCCGCGACCTGCAAACCAGAGTGGTACATCAGGTCATAGCTAAATCCACCTCCTAGCTCTCCATTCACGCCAACTCCTGCTTCCCACCAAGTAGTAGGAATGATGTTGGTTTCGATTTGGTTGCTCTCAGTTCCATAGAAGGTGTTTGGCTCATGTGTCTCGTTCAAGATGCCGACTGGGATGAGTTGCAGGCCCGCGCGAAGCTGATGAAATTCAGCTACGTCAAATTCAAGAAGAGCTTGCTCAACCTCCGCTGCTCCGTTCTTACCTTCACCGGAAAGAGCGTGCTCAAGTTCAAACTCAGAGACGAACCGAATATCATCAGTAAACTCATGGT
>NZQM01000184.1 GCA_002695905.1 Parvibaculum sp.
CCGTTCCGGTTCCTGTCGGCCATAACGCTTGACCCAATCATAAATTGACTTGGTGCAAACGCCCAACCGATCCGCAACGCTCTTGACCGAATGCCCCCGATCTGTGACCTGGGCAACAGCCTCGCGTTTGAACTCTTCCGTGTATCTCATCCCTGACATGTCAGTCTCCTTGCTTCCAAATTTACCAAGCAAGGCGTCTACAAATCTAGGGGCACATCAAAAGTCTTCCTCAAGTGCACTTCCGTTCAAGTCCTGAAACAGCGACACCTGAATGATGGCCTCGGCGATCCAGCGTTTGGTCACATATTGCACCCCGGGCGATAGGGAGAAGGACATGCCGCCGGAGTTTGCATCATCAATGCCAGCATTTTTGTTCTCGCTGGCATGAAGGAAGTTGCCTTCTAGGACGCCGTAGAGAAATCCTGGCACCCCTGGTCCTAAGTCACGTGGCCACAAACGGTACTGCAGCGAGGCATCAAGCCGCGCCTCGTCGCCAAACGTAAAATTGTTGGCCTCATTATTGAATTTGTAACTCGCCTGAGCATCAATTTGATATTGCAGCGTCTGATAGGTGACGATCACACCGCCCGACGGGTCCCAGGATCCAGAACCAAGCTGCAGCGTGGCGGGTAGAGTGCCCAGATTGTCGCTGTCATTATCGTCGCCTGTCGGTACTTCTATGCCTGCAAAGGGAGCGACGCGAAATGTGCGCCCCGGTGCGTCGTCTCGAAAGATTGTGTACCGGCCAAACAAACGAGCATCGCCGAGTCCTCTGGTGGTGCGCGTCACGCGGCTACCACCTGGCATTTGGAGCTCGAGCTCTTTGTCCAAGTATGGCAAAACGCCGAAAATAGAGAAATTTCCGGACACGCCATACCCAAGAACGGATATTGACCCGACAACATCTATTTTTCGATCCGTCGATAAGGGGTCATTTCCTAATCTGCGGTAGATGAATTGTTGGCGAAATACAAACTCATCTTCCGCTACCGGAAGAGCGGTGTTGAAAGTCTGTGGTGCTGCATAGGCTCTTGCGCCGGGGCTTTGGATCACGAGCAAGGCGAGAAGTGAATACTGGAATGTTGTTTTCTGTTTCATCTATCTACCTGGCTCTTGGAAACCGCGCATCGTGAAACCTGCTTTGTCTACAGCCTCGGCAGCTTGTTCTTGTGTGAGCTTGGTACCTGGCTTCATTGAGATGAGAACAGTGCCACTTTCGATATCCGTTGAAACGGTATCGACGCCGTCTATTCGACTGAGTTGTTTTTCGACCCCATAGGCACAAAAGGGACAGGCTAGGCCGTCTGCTTGAAGAGTATATAGGGTGCGCTCCTCTGCAAAAGCAGTACCCATAATGGCGACCGATACGATCAGGATGGTAAACAGAGCGTGGGCTTTCGTGGCTAACGTGACACAGTTCATGAGTGTCTCCTTTGCGGACAGCGCGGCTCAGGTGAGCGGGAGGCCGAGACCGGCTGCTTCCAGGCTATGGGCAGCCGGTCTCTTCCGGTAAAGCAGTCGGCAAGTTTTTTGATGATGATGATGGCTGGCACGGATACAGCACCGAGCCTGTTGGCTCGGTCAGCACTTTCGACATGCTGCATGTCGAGCATCTTGGTGTCGCAGGATGAACAAACAACATCAATCACCGTCTGGCTGCGTCTCGGCATAGGGAGCGTTCCGCGCTGAAAGCCTCTACTTTCCATTCTTTGGTCAAAAATATCTTCTCCCTCATTTCTCTGGACTCAATGTTCCAAGAATGGTGCACCGCCCAGCGGCGGGCCCTTTTTGAGGGCAGCTAGAGATCAATTTCTTGAGTGTCGAGCGGATGTCTCGAAGCTGGGCCATTTTCTGCTCAACCTCTTCAAGTTTCGTGGACGCCCTGGTCCGCACACTGCTGCATTCGGTATTTGGATCTGCGTGCAGTGCAAGCAATTCATAAATTTCCTGTAGCGAGAAACCTAACGCTTGTGCGTTGCGGATGAATTGTATGCGCTCCACAATTTCATTTGAATAGGATCGGTAACCGTTGTGTCGCGGCTTTGGCGGTTGTGTTATCAGGCCTTTGCGCTCGTAGAACCTGATCGTTTCCACGCCGACGCCAGCTTCCCTAGCTGCGTTGCCTATTGTTCGCTTTGTCATTTTTGATCTCCAAGTCCAAATCTACAGTCCGTAGTATAGTACGGTGTCAAGAAGTCGTTCGTGACTTGGTAGTGAGCTCCGCCTTCTGTTTCATCCCAAATTAGGGAGGTTAAGGGAAATGCCCCGCGAGTAACGGCATTTTGACAAGCACCGGCCAAGGGGGCATGCAGCGGTAGCTCGGCCTCTTCTGAAACAAACGGGTGCGGATCGGCCAGTCATCTCGCATTGGGCTTTGACGGCGTTCACGTTTGAAAGGCAAGCTGTTCCAAACGGATACTCACCTCCGTCTCTCCTCTAGGGTGTCCATAGACTTAATTTTCCGCAGGTTCAGTTTGTCCTGAAGAACGCTTATTGTCGAAGATGCTGGCCACAATAAACAGAACAACACCGCTGAAAATAGCGGTATCTGGCACATTGAATGTTGGCCAGTGATAAGAGTAAATCTGGAAATCAAGAAAATCGGTTACTGTCCCATCAACCAATCTGTCGATTACGTTGGCAGTGGCGCCGCCGACGATAGCGCCAATGCCGATCGCTTCGATCTTAGATGTACCCCGCCATAACTGAGTAACTAAAAACAGGACGACAATGAGTGCGAACGTTGACAAAAGGTAAGGAGTCGCAAAATGAGGTGAGCTAAGAAGGCCAAAACTGATGCCTCGATTAAAACCCAGATTCAGACTAAAGAAAGAAGATATTTGAATCACTTTCGGCGGCTGCATGATTATGCTGAGCACCATCCACTTCGTTGCGAGGTCAGCAGCAAGAGCGATAAGCGCAACAACAAAACCCATTTTTTTGTACATTAAAATCTTTCCCTCTTTCAGCTGACCGAAACGATACAGGTCGAACGAAGCATAGAGACCGTTTCTGTTTTTCTGTCGCGTTAGGTCACTGCAGAGCCGGAAGTCAAAGCCTTAACAATCCGACATTCCCCAACCTGACCTCCATGACATTCAGCGATCATGCGTTCTAGCTCCTTTTTCATTTGGGCAAGTCGTTTCATTCGCCGGGTCACGTGTTCCAACTGAGTATGTGCAATATCCGCGACCCCCTCGCATGAGCGGTCCGGTCGATCTGTAAGGCTCAGCATCTCGCGGACCATATTTTGTGAAAAGCCCAGTTCTTTGCAATAGCAGATGAAGGTGAGGCGTGCTTTGTGGTCAGCGCAGTAGAGCCGCGTATTGCCATGGGAGCGCGGTGGATCTGGAAGGAGCCCAATCTTTTCGTAATAGCGAATGGTGGGAATTTTGCAGCCGGTTTCTTTCGCCAACTGACCAATCGTAAACTCAGCCATTTCGTAGTCCCTTTTCTCTTGTATCTATAGTTACTATAGGTCGTAGATTGAACCTGGACAAGAAGGTCGATGAACAATGTGGAGGTCTCATGAGTGGGTGCGGTTGTGAGGAAAACGTAAAATTTGATGGAGTTTCCGCGAGCTACAAAAGGGCTCTTTGGGCGGTTATTGCCATTAATGGGATTATGTTTCTGGTTGAAATGACGGTCGGCATAGTCGGCAATTCTCAAGCGCTGAAAGCAGACGCACTTGATTTTTTTGGCGATACAGCGACCTATACGATCACGCTGATGGTGATTGGCATGCCTCTGGTGTGGCGGGCGTGGGCTGCTCTTTTTAAAGGGCTAAGCTTAGCGATTTTGGGTTTGTGGGTTTTTGGGTCTACTCTCTACAACATGTTTATTCTTGGAGTACCGCAAGCTGAGATGATGGGCGCAATCGGGTTTTTGGCGCTCGTCGCCAACTTGGTCAGTGTCCTGCTGCTCCTACAACATCGCGATGGTGATGCGAATGTTCGTTCTGTCTGGCTGTGTAGTCGGAACGATGCGATCGGAAATGTGGCGGTAATGCTGGCCGCGAGCGGCGTTTGGGCGACCAGCACAGCCTGGCCAGACCTGATTGTCGCTGCGCTGATGGCAGGCCTCTTTCTTTGGTCGTCAACGCAAATTGTTAATCAGGCAATCGGGGAACTGCGCATACAACAACCTGCATTAGGAGCTGCCGAATAAGAGCATTTAGGCCTGCCTAATCGGAAAGGAGATCGCATATGGACCGCCGAAAATTCTTACTGAGCGCGGCAAGCGGGGTTGCGTCGGTTGGTTTGTTGAACGGTTCTGCAATCGCCGCAGACATTGATGTTGCTCCCAATAATGCTGCTCCCAGCACCACGTCCTCCCGGGGGCTTGGTGGAATATTGCGGAAATTCCGTCTCGTAGCCCAGCAGGGCGAGGTTGAAATAGGCCCCGACGAAACCTTTAAAACCTGGCTCTACAATGGCCAGTTCCCTGGCCCAGAGATCCGCGTGAAGGAGGGGGACCGCCTTCAAATTACGGTTAAGAATGAATTGCCCGAAGAAACGACAGTTCATTGGCATGGTGTGCCTGTGCCGAATGCGATGGATGGTGTCCCCGGCTTGACCCAGAAACCAATCGCACCTGGCGAAAGTTTTGAGTATGCGTTTGAGGCCACGCCTGCTGGCAGCTACCTCTATCACTCTCACGTCGGTCTGCAGATTGATCGTGGTTTGATCGGAGCCTTGGTGATTGAGGAGGCGACACCTCATGTTGCCTATGACCGCGACTATGTTCTCGTTCTTGATGATTATCTTCCTGGCGCCCCGCAGCCACTGGGCGGCAGCGCAGGGTGGGGTGGGATGCTGAGGGGTGATTGGTGGCGGGGAGGCGGCATGATGGGTATGGCAGGCCAGATGCCACCCTATAAGGGCCTGCTTGTCGGTGGGCAACTACCTGACAACCCACGTGTATTTGATACAAAACGAGGCGAGCGCGTTCGGCTTCGCTTTGTGAACCCATCGGGCGCCTCGACTATCAGGGTAGCCATAGCAGGCCACCGGGTGACGGTGAGCCATTGTGATGGCCGTCCGGTCGAGCCTGTCACCGTTGATAGCTTCGTCCTTGGTACGGCTGAGCGCTACGATGTGATTGTAGAGGCGAATAATCCCGGTGTGTGGCCGATCAGTGTGGCGGCGATCGAGGGTGATATACCACCCGGTCGTGCTGTTCTCCGATACACCGACGCCGCGGCATCTGCATTGCGCGACGGCATGCCGGAGGGCTTCACGAGCGGTCGCCCACTTCACTATGACGATCTGCAATCGCTTGAGACGCTACCAACCGGGCGACCGGATCGTGTATTCGATCTGCTGCTACGAGGAGGGATGATGAGTTCGGCCTGGACCATCAACGGGCAGGCTTACCCGGAAGCGGACCCGATTGCAATTAGCGCAGGCGAACGAATAAGATTCCGGATGAGAAATCACAGCATGATGCTGCATCCCATGCATCTGCACGGGCACTTCTTTCGGGTCGGCAACGCCCTGAAAGACACGGTACTGGTGGCGGCACACATGGGTCGGGCCGAGTTTGATTTCGTTGCGGACAACCCCGGGCGCTGGTTCTTTCATTGCCACAATATTTATCACATGGAAGCCGGTATGGCCCGTGAAGTTCGGTACGTCTAAATGCCCAATGCCGGCGCCGTCGTTTCGTTGGGATCATTCAATATTGTTTGCAGATACCGTTGATTGAATCCAAGAAGAAAGGCTGCTTGTGACAAAGCCGTTTGTTCCCAATGAAATAAAATTGGCAACTGCGCATGTCGCCCTGCAGGCGTTGATTGTAATTTCGCACCGGATATCTAGGCCGATAGCGATTTACTCTCGAAAATTCTTGATGAACCAGTGGAGCTGAAGGGCGACTAGTTTCGGTTCGTTAGCTTGTCAGTCGCCCCCAATCGCTGGTGGTGAATACCTCTCCATCGGCCATCGTGAAGCGGGCTGCAACATTTTGTTGTGTTCCAAGAAGGTCGCACCCCTTCTCCAGGGGCATAATGAAAAGCGCGGTGGAAAGTCCGTCCGCCCATGTGGCGGTCGGCGCAATAACACTGACCGACTTGATGTGCGTTGGGCTTAATCCAGTAGCCGGGTCAAAAATATGTTGTGATAGCCTGCTTGAAGGTAAAGCTCGTGAGGATGTCGCAAGTGCACCTTTCTTGAGCGAAACTGTTTCCGCTACACGCCAGATAGCCTCTGGGTCACGCAGTCCGATCTCCCAAGCTCTTCCATCGAGTTTGGGACCGGTTGCCTGGAATTCGCCAAGGTTGATGAGCGTGTGAGTGGCGCCTGCGGTGCGAAAACGCTCAGCTATATGATCAGTGATGAAACCCTGCGCGATGCCATTCAGTGTGAGACGTGTCCCTGGAACGAGACGAATTGTATCTCGGTCGACCGAGACATGGTTGAACCCCACTGTCGTGTTGTCTTCCTCATCCCAATAAGTCTGAACTGTTGGATCAAAGGCACCATCCGTTTTGATGAACAGAGTATCTGAAAGACGAAGCACGTCAGTTAGCTCGCGCGGGGCGTTATGCAGCGTGCCGTTCTGATTGAGCTTGGAGGGCGTGGAGCGGTTGTTGTAAAGACTAAAAATCCTCTCCAGTCGATCAAGTTCTGAGCGAGCGTCCTCTATAAGGCTCTGTGCCACTTCGTGTGCAAACCCGTCTACCGTGAGGGTCACGTCACCCCCAAAGGCCACACCGTTCCAAGACGCAGGCGGAACGGATGAAGTGGCCCAAGCTGATGTCGGAAGTACTGAGGCGCTGGCGATGAGCTGCAGCATCCTCCGTCTGGATCTCTGGAATTTCACATGTTTGGACAAATTGGTCCCCTGACGCTGGTTTGTGCTCACCGCAAGTTGGCATTTTTATCACATGATAACAAAAATGATAATCATACGCATTAATAGATTGTGTACGACCAAAAACACAGGCATTTAGCCAGTGCTAGAGGGGTGTGCAGCCCATTCAGAAGAAATTCATAAATCGGTAAATGAAAATGCAACTCAAAAATAAATTGATAACAGGGACATTGGCCTATGCAATCACCTTGCCGGGTGGGGCGGCGCTGGCCGACAATCTGCCAACCCGCGAAGAAATGTGGCAGGTGATTCAAGCGCAGCAGGCGCAAATTGAAGCCCTGACGCAAAAGGTCGAAAACACTGACGAAAAAGTAGAGGCCACAGGGGAAGTGGTGGAGACCATTGCGGAGAGCGCAGGTTCTGGGTCAACGCCAGGCTGGTGGGACCGCACGAGCGTCGGGGGATATGGCGAGCTCCACTACAATGGTGGTGATGCCGCTGAGGTCGACC
>NZQM01000185.1 GCA_002695905.1 Parvibaculum sp.
ATTAAACCAAATAGGGGCTATATACATATTTTTACCACCAGTTGGGTTAAAATTTCCAGTTCCAACATCGACCCCACCGTCAGGGTTACCTATTATCACCTCAGTATCGTTCCCCTTGAATTCAAAGCCACTACTCGTGTAGGTCTGTGACCCTCTTAATCTTACTTGATCACTGCGAGATGTAAATAAACCGTCGGGATTTAGATGTAAATCATGGTTTCCATCTATATTTATATCACCCGTAGCAGACGTGTTAGAAATATTCATAGTCCCGCCCGTGGTAGTTAAATTTATGTCATCTTGGGCTTGTATATCAATACCACCACCAGATGCCCCTCCTGCTGTAATCATTATATCTTTTGTATTCGGTAAACTACCTCCGTGAAGGGATATACCTTTATTATCAGGATTTACAAGTGGTTGATTGCCTGTGCCATTTATGGTAATATATCCACCACCCGCTGCCCCTGCCGCACACTGTAATACGGTTGATAATACTGGTAACGCTGGAACAGTTAAATCAGTAAAATAGCTAAGAGCGGTCGTTTGTGCTACATCACTAGGACACGTTGAGGTTTGATATGCGAATCTATAACCACCTTGTTTTGCTACAAATTTATCTGCTTTCACCGTCTCACCATAATGACACGGGCTAAAGCTAGGGGCAGGGTCAAAATGTATAGGAGCACAAACCTTGATAGTTCCCCCATCACAGGCGGTTATTTGACACGGACAACTAGTATCAAAATCAATTTGGTCAACGTGGATGGTTTGTTCCCCCGTCATCGGTTGGACGGTGTTGACTTGGTTGTTAAAGCTTGAATTATATTGTGCCATTATAATAGAGTATGAAAATTACTGAGTATAAAGGACGACTCCAGCTTGATCCTCCTAAATTTTGTTGTGATCGACCACTTTGTAAGAGAGATATTGATCCCTTTGAAAACAGGAGTTTCTTTACTGTATTTGTGGGTCAGCCACGTTCAGGTAAGACTAGTCATATGATTAGTAGCCTCCTCAGTAAACGGGTGTACAACAAGGTATTCGACCATATCTATGTGTTTATGCCGACGAATAGCAGAAAGTCATTGAAAAATAATCCCTTTCGAAGTCTAAAAGGCGGTAATCTGTTTGACGAGTTAACAGCAGAAGACCTAGGCGAAGTCCTTAAACGTATCGATCGAGATAGAGAAGAATGGGAGGAAGACGATGACGAGGACAAGTCACCTGACCCACCTAATAACCTAATTATCTTAGATGACATGGCGGTGTTTCTTAAAAATAACGCAGTAGCCAAGTTACTGACCTACATTATACTTAATAGAAGGCATTTACGGGTATCTATTATGATGACTGTCCAGTATTTTAACAGTATGCCCCTACCCATAAGGAAAAATATATCAAGTATTATACTGGCCAATAAGCCTGTTAATAACAAAGAACTAGATAGTATCACGGAGGAGCTGTTTTCGATGGATAAACGTGACGCTGTCGGGGTGTTAAAGTATTGTTTCCAAAAGCCCTATGATAAGTTTCATTGTGTGCTAGAACCGTTACAGTATTACCGAAACTTAAATAGACTGGAGATTACTGGTACCGACGTCATATAAGATATTTTCTCAAAAAGTATTATAATGGCAGATAGAGTTCTAGATTTCGCCTCCTTTTTTACAGGTGTCGGACAAACAGAGTACCGTGACCATTGGGGTCCGTTCCAACGGCGTCGACAACGTCGTAATACAGGAGGAGTAGCAGAAGAACGCCACATTGACGAGTTTATTATGAACGATGATAATATTCGAAATATCAGGGGTAGGTTGACATCGACCGAGTTTGGTAATAATCCCACTGGAGATCCGAGATTTGATCCGTTTACCGACGAACAAGTGTTGACCGACGAGGCAAGTCACGTCCGTGGACATATTGACCAAGCCTTTATGGACTACAGAACGGCCAACCCACCAGTTCGTGCAGCAATAGAAGACGATTACAACCGTGTTTTAGGTATTGCTCAAGGACGGGTTATTGATGATAATCTAGCACAAACCATTAGGGCTGTTAGGCGTAGAAACCCACAGCCAAGACAAAATTTTACAAACCGTGTGAGACAGTTAGCAAGGGGATGGGGCATTGGCTAGTTTTCATCATCACTATCAGTTAAAATAAGACATTTACCAGTTGGTTCTGGCTTACTCCCATAATAACAACTGAGACAAAGCTTTTTCCACTCAGGGGTTCCTAGCGGTAACGATTTCTTACAACTGTCACATTTCGGTTGGTATTGGACCGATGGACACATTTGACTAGCCTCTATTTCAAGGTTGATTTTATCCCGACTCCGTCTGGGTGACTTCCGCAACCATTGTTGGTAGGAGTTAAGAGAGTCGTCCATATTATATATTAGAAACTTTTGTTACTTTTAAGTGAATCAAATTTTTCCACTAAAAGCAACAAACGACACTTTTTTGTTACTTTTTTCTAAAAAGTATAATATACAAATGAGTTCAGGAGTCGCAGAAGCCACCTACCAAACACCCAAACTACCACGTAATTTTAAGGGAGGTAAAAACAAACCCTACTACCCCCAATACTCTCCATTCGATTATGACAAATCCACAGGACAGAAACGGTGGGATAAGGATTTGGCCCTATACCACTTCCAGAGAGGAGTCGTTACTTGTGGGACTGTAATGTCTAGTCCAGCCCCAAAAGGGAAAATCAGCTATGACTCCTTTAACGCCCCAAACAAATCACAATACAACCCGTCACGACTAACTCGTATGGCTGGGAGACAACGACGGGAAAACGAAGAACGATACCGAGTGAGCCGTATGCTGGGACGTGGGAGTCGTCAACCTTGTACCTGTGGGAATTAATATTTTAATAAGTATAAATGGCTCCAGTGAGATCAGCACTTAGATATGGTGATGTCAGGGAAGATGGTAGGGGAGGTTTCTTATTCCAGAAAAACTTCGGTACTATGGGTACACTCCAATACGTCCCCTACGACGAATGGGTAACGACCATCCCTGCCTATGAACGTTACAGAGCCGAAACTGCCCGTATGATGGGAGGAATCCCAGGACCAAAAGGGACAGATGTCTGGAGAGATGTCGTGTTACCCAAAGTAGCGGCGTCTGCTATTACCAGAGGGGCCTTCCACGCGGCGGGAGCTAGTGGTGTTAAGGGCGGTAGTAGAGGTGATATTACAGGTTCCAGCGAAGCTATTGACGGGGGAGAAATGGGATTAGAGTCGGCTGTTAGTAGTTTAATCAGTAAATTAACAGGCGGGACTAAATATAGTGAGGGTTCCACAGACTTACCCAATCTTTCCAGTATTAATAGTCAAGCTAGTGCTTTTATCAAGCTCTCCAGGGAAAAGGAAGCGGATCGTAAACGACAAGCACAACAGGCAGAGCTAGAGCGAAAACGACAGGAGCAAATAGCGGCCAATGATCAATATTGGCGAGACCTAGAAGCCAACAAGGAACGAGATAGGCAGAGGGAGGCTGAACGATTAGCCGCCGAAGCGGCGGCGGAAGCCGAAAGGTTACGACAGGAGCAGTTATCACAAGTTTCTAGTATGCGTCCACCTGGATGGGATGGGGATTGGCCACCACCTGGGTGGGAGGCGGGTTTTACCCCTCCAGTAGGAACTAACGTTACCCCAGACCCTGCTATTCAACCTCCACCTGGCCCGACTCCTCCTGTCCCTGCTGTTCCTACACCGTCCATACCGACAGTAACACCGCCTGTTCCTCAACCCGCCCCCACCGCACCACCAGACCGAAGGAAAGAATATTATGATAACATCGAGAAATTTTACGGATATACTGAAAGTAACCCTGGTTTCGCTAATCCTGTTAGCGCAACAATCCAGACACCCCAGGCTCCCTCTACAGGGATACCAACCCCACAGGGAACTAGCACGTTAAGTCAACTACCTGGTGTGGGTTTACCTAGCGGTGGTCAAACAGATAGCGGATTTATCGGTGATGTGACTGGACTTAAGACTAAATACGACACTACTACCGACCCACAATATAGCACCAGTCAAATGGATGCGTTAATGGCCAGTGAGGCCTATAACGGGACGGATACCGAACCTAGAGCCAAACGTTTGGGTGACTATAATTTAATAGAGGGTCTTAGCACCCCACGATATGCGGTTTATCACAACCCAGAGAACAATCAGTCATATCTATCCTATCGGGGCACAGCTAATTTAGGAGACGCTACGGGTTATTGGGGTAAAATCATCGGTGGTGACTTAACCAAAAGTGAGAGATTCCAGGACGCACTAGATATCTATGACCAGGTCAAAGAGAAATATGGTTCACCACCCCGTCTAGTGGGACACTCGTTAGGTGGGTCAATAGTCAAGGGTGTAATACGGGAAAGACCCAATGCCATCGGTGTCGGTTTTAATGCTGGTAGTAGTCTGTTTGGGGAGGACAAGGAACTAGGTAAGCTATGTGCCCAGCAAGAAATGCCACCCAGCGTGTGTGAAAGGTTTATTCACCATCGAATTGAGGGTGATATCGTTTCCATGTCTGCCCAAAAGGCTACTACTAGTAACAGATTAACCACTTACCCAAATTACAATATAGGTTTTAACCCAATCGCACCACACCTGATGAACCAGTTCACAGATCCAAATAGCCCCTATTGGACTAAAAACGCCCCTATGCGACCTTGGAGCGCTTTTGGAGATATTAATACACCCATAGTAGGTGGACAAGGTATTTTAGTTTAAACTAATCGAAACTGAGGCATACGAGGGACATATACCTGTTCGGGTGCTGGTGCTGGTGCTGGTGCTGGTGCTGGTTCTGGGACTTCCTCGATATCACTTTCATATAGCACCTCGGGTTTCTTCTTTTTTTTACGTCGTTTAACAACGGCTACCGTCTCTTCTTCGCTACTAGATGAATCCTCGTATACAATACGTCTGCGTGGCTTTTTCTTTTTAGGTCTTCGTTTGACTACTACCTCCTCCTCTTCGTCACTGAGGGGTTCCGCCTCCTCACGACGGGCAGGTGGTTTCGTTTCCGTTTTAGCCTTCCTAGCCTCTGCCTGACGCTTCTGGTTAGCCCGACGGGTAGCCACTGCCTTTTCAAACGCCTTTTTCTGGGCTTCTGTTCTAGGTTTCTTTTCCCGCTTTGGCTTGGTTTCAATTTCGGTTACTGTGAGGGGCTTTTCGACGTCAATATCGACCTGAGGTTCTATCTTTTCCGTGTCACTCATTTGTTACTAGACAGATATTTTTTCTAAAGTATAACCAAATGTCTCAAGATTTACAGGAAAAAATACCCGAAAACCAACTACAACTTATGATGAAAATCCAAAAGGTCGCTGACCAAGCGTTCCATAAAGGATTGGAACCCAGTGATTTTGCTAAAGCCAGTTTTGTAGACCTATCTATCGATGAATGGGAAACATTAGCCGAGATGGAACTTGGACTAGAGAGACCCTGTGATAAAGATCATATCTGTAATGTATTAAGTGAGACTGAGCTAGGTTATTTGTGTTTTGAGAGACGTGGTAAGAACCCCTCTTACCTATGGTATCGTGATTGGATCGCAAGGGGTCTGGATGTCCAACCAGAATGGTTACCAGAAGGTTTAGTAGACGCACAACTGGAATTATCGAGGGAACAGGCACACGGTAAAAGGAGCTATAAAAACTACCTGAGACGACTAGAGAGGGAGATTAAATACCAACGTAAGCGTGACCCACCACCAATACCAGCTAGATTTGAGAAAAAACCTGTTACCCTGAAATTTGAGTAATTTTTTATAAAAGTATAGTAATGGCTATTAATCCTAACTACCAGAACCTCCTTATTAATCTACGTAGTGACGACCCTTCCGTAAATCCTGGAAACAACGACCCTAATGATACCCATATCTTTTTCCCATTTAGTAGGAGTATCGTTGTTCCCGCTAATAACTTCCTTAATATATCGGTATTAAACGCTGAAATACCTAATAGTTGGTATAGTTGGGACCAGGACCAACAAATGAGACCCTATTGGTATGGTACAAATTTAGTTACTGCTATCACCGACCAGGTTTGGACGTTTCCCGCTAAAAGGTGGACACCATGTACCTGGTTATCTAGTTTTAACGCCCAGAAGGCAGCTAAGGTGGCCGCTGGTAATTTCACCCAAGCAGATGCCGATAAGTTAGTAATTACTTGGGATAAAACCACACTAAAGTGGGATTTTAGTGGTGGAACAGCTGCGGCCCTGGCTTTTTTCTTGGTTTGGGGTGTTGATGTAGGAACACCTAGCCCTACAGGGGCATATTACGAGGTTCCTGTCCTACCCACCATAAGCGATGCTAGAAGCATTATGGCATTTTTTGGTTTCCCGATGAGGAAACCTGGTGTTTACTATAACCCTGCTATTTGGAGGCCTGAATATGGAGACAGATTTGTGTTTTTCACGACCCTAAATAACGACGGTAGTGCTACTAGCGTACCAAATGTCCCGAGTGAAATAGTAGCCGATTCTAGTAGATTCCATAATATTAGTATTACTAGTCACAGTTTACACACCGATAGTATCGATACTATCCCGAATGATGTCAGTGACCAACACGTTTTGACTAAGATACCTGTTAATGCCCCATTCGGTAGCATCATTTTGTATACGGGTAACACGCTAGATGGATTCTTATACCGACAGCAGATTTTCCAATATGTTGACCTAGCGTTAAGCGATCATAATGGGGACGCTGTTAACCTACACGGAGCTAGATTTAACATAACCCTCCTAGTCAGTTTTGTAGAACGAGTCAATCCGCCTACCCCTGTCGCCCCATTACCCCCACTACCCGCAAATATCTCAACTGCCAAGGAACTGGAATCAAGTTTTGTGGATTCTCGTAGGAGACGGCGTATGTTTAGGAGGAGAAGGAGATTTGGGATTAGTTAATCCACGCCCTTTTTTTGTAATACTTTTTTCCAAAAAGTATAATATAAAATGGGAGTATTACGCAGATTAGGACAACGTGTCGCATCAGGTATGAGACTTGGTGGTCGTGTAATAACTAATTTCGGTCGGGCGGGTCAACGGGCCGCCGATTATGTAGGTCATGGAATTGATACAGTAGGAAGGATCCCGCTGTTTGGTGACGCTCTGGTAGGTTCTGCCCCTATTCAGGGATTACGGGGTCTGGTAGGTGGTGCTAATATGGCTGCTAAAGGGACAACTGGGATAGGCCAAATCCTGGAAAAAACAGGGGCAGGTTTACAATCGTTGATGACAACCTAACGTTAATTTTTTTAAAAGTATAGTATAATATATAATGGCAGAAGACAAGGCTAAATATTGTGTTTGGATAGATAGTACAAAAGCTAGAGCTGTGCCTGTGACAGACGGTGGCGGTGGTGCCGCAGCCCTTGCTGCCCTAAGAAATACTTTTGTTAGGTGTCGTATCCAGTTTCCCCAATTGCCCCGTTTCGAGAAGTTTTTACTAAGGTTAGAAAGCTTCGCCATGCAATCCCCTAACCAAGTGGGTCAACCCGCCGCTATTGCTACTAGTGTATCCCTCAATCCTGCTGTAGATGGTAACGGAGTAGTTAGTCCCACCTGTTTTAAGTTTGTAATGCCGAGGGGTTGGAATACACAGAGTATGTTCGGTGCCGACACTATTGCGGGATCTGGACGAGTCCCTGAATCTCGTGTTATTTTAGGAACCTGTGATGCTAGTAGATATTCAGGCGGTGCCGATATAAAAACCAAAGGAGTTGTGATGTCTCCTGATAAATGTCCTACTGTCGTTGTTGATCGACCTAATGTTAATGGAACCTATGAGGTGTTGCTAGAATGCCCTGATGATGGTTATTTTTGTTTAGGAACCGCCGCGGCTCCCGTCAAAACAGGTGAGTGGTCGGCGTGTTTATCTCTCACACCAATGACTAACGAGGACCTTAAAAATTGGGATGGTCGACCGTAAAAAAAAAATATTTTGACTAATCATAACAATGACAGATTTTGACGCACAGATGAATATGTCCTCAATGGAACGTGTTGGTATCCCCAGTCAATTGATTGGAGGTGACCGCCCTGCTTCCATCGAGGCACGTAAAACTTACCACGCCTCCCCTGCGGAGAACGACGAGAATAACCCTGGAGCGACGGTTCGCTTCACGCTCCCTAACCAGCCATCGACATACCTTATGCCTGACGTTAATTTCACCTTTACCATGACTATTGCTGGTAACCCCGCTGGTCTGGACATTGATGCTGGGGGTATAATCGAGCGCTATCGGCTCTATCACGGAAGTCAACTTTTGGTCGATATTCCTGAGTATGGACGTTTAGCGAGGATTATTGAAGACGTAACCCAGGACCCCACCAATGGCAAAACACTCAGTTGTCTACTCAAGGATGCCCCTAATGGTGAGGCAACGGCGGCTGATCTGGCTGCGGGTGGTGCGACTACAGGTACTTTCCAACGTGCCTATTCCACCCCCGCCTACCCCGACAACTTGGGTATTGCGGTTGGTGGTCACCATATGGTTGTCCCGCTAATGTGTCCTCTTATAGGAACTATGGCCCAGAAAGCCTGGTGTAGTCATGCAGCCACGGCGGCACCGCTTCGTGTTGAGATTGACCTGTGTAGTAACGCAAAGGCTCTTGTCAGTGCTCAGGGTGGTGCTGCCCTAGCAACCTACACTATCAGCAACACTCAGCTTAAGGCAACCTACGTCCAAGTGTCTAGTAATGCTCAGGCCCTGATTGACCAGGCCGTCGGTGGTGTGTACGCTCTTAATACTTCCAGTTATGCCCACTCGCAATCCCAGATTGCTGCGGGTGATACATCGGCTAACATTCTACTTCCGTTTAGCTATTCCAGTGCTAAGCATTTCTTGACGGGACTCTATCGTCCAGTCGATGATCAAGACCATTACAACATTTCGGGACGGGCACGTCTCGGTATTGCCTCGGTATTCTACCAGATTGGTGCCTCCCGTGTCCCATCCCAGCCGATGGACACGGATAAGGAAATCGGTGAACACCTCTGTAAGTGTTTTGGTGTCTCCAGTAACCTGCTCCAGGTTAGTAACTACCTCACCCGTAATAACTTCCTCCGCGCCCAGGGTGATGTTGTCGCCGATGTGGCGGCCGATGTCCCTGGTACTGAGCTCGGTAAATTTGCGATGGGTATCGACCTTGAGGCCTTTGGTGCTACTAGCAGTGCTACTAGGGTGGAAAACGGGATTAACACCACTGCACTCCAGTGTTTCCTGAATTTTCAAGGCGTCGGTGTAGCTGCTGCTAAACAAATTCATAGCTGGTGCTGTTATGATATGCTTGTGACCTTCGCCAATGGTCAAGCTTACGCACGTTTCTAAATCTTATACTATAGTAATGGAATCTGCGGCTATGGCAACTCCACCCCTATTTTTACGTGACAAAATACATCTTATTAGGTCTAAACCTTACATTAAACCTAGCACGATACGACAATATCTATCCACTATGAATAGTCTCCGTAATCAGTTAGGAGATGACTTATTTAGTGACCCAGAACGAACGGCACTAGAGTTGTGTCAGCGGTGTGTAGACGAAAGGTTTCGGGAAAGGACACTCTACTGTTACTTTAACACGTTATGTGTGTTTAGTCCCAATAGTGACTGTAAAAAAATATTTTATGATGCTCGTGATCTTATTCAGGATCAATGGAGTTGATCGTAACTGTAGGACAGAGGGGGTTATTAGCCCATTTCTTACCTTTACTCGACCCCTTCCAGATATCCCTGACAGTGTGGTAGGGAATACGTGTAAGCTCGGCGATTTCTTTTAGTGTG